>JANXMS010000249.1 GCA_025354525.1 Acidobacteriota bacterium
GCCTTTGCGACCTTCGCCAGTCTTGCCCAAACCGCACGGAAGAATGGATCTGGATCCGTCACCGAGACCTTTCGGCAACTCTTCTCAAAGCCGACCGTCGCGTCGGCTCGGTAGGGGTCGACGGACCGCTAATCAATTACAGCTGGATCATACGATTTCTGCTCGGTTGGGTTCGTTTTTCCGGTATAGCCAACGGCGGCAGGACATTGAACAGCCGGGTTTGGTGACGGGCTTTTCGGGCGGCAACGCGCTCGGCTTTTTGAACACTTACAACCAACAGGGCACCATGGGTTTGACCTTTACTAAGTCGCCGACGGAGGTGATTGAGTATCGGTTCTCCGTGACGCGGCTGGGGATGGATCGGTTGCCGGCGCAAGTGGGGGGCCAGAGCATGCAAGATTTGTTCGGCATCTCTGGCCTGCCGACAGGCGACCGGATTCGTGGTGGAGTAACTCCGCAGGACATCGTGGGCTTTGGGCGGATCGGTCGACAATCGACGAACCCGCAGGCTCAGTTTCCGACGACGATCAATTCGCGGTTGAATCTGAGTAAGATTGTTGGGAAGCACTCGTTCAAGATGGGATATGAGTTGCTGCAACTTAACATAATGGTGGACGATACAAACCCGCTTTATGGCATTGATGGGTATGGTGGGCTTTACAGTCGACCCGCGGACGGTACGGCGAACAACACCATTTATGCGCTGGCCGATTTCTACACGGGCGCTCGGGCGTCTTATCAGATCGCTACGCAGGTGGAGGCCAAGGTTCGTCAGCAGGCGCATTGGTGGTACTTCCAGGACGACTTCAAGGTTTCTGACAAGCTGACGCTGAACTTAGGGCTTCGCTATGAGTTGACTTCGCCTTTCTACGACGGGGATGACAAATTGGCCAACTGGAACCCGGCGACGAATCAACTGGAAGTGACGAAGGGCGGCAGCATATCCGAACGCGCGCTGCGTAACCTGGACAAGAATAACTTTGCTCCTCGGATCGGGGCGGCTTATAAGGTCAATTCGAAGACGGTGGTTCGGGGCGGTTATGGTTTGGGTTACAACTACTGGAACCGTATGGCCAGCTCTGAACTGCTAAGTACGAACGCACCGTTTGTGACTCGATTTTCGCGGCAGAATTCGGCAGCGAATTTGGGAAACCTTTGTGGGGGCAATAGCTTTGACAACTGCTTCCGGACGCGCGAGCAAGGGTATCCGACGAACCTGCCGAGCAACGTGATTCTGTACACGCAACGGGATATGCCGTTTGGCTACATCCAGAATTGGCACGTTTCGTTGCAATACAACTTGCTGAAGAATACGCTGATCGACGTGGCGTATGTCGGGAACAAGGGGAGCCTGTTGCCGCTGCTCGGGGACTTCAACCAGGCTCGGCCGATCACTGCGGCGGAGCAGGCGCAGGGCTTGACGACGCTCGGTACGCTGCAAGCTCGTCGGCCGTACGCCGGTTTTGGGAACATCACTTCTGTGGTGCCGACCGGGTTCTCGAACTACAACGGCCTGCAAATGAAGTTCGAGCAGCGTGGTAAGTACTTGCAGTTACTCAGCTCGTTCACTTACTCGAAGGCGATTGACAACGTCGGCCAAGTGCTCGAAGGGACTAACGGCGGCTCGCCGAATCCGCAGGACATCCGCAACCCGAAGAATGATCGGGGCGCTTCCAGCTTCGATCAACGTTTTAACTCGACCACTAGCTTCAGTTACGATCTGCCGTTTTTCAAGAAGAACTACGTATTGGGCGGTTGGAATGTGGCGTCGATCATTACGTTGACGTCGGGTCAGCCGCTGAACCTTCGCTACCCGGATAACGACGCCCGGTTGTCGGACGGCCAGGCTGATTTCCTCGGCAACGTCGCCTTGCGGCCGAATTTGATCGACCCCGCGCTGGGTGCTAAGGCTCCCGATGCGGTGCGCGATTACACGAACTACTTCAACCGAGCCAATTTGGCGATTCCGAATGCGAATTCGCCGTTCGGGAATCTCGGCCGCAACGTCGTCTACGGCTTCCCTTTGTATCAGGTCGATTTCACGGTGGCCAAGAGCTTTGCCCTCACCGAACGCTTCAAGCTGATGTTCCGGAGCGAGTTCTTCAATTTGCTTAACAAAACCAACTTCTCGGCTCCGACGGTGGACGTTACGTCGGCTGCCTTCGGTCGGGTATCGAGCACGTTTGATCCCCGCGCGGTGCAGTTGGCTCTGAAGCTGTCGTTTTAGTTTAGGCCGCCCGCCTTTCAGGCGGGCGGCTTTTAGCCCCAGTGCTGCAAAACTAAGGAGATGGCGGGATGTCGGAGAAGCGCGCGGGCGGGTTTGGCCACCAGGTTCCGCGACGTGTGGGTTGCCAAGAATCGCTAGAACGTGTGGAATGTCGGCGGCGGATCAGCTTGCGACTTGATGAGGCGAACTTGCGAGCGCTTAAGCGCGACCCTCATTCGGTATACTCTTCAGGCGGCCTTAGTTAATCGCGCCCTGCGACTCTGAGTGGCTCTTCGGTGAAAGTTCGTCGGCGAGAGGCGAGCAAGCGTACTTGGCTCCGAGATCGGCTGAGGTGGACCCCATTGGCTAGACACGAAAGTAAGTGAGTCTTAAGTGTATCGAGGGGCTGATTACCGAGACCAGGATGACACAGTTGGTCACGATTAGGTAAACTGTTTTCCACCTGAGTGGAGGATAGGGCAACGC
>JANXMS010000250.1 GCA_025354525.1 Acidobacteriota bacterium
ATTTCTTTTCTTCGGAAGGGGAGGGGCTCCGCTGGGCCGGTGCTTGTGGAGCAATGGCCCGGCGGAGCAAGGCGCGTTTAGTTCCCCCGATAGTCTACGGTTACGGTATTTCGGGCGGTGGCTCCGGTGGAATCGGTCACAGCTAAGTCAAAGGTGTAGACACCGCGTCCCTGCGAGACGTAGCCGACGTGAAGGATTTCTTTTCTTCGGAAGAGGAGGGGCTCCGCTGGGCCGGTGCTTGTGGAGCGATGGAGCGGCGGAGCAGGGCGCGTCTAGTTGCCTCGGTAGTCAACGGTTACGGTGTCTTGGGCGGTGGCTCCGGAGGAATCGGTTACCGTCAAGACAAAGGTGTACGCACCGCGTCCCTGCGAAAACTGCACGAGGGGGGTACCGGTGTTGGCACTAAGGATTGCGGCGACGGGGCTGCCTTGAGCCATGGTCCAGGCGTAGGTTAGCGGTTTGCCATCGGCACTGGTGGAGCCGGTTGCGTCCAGTTGCACCGATTTCGACGTGGCCGTGAGGTTTTTCGGTCCGGCAAGGGCGGTGGTGACCGTCTGTGATGGGACGGTCGGGGTTGGTACGGACAGCGAGGGCCGGAGGGTATGCAAGCGGGTTATGAAAACGCCGCCGGGAAGAATTACGCTGGGATCTCTCTGCGCATCAACAATGGTGGTGGCGAGGAGTTTTCCGTTGGACTCGATACCGGCGGTGATGATGAAGTCATCAAGAGCGGTTGCTTTAGTTCCATCCGGCCGGGTGACGATGCGGCTGATTATGCCGGTGCCATTGCAGTTGACGGTATAAGTTCCTTCACTTCTGACGGTACCGACGATTCTTGCTCCGGTGGCGGAAGTGACATTTGGCTGGTTGAGTTCGCCTGAGCGTATCAAGTTTCCCTTTCCATCTAACGTCTCCGCCTGGAGTGCCAACGCGACGTTGACGCCATAGAAGCCTTCGACGCCATAGGAACCCTGGAGGCTCTCCTGGGTGAAGCATCCTTCGGGTCGGCGGGTATACTTCCGTTTTAGAAAGACGCCGCCGAGAACGATGGAGCTGGGGGTGCGCTGCGCATCGACGATTGTGGTTGCGCGGAGTTTTCCGTTTTCCACGACGCCTTCCGTGACGAGGAAGTCATCGAAGTTGGGCACGCTGGTGCCGTCGGCTAAAGTAGCGACACGTGTGACGACGCCGGATCCATTGCAGTTGATGGCGTATGTTCCAGCATTGGTGTTCGGTGTGATGATTCTTTCTCCGGTGGTGGAGCCTGCTCGGGGAATGTTGTTAATGGCGGTAGCTGAGAAGTTACCGAGGGCGTCATGGTTTCTGACTGCAAGGGCGATGGCGATTTGCGGCCCATAGGTGCCGATGGTCGCGAATGAGCCCTGGAGGCTTTCCAGCGTGTAACACGCCGGGGTTTGAGCGTTCGCTTGGAACGCCGTAACTGAACTGACTAGGAGCATTGCTGCTGAGTGGATCCATCTATTGTTTGCGAACATGGATGTTTCTCCTTTGCCGGACTATAGGTTGTCCGGGAGTTTTACGCTATCACATGGTTCGAAGGAACGTGGGTGCTGCTTGGGGAGGGCGAACTTAGTACTCGTCGAAGATGCGGCGGATTTCGGCTGGGTTGGTGGTCTTAGTGAGCGCGAGCATCAATAAGATACGGGATTTTTGTGGGTTAAGATTGTCGGCGGCGATGAGGCCGAGGGGGTCGTAATCTTCGCGGGCGGGGACGCGGCCGCTGCCGGTGCGGCTGGACCGGACGATGACGGTTCCCTTGGCTTTGGCGAGGGCGTTCTTTTCGACGGTTGAGACGAGGCCGGCACCGGTTCCGGCCATGACGATGCCCTTGACACCGTTGGCGAGGAGGGCTTCGATGAGAACGGGATTGGGCTGGACGTAGGAATAGAGGATTTCGACCGGTGGAAGCTCCTGAAGGTTGGAAACGTCGAACTCCGAGGCGGTGGTGTGGCGTCGGGTGGGGGAGCGGTAGAAGCTGATTTTATCGCCGTCGACGAAGCCGAGGTAGCCGAGGTCGGGGGAGCGGAAGGTTTCGACGCGGAGGGTGCTGGTTTTAGTGACGTCTCGGGCGGCGCTGATTTCGTCGTTCAGGACGACCAATACGCCTTTGCCGCGGGCGGCGGGGGAGGCGGCGGTGCGAACGGCGTTTAATAGATTGAGAGGTCCGTCGGCGCTGATGGCGGTGGCGGGGCGCATGGAGCCGACGAGGACGACAGGGCGGTCGTGCTTGACGGTGAGGTTGAGGAAGTAGGCTGTTTCTTCCATGGTGTTGGTGCCGTGGGTGATGACGACCCCGGCGGTGGTGGGGTGTTCGGAGAAGATTTGGTTGATGCGCTTCGAGAGGGTGAGCCAGTGGGCGATGGTGATGTTGGAGCTGGGTACGTTGGCGATTTGCTCGACTTTGACGTCGGCGATGAGGGCGATTTCGGGGACGGTTTGGACGAGGTCGAGGCCGGTGAGGACGCCGCCTTTGTATTCGGTGAGGCTCAAGGAGGAGGCGCCTTGGCCGGCGATGGTTCCGCCGGTGGAGAGGATCCAGACGACGGGTTTGTTTGGGGGGGCTTGGGGAAGGGCGGGTAGCGAGCAGGTGAGGAGGGGGAGGAGTAGGGCGAGGAATCGCATAAGTGATTCTACCGTTTGTGATTGTGATGGCGGGTCGCTTCGCATCTACGCAGCCGCACGCGCGGGCACGTCAGTACCACTCTTGAGCATCGTTCCCACAGTCATCAGGCTCACCTGGAATGGACTGCCTCGAGGATCCTTGGGTGGGGAGAAAAGAGTGGGGAGGAAAAGCGGGTCCGTTCACCTCCCAACTGCTTGAACGGATCATGGCGGATACCGAGTGTGTCTGGGCATCATTCGGCTCGCCATGCAATACTCGGCCCCTCCGCATGGGGGCGGCCGCCGAGTGGGGGGCTGCGCACCGGTGCGTGCCGCTACAAAAGCGTGGCGTCGATCGTTAAGAACTCGCTCGACCGTCTGCCCCTCGTGCCGTCTAGCGAGCCAGCGTCTCCCACTGGCCGCGACAACATTCGTGGTGCTGCGTACTTCGAATACGAGCAACCATGCTGAAACAACCAATGATGGACAAACTGGCCGCGATGCGGCTGCACGGCATGATGGAGGCCCTCCAACAGCAGCAACAAGAGGCAGGGATGGGGGATCAGCTTTCTGGAACGGCTGTGGCGATGGTGGTAGATCACCAGTGGAACCGGCGGCAGAATCCGGCGCTGGCACGGCGGCTACAGGCGGCAAATCTGCGCGGTAACACCTGCGTGGAGGATATCGATTTCCGAGCGGCGCGGGGGCTTGACAAGAGTGTGATTCGTGGGCTGTCGAAGGAGTCGGGGTGGGTGAAGAATCACGAGCATGTCTTCGTTTTGGGGCCAACGGGGGTGGGCAAGAGTTTCGTGGCCTGTGCCTTGGCGCAGAAGGCGTGTCGAGATGGTTATAGCGCTTACTATGTGCGCGCCGCGGCGCTATTTCGGGACCTCGAAATAGCCCGAGCGGATGGTAGTTTTCGGACGCTGTTGGCGCGGCTGAGCCGGATTGATGTCTTGGTGGTCGACGACTGGGCGATGACGCCGATGAAGGAGCAGGAGCGTCGGGATTTTTGGGAGATCTGCGAGGATCGGTACCAAGTGCGATCAATGATTCTAACTTCACAGATGCCGGTGAGTAAGTGGCACGAGCAGATTGGGGATCCGACGGTGGCCGACGGAATTCTCGACCGGTTGGTGCATAATGCGTACCGGATTGAGATGCGAGGGGACTCGATGCGGAAGCAGAAAGGAGGGGCCGAGCCGGCAGGATAAAGCTCTGCCGGGGTTGCTACGCGCTGATCGGGGAACGAGGCGGCGCCCCTTTCCCCGAGCCCCTTTCCGGCTTGGGCGTCTGTGCCTCCGCTGCGCTCCGGAGGGTGCTTCCATGGCTCGGTGAGTTGACGAAGCCGAACACTTATTCCACAATCAATACACCAGCGTCGCTTCGCTCCGATCACGGTTCGACTTCAGGCCGGAATCCTGTTCGACTTCGTCGGAATCGCCAGGATGTCCGCATCCACCTCTTGATCCCAGCCGTGAGAGCGTCCAACGCGTTATACTGGCCGCGCCCCGGTCTGAATCCGTACGAAAAGCCAAGAAAATCCTCCTCATAAATCGCACCCAGTACCGTGACAACGGCCTGCTGCACTATCTTCTCCTCAATCGAGGCAATCCCCAACGGTCGCTGACGACCATTCGCTTTTGGTATGTAAACCCGTCGCGACGGCGTTGCCTGCAATGCTCCGACCTGGACCATTGAGGAAGGATCTTCTCGTACTCCCGCCACGTAACTCCGTCCACACCAGGCGGTAAAAGCTGTCCACAAGTAGCTGCGGCGTGATGGGATGCAGGAGCGCAGTGAACCGCAGCCGCCGATCCCGGCGCGCTGCCTCACGTACACCTCCCAGGCCCATCGACGCACAACTGATCCGGCTCTGAGTCCGGGGTACGGAGACCCGATCGGCGTTTCCTTTGACTGCGCTCCTTCCCTCCACCATCTCCGCGGAATTGTCTCCCTTGTTCGACGGCTTCTCAGGTAGTATGAACGCATCCGACTTCTCCACCGCTGGTTGTTCAGGCTTGTGGCACTGGGCCTTCCCTGAGTTGCCCGGCGTCGTCGCGCCGGGCACGGCGGAGATCTCCCAGCTTCTGTGCAGGAAACTTCCCGGCGTGTGCAGGGTCTCCGACCGCGCAGGACCGTCCCAGGACTCGCCTTTATCGCCCTGGTCCGTTTTGCCTTCCGCATCGCATAACGGCGTCGGCGTCCCGGATTTCTGATTTCGCGGCTCCCTGGCTGACCCGCCGGTTTCCCCTGTCAACGCTTCAGCGTCGCCCTCGCGAGCGACTCCGCATGACTCGGGGCCGGAATGACTTGCTACATCTTTTCCGTATTGAACTCTCATCAACTATCTCCTGCCAGCTTGCGCTGGCGCACTATGCGAACGACTAACCCCATGGTTTACGTCGTCCCGCAAATCTGATTTCGTAGGGTGATGCCCCAACCCCACCTTCCCCGCCGCACCACCATCGAGATTCAGCAGCTCCTTGCCGCCTACCAGTCCAGCGGCCGAACCCGCGCCGCCTTCTGCGCCGCCCATCACCTCTCCCTCTCGACCCTCGACTCCTACCGCCGCCGTGCCCCTACCCCCGCCTTCATCGAAATCAACCTCCCCCCATCTCCTCCCGGCTCCTTCGCCATCGTCCTCCGCAACGGTCGCCGCCTCGAACCTACCTGGAGCGCCCTCCCCCACATCGCCGACCAACTCGATGGCCTCCTCCTCCGTGTCTCGAAGCCTGATCCTATTCGGCCTCACCACCGCCACCCGCGTCTTTGCCGCCGCCAACCCCATCGACATGCGTAAGGGCTTCGACGTCCTCTTCGGTCTCGTCCGAGACTCCCTCGCCGAAGATCCCCTCAGCGGTCACCTCTTTCTCTTCACCAACCGTCAACAAACTCGCCTCAAAGTCCTCGTCTTTGACGGAAGCGGCCTGTGGGTCTGTTCCAATCGCCTCGAGAAGGGGCGCTTCGCCTGGCCCGTCACCCAACCCGGCCAATCTCGCATCACTCTACGCCCCGGCGAACTCGCCCTTCTGCTGAACGGGATCGACCTCACCTTGGCCAAGCCACGACCCTGGTTTCGCGGCCTCACCGCCGCATCAAAGAGTCAAGAACCGAGTGGTTCATCGTTACTAAGTGGGACACACTCTAAGTAACTTCGAAATGGCTGCTTCTCTCCCCCAAGTCACCACTGAGTTAGCTGCCTTAGTAGCCCAACTGACGCAGGAACAAGCCAAGCGCAAGTGGGCCGAAATGCGGGTGACGCAGCTCGAAGAAATGCTGCGCCTGCTCCGGCTTAAGAAGTACGGCCCTCAAGGCGAGAGCCTGGCCGATGTGTATCTGCCGCTGTTCGATGACGAACCAGGCATATCCCTCGACAGGTGGCTGCTGAGGTGGACCCCATTGGCTAGACACGAAAGTAAGTGAGTCTTAAGTGTATCGAGGGGCTGATTACCGAGACCAGGATGACACAGTTGGTCACGATTAGGTAAACTGTTTTCCACCTGAGTGGAGGATAGGGCAACGC
>JANXMS010000255.1 GCA_025354525.1 Acidobacteriota bacterium
GCGTTGCCCTATCCTCCACTCAGGTGGAAAACAGTTTACCTAATCGTGACCAACTGTGTCATCCTGGTCTCGGTAATCAGCCCCTCGATACACTTAAGACTCACTTACTTTCGTGTCTAGCCAATGGGGTCCACCTCACTCGGCCGGACTCGGTCCCGGCATCGCGTGAGAATGAACCCACGGGCTCAGCGGCGCGGCGTTCGCTTCCAGCGGATGAGCGTGGATCACCTCATCGCCCTCCTGGCGGACGAAAAGGATATGCCCCCAAGCCCCCAAGTACGGCTGAAGATCGGTGATCACGTTGCCTGTCGTCGCCTCCGTAAGCCCGAAGCGGAACGAAATATCCCGGCCCGTTTCGAGCGGTCCCTGAGTCGTCAACGTAGCACGAACTCCCGCCACCGTCACCTCGCGCGTGCCCGCGTCGAGCAGCGGAACGCGCGGCTCAGGCGGACCCCCCACCGTCACTCGAAACCGGGCGATCATCTGCGTCTGTCCCGGCGGAGTGTGATCCACATAGATCCAATAGACCCCAGCGTGGGGAAAGACGTGCGTCCCAGCAAAAAACTGGCGCGTCACCGCATCCGGGTGGATATGGTCAAACCAGCCCAAGTCCTCCGAGATCACCAGCACGTGCATCTCTTTCTCATGGACCCGCTCCAGCACCGAGTGCGGGCTGGCCACAGCGAAGGCGACCGGCTCTCCCACCCGCCAATCCCCGCCCTTTGTGAAAAGACGTAAGCCACTCGCCGTACCCAGCGGCCTCCAGTCGCGCTGATCCCCGTGATCAAACTCTCCTCGATACGTCGGGCCAATCAAATAAGGGTAGGCCATCGTGCCGTCTTCCCGTGTCGCCAGAAAATAGGCGTAGGTCCCGCCCGGAAAGTCCGGCGTCTTGCCGAAACGGCTATTGTGCTCGTCCAAGTCCCCATGCCCTTTCACATATTCGTAATCTTCCACGAACGTTCCGTTCGGGAACTCCGCATTCATCGGGGGCCCTTCCTGCGCCGGCGTTAACTCTTCGCCCGCCGGAAGCCGACGCCGCGTGTTCCCGCCTCGCAAGCGGTAGGAAGACCGAAATCCGCGCACCCTCTGTTGCCCATCCCAACCGTAGGGCCCATAAATCGGGTACCCATCCAAGGCGAACCCAATCAGCGGGGAGTGAGCGTCCCGACGGTCCAGCAGCGCCTGCAAAAGCGGGGACAGGGGCGCTTTGTAGGGAGCGATCACATCGGCATGCCAAAGATTCTGGTCCCGATACGCCTGTATCCCGGCCTGATTATAGAGCGGCACCCCAGTGAGAAAGCTCCCCATCACGCCCAAAGGCACCGCAACCGGCTTGGCCGCCGCCACCGGCCGACGGGGAATTCGATACGTAAACCGGCGGATCCCCTTTCCCCCATCAAACGGGCGCGCCTCTAATGGCCCGAACGACTGCATCGACAAACCGGCCGATTCCACCGTCACAGCGCGGTCGTCCACGGTCACGCGATGCACGTCCGGGCCGATGGCCCTAGCTCCAGCAGGCAGCCCCGAACGGATCCACGGATCAATGCGCGGATCCATTCGCGGCTGCCCCAGAAGCACCGAAACGGTAAGAAAAAACAACCACCAGCGTCCCATCACTTGATATTCACATAGACCGCGTTGCTAGGTTTTCCGTCGGCAGTAATCACGACTTCCGCCGGTCCCTCGTC
Organism: Acidobacteriota bacterium; assembly: GCA_025354525.1. Taxonomy (GTDB): domain Bacteria; phylum Acidobacteriota; class Terriglobia; order Bryobacterales; family Bryobacteraceae. The sequence goes on from JANXMS010000255.1 coordinate 1,695, forward strand.
GGCCAGCCAGCGCGGAATCAGCAAACTGAACTGCTTCCGCCCCGGCTCCATTCCCTTCATGGCAACACGACCGCCCGCGAACCATGCCATTACGTTCTTCGCCTCGCCGAATCCGCTCCCCTGCAATAGGAATTTCCAGAATCTTGGTTCCAGTAGCCATCCCTTAACGGCCAGCCAGCGCGAGATCAGCAAACTGAACTGCTCCCATCCCGGCTCCATTCCCTTCGTGCGAACACGACCGCCCGCGAACCATGTCATTACGTTCTTCGCCTCGCCGGATCCGCTTTCCTGCAAAAGAAAGTTCCAGAATCTTGGTTCCAGTTGCCATCCCTTAACGGCCAGCCAGCGCGGGATCAGCAAACTGAACTGCTCCCATCCCGGCTCCATTCCCTTCGTGCGAACACGACCGCCCGCGAACCATGCCATTACGTTCTTCGCCTCGCCGAATCCGCTCCCCTGCAAAAGGAATTTCCATACGTTTTTCATCGAAATTCCGGATCCAGTTACGAAGAGTCTCACGCAAAAACTACGGCAGTGTCACCTGCACCGGGTTGGACGGCTTCTGCGCCGCGGTCACCACGATGTCCACCTTGCCTGCCCGCGATAAGCTCGCCGGCAAAGGAATGTTGATTTGGTCTAATCCCGGAAACGTCCCTTGCGGCCCCGCGTACGCCACCGGCACCGAAGTACCGCCAATCGCGGCCGTCACATTGCTAGCCGAATTCAGTCCCGTGCCGTACAGAATCAACGTCGCCTGCTCCGCCGCCGGCCCAATCGTGATCGGCCCCGTCACCGCCTCGTAAATCGTGCGCCCGTCCCGGATCCGCGCCACTTGGGCCGCAGCCAGATTCTCCAGGTTCTGCTTGAAGATGCTCGGATAAACCGAAACAATATTGAGCGCACTCATCACGGTCACCCCGGCAGCCGTCAGTCGAACCGAGGCCAACCCAGTAGCCGCCCCGACCGGGACCCGGTAGTTGACCTGTTTGGGCGACGCATACGAAATCTCCGCCGGCAAAGCCGCACCGCTGGAATCGACGACGGTCACCGTAGCCCCGCCCAGCGTGGTCGGCCAACTCGCGCTGGAAACCGCTTCCGTGCTCGTAGCCAATTTGCTTTCGAACTGCGCAAACGCCGTCACCAGCGACCCCGGTGTCACCGGGCCACCCTCCAACGAAGCCGAGGACCGGCTCACCGCGTTCGCCACCACCAAGCCCCCTCCCGCGTCGTCGCCCGAAGCGTTCCGATAGGACGCTCCATCGGCGGCATTAAAGATTGCCACCCCGTTCACCCACACGCCGATCGTGCCCAAGCTCGTGTTGGCCTTTATAGCCGCAGCCTGCGGCGCGCGCGGGATTTGGCTCAACGCGTTCACCGCTGCCGCCCAATTCATAAACACCCCTCCGTTCATGCTGCCCGCAAACCAAGGGCCGATCACATAGCTGGGCAGATTGTTCGAGTTGACATAGATCGTGCTATCCGTCGTGCGAATCCGCTGTATGTCGGCCGCCGCCGGAGTCGTCACCCCACCCCCCGGCTCGCGCGCCCCGGCGGGCTGAACCCCAGGCCATGTAGTCTGCGGCCCCGTAGAAGGGTCCCACCCGATCAATGCTCGGGCGAAACTCTGCGGCTTCCCGGTGATCAGCGATTTTAGCTGCGGGTCGGTCGCGCTCTGAGGGCCCGTGAAGCCTCCATTGTTGAAATAGTCCAGAGCATCGGTCGGGACCGCGACCATCCCGCCAGGCCCAGCTTGCGTCCGCACCGTTCCGTTGTACTGCATCCCTTGGATGTACGGGAACGCGGGCGAACCGTCCGCTTTGATCGTCACAAAGTACGCATAAGTGCCGTTCGGAAATTCAGGCGTCACCGTCGTCCGACCGTTGAACTGGTCCAGATCCCCGACACCAGTCACAAACTCATAATCTTCCACATACCGGCCCAGCGGAAACCGGTCGTTTACCGGCGGGCCCTGCTGCGCGGCGGCAAGCTGTTGCGGAACGTTCGGATGGTAACCCAGCGCCCAATCAGGAAGCGACGTTCGCCCCGTCATCGAACGCAGCCGGTAGCCGCTCTGCACCAGTTTCACCGCGCTCGTCGAACTCTTCGCATCGCTGTACCCGTAAGGGCCGTAAATGGGGTAGCCATCCAACGACCACCCAAGAATCGGCGAGTGAGTCCACGGCCCCCCCTTCTCCCGATAAAGGCTCCCCGTGCGGCCCGTGCCAGCGATCTCCACATTGTCGCCCAGCGTAAATCGCAGGCAAACCGGCTGCACGTGGTTGTGGTGCATCCCTTGTCCCGGCTGGTGCGCCAAGCACGAATCGAACGTCTCCACCTCGCCGAAATAGGCATCACGCAGCCATACGCCATCGCCCATCTGCATGCCCGCGGGCTGGGCGGCACTAGGCATCGCAACGCCAAGTCCCAGTAATCCAACTAACAATACGGTCCAAGTATTCTTGATCATTTTATAAAATCCCATAAGCCACTACGCTGCCTTATCCGCCGTTCCCCGAGGGTGCGCCCGCAGAATCGCCAACAGCTCTGCGGCCACCTCCGGATACTGCCCCTTTACGTCGCGTTCCTCGTTCGGGTCTTCGAAGATCCGAAACAGCGATTGCACCGTGTTCTGGCCCATCGTCTGTTCCACCAACTTGTACTCCCCGCTAAACACCGCCGAGTTATTGCCTCCACCCAAAACCACCGCCCCGCGCTTCACCGCTTCCCCGCCCCGCAACTCTTTCCACAAGCTGACCCCGTCAAGCTCCACCCCGCCGGTGTCGAATCCAGCCGCCTCGGCCAAGGTCGGCACCCAATCGAGCACCGTGAACAGACTGTTGTGAATCCGACCCGGCGGCAACACGCCAGGCCACACGGCCAGCGCCGGAACACGCAAAACACCGTCGTAGGCACTACCCTTCTGGCCGCGCAAGGGTTCGTTGCTGCCGCCTGCGTTCATGTTCGTCTGCCCCCCGTTATCGCTCACCCAAAGGATCAGCGTATTGTCCGCAATCCCTTCTTCCTGCAACACGCCCACAACCCTGCCAATCGCCATGTCCATCGCATCCACCATCGCCGTAAAGATCCGCCTGTCCCGATCTTCAATGCTCGCGTACTTGGCGAGCAGCTCCGCTGGCGCTTCGAGCGGAGTGTGCGGCGCGTTCAGCGATAAATCCAGGAAGAAGGGCCGTTCCTTGTCCCGTTCTTTAATGAAACGGATGCCTTCAGCCGCCAGCAAGTCGGTGGTGTAGCCTTCCTCATTCAAAATCGTGCCATTCCGATACCAGTCCACCCGATTCCCAGCGCCCTGATGGGTAAAATAGCTGGTCTGGCCGCCCAAAAAGCCATAGTGCATATCGAAACCCCGCCGATGCGGCAAGTATTCCGGCGCGATATTCCCCAAGTGCCACTTCCCGACCAGTGCAGTCTGATAGCCCGCCGCGCCCAGCATCTGCGGCAACAGCCGCTCTCTGGCCGGCAAAGCGTCCGTCATCGGAATGGCGGTCGGAACACCCAGCCGGAACGCCGACCGCCCCGTCAGCAGCGCCGCCCTCGTCGGACTGCAAATCGACATCGTCCTGTACTGCTCCAGCCGAACGCCATTGCCCGCCAGACAATTCAAATTTGGGGTCCGGATCGCCAGATTGCGAAACCCTACGTCATTCCATCCCAGGTCGTCCGATACGATCAGCAGAATGTTCGGTCGAACCGCGCTGGCGGCTTTGGCCCCGGTCAGCAGCAGTCCAGCAGCCAAACCCATAAAGCCCCGCCGCGATGTCGTCTGAGTTGTCATGTTGTCAGTCGTAGCCCTAGATATACAATGCCACGGGATTGTAAAGCTTTGATGTGGGAACCTGCCAAATTGTAAGCCGTGTGTAAGGGATGAACAGCAGCGCTTCCGATTAAATGGAGCCCGAGCGATCAGATAGGAGAAGTGAATGTCGGCGCGATGGTGCCTGAGTTCACCGAGTCGCATCGCGTGTGTCGGCCGTACTTGAGTAGCGGGTTTCGGGACCTTTCGCCTCCAGACTTGGGCCAATTTCCTAGAGTTTTGGGGATTTGTGCTGCGGAGGGCCCCGCGAAATCAGGCTAAAGGCTCGCAGGGCGCTACGAAAACCATTGATTCTATTGAGATGGAGGCCGCTAATCAATTACTTTCGGCCCCTTACCGACTCAAAACGCAGAGTGGAAACGCCCGCACCGGAGTAACTACCTGTCGTCCGGGGTCAGCCAGCGACGCCGCCAGCGCCGGGCTTCGCTGCGAACGGCCACAATATGAAGCCCCAACTCACTCTCCCCTCCGAACTCCGTTTGAGTTACTCTCAAGACGTCACCCACCACTTACTCCCCGGAGGCCCCCCCCATGTGGCGCTCGTCCCTACTCCTTAGCTCCCTCCCGCTCGCCCAGGTCCCGGACACCAATCAAGCCAAACGCGTCGCCGCCGTCGCCCAACTCTAACCCTTCCTCCACGCCACCAAAGCCGCCGTCGACGCCATGGCCGCTGCCCATGGTTATGTCGTCCGCCTCCTCACCGACCACCGCGCCACCCGCTCCCTCATCACCTCCGCCGTCCGCGATGCCGCCCTCGCCGCCGATCCGGACGGTACCATTCTCTTCTTCTTCTCCCGCCACGGCTTCGACTGTGGTAGCCCCCAAAAACAAGACATGAAATCGGTTATTTTTTAAGTGTAAGAGGGCATTGAAAATCAAGGAGAATCAATGCCTCGAACACGCAAGACGCACTCGCCGACTTTGAAAGCCAAGGTGACGGTGGAAGCTATAAAGGAGCAGCGAACGGTGTCGGAAATCGTCCAGACCTTTCGCATCCATCCCAACCTGGTTTCCAGTTGGAAGCGGCAGGCGCTGGAGTTGCTGCCTGAGATCTTTACCCCCCAGTCGGCCGGTCCGGCTCGGCCTGAAACCGACCCCGAGAAGGCGGAACTCTACCGCCAGATTGGCCCTATGAAAGTAGAGTTGGACTTTCTCAAAAAAGAAGTTAGCCTGCTCGACTGAGGACAAACGCCAATGGATCGACCCTGCCCATCCCTGACTGGACATTCAACCACTGTTGTCCAAATTAGCCAAAAACCGTGATTAGGGGCGTTGAAAGCAAAGCATTTGCGTCGGTGCGATTCTCTGTTTGCAGTTGAGGTTGGTTATCGGAGCCGATTATTGGGTTGTTATGCTGTCCAACGTCGGATT
>JANXMS010000260.1 GCA_025354525.1 Acidobacteriota bacterium
GGCGGAGTTGGCGTCGGTAGTGGTCGAGGGTATGGACGGCGATGCCAAGGCCGGCGGCGTAGGCGGCTCTTGATTGGCCGCTGTTAGCGAATTTTCGGGCAAACTCGAGGAGTTGCAGACGGGTGCGGCGGGGTTGTTTCATTCTTATAAGTCAGCACACGGCGGAGGACGATGGAAGGCTGGGGTTAGTCGTTCGCATACATTTCAGGTGCGATGAGGGCGAGAGCCGCGGGGAGAGCAACCAGCAGGGCTCGGTCGGGTTGAAGTCCGGGGAATAGGGCGGGAGAGATCGAAGTTTGGCGCCAGCAGCTTCGATCCGTTCTTTCACCCCTTTTACTTTGTGGGCAGAGAGATTATCCATGGCACTTCATTTCAGGTAGACCAGGAAGACATCTCCGTCCGTAGCCGATTCGACGGTCATAACCGCTTGCCATCCCTGGCAGGTAACCGCGCTGAGCAGGGTAACGGTGTGCCATCGCCTGTCCGGGGTTCCTTCCTGAATCCGCTGTCCGCGCAGCGCTCGTCCATACAACTTCGTCCTGTCCGTGGTCACGCCGCTCTCGTCGATAAACACCAATCGTTTCGGGTCGTCCGCCATTGCTCTCGCCGCCGAACTCCTTCCGCGCTATCCTGCTCGCTGGCGTGCAGGCTTTTTTTTAAACCGAAGTCCCGTCTCCAAGATCACGGCAAGAGCCGTTGTTGACTGATGGCTACGCTTTCCTGGGTTTGCAGCCATCCCCGCAACTCGTTAACTGTGGCGTCAGGCTGGTTGCCGATCTGCACGCAAAGGCGTTGTCGGATCTCTGGGGTCAGACGGCTGGGAAAGCCGCGTGGCCTTCCCGCAGGCCGTGAAGAACTGCCGGTCTCCCGCTTGGTCTTCCATATTCTCTCGGCCCAAGCCCGGCTTACTTGAAAAGTTGCCGCCAATTTCTTCAGGCCAGTATTCCCGCTCTCATAAGCGGCAACAAACTTTGAGCGCAAATCGTCTGAATAGGCTCGTGCCATATCCGTGCGTCGTCATAATTTCCAGAGCGCCTCCATTATGTCAGGTTTTGCTCTAATTGAGCCGGAGGCCGCAAATCAATTACGGAACTTTGGTTCAACTTATTTGGCGTCAGACGCGTCAGAATAGATAGATCGGTATGCGAATCGCCCTGCTCCTTACTCTAACGGCTGCTACCCTTCGCGGGGCTGCTCCGTGCGAGAGCGAAGTGAGAGCACTGCGCGCGACACCGGCCAAGCCCGGAGTTCGGGCAATGTTAGAAGCCTGTGCTTTGCGCGCCAACGCGCCCACGGCTCGGCTAGCATTGGCCGTGGCAGCAATCGAAGGCGAGGACTTCGCCGGGGCGCTACGCCATTTGAAAGGCATAAAGTTACCGGCTCTGGACGATTATTTAGCGCTCTACACTGCCCAGGCGCACTTCGGTCTCCACGACCAACCGGCCACCTTGGCGTCGGTTATGCCGCTCGTTGCGCCTGGCGCAAACACCCCCCTGTTGCACCGTGCAGCGCTACTCGCGGCTTCGGTCAGTGAACCGTCCGCAGCAACAGCGCTGCTGGAACGCCTACGCCCTCAGCTTCAGCAGCCGGCAGCCGACCTTGCGTTGGCGCAAGCCTACCAAGCCTCAGCCCGACTTGATTTAGCGGGACTCACCTTTGCCCGGGTCTATTTCCACTACCCACTTTCGGCGGAAGCGGCGAGAGCGGAACAGGCTTGGCGAGCCCTTGGAGCCCCGAATAACACCGCGGAAAACATCATGGCCCGGGTCTCAAAGCTTCTTCCCGTGCTTCCTGGCCGGGCAAAGCAGGACCTCCGCGGGGTGCCGGGAGAGCTTGCGCAGGTCCGATTAGCGGCGGCGGACTACTTCGCCCGTCAATACTCGAGCGCATTGAGCGCGTTGCAGGCGATCCAACCAGAATCTTCGGCCGTTGATGCCGAGCGAGCCTATTATCTTTACCAGACGGCGCGGCGCGCCGACCAAGACACCCTGCGCCGGTCCGCTTTTGCGCGGCTGGCCGACCATCATACGAAATCGCCGTGGTATCTGGAAGCCATTTTAGCCGAAGCGTATCGCCACTTGACCGAAAACGAGTACGCCAGCTACGAGCCGCTGTACCAAGCCTGCGTGACCAATTTCCCGAATGACAAGAAGGCCGCCTTTTGCCATTGGAAACTGGCTTGGTCAAGTTATATTCGCCGACGCCCCAATGCGGCGGAGTTACTCCGCGAGCATGCCGAAACTTATCCGGACTCCGACAAGGTAAGTACCGCACTTTATTTCCTTGGGCGGCTGACAAACAATTCTACTTACTACCGAACCGTAGTCGAACGTTTCCCCAACACCTATTATTCGTTGATCGCGGCGGACCGGCTGCGGGAAAAGCCTGGGGCGTCTCCAGCTGACGGATGGCTCGGCAAGCTGCGCTTCGCTCCGGAACCGAGTATCCCCGCGATAGAGAGTCAAGCGACCTTGCTGCGGATCGAACGAGCCCGCTTATTGGTGGACGCCGGATTGGTCAGCCTGGCCGAAGCCGAACTGCGTTTCGGTGCCCGCGGTGAGAAAGTCCCACTCCATTTGGCGATGGAGCTTGCAAGTTCGCTGCAGCGGGCCGGACAGGTGGACCGCGGAGTAAGGACGATTAAGGGCATGTTGCCGGGATACCTGAGCTTCCCGGCGGCAGCGGTGAGCGAGAAGTTCTGGCAACTGGCGTTCCCCATCCCTTACCGAGCTTCGCTTGAAAAATTCGCGCGGCAGGCGGAGATAGACCCCTTCGTCGTCGCGGGGCTGATTCGGCAGGAATCGGAGTTTAGCTCGACGGTCGTCTCTCGGTCGAACGCCTACGGTCTTGCGCAGATTCTGCCTTCCACCGGTCGTGACCTGTCCCGGCGGGTGGGCATGGCTACGTTTAGCCCGAATATGCTTTTCGACCCGACGGTGAACATTCATCTTGGTACTTACTATATTCGCCATCTGCTCAACTCGCTTGAAGGCAATTGGCACGAGGCGTTAGCGGCTTATAACGGGGGCCGCACCCGCGTCATCAAGTGGCGAACGTTTGCATCCTATCGCGAACCGGCCGAATTTATTGAGACGATTCCGTTCGACGAGACCCGTGGCTATGTCCAAGCGGTTCTGCGCAACGCAGCGGTCTATAAGCAGCTCTACGAGGGCAAGGCCGCGGCGATCGCTTACCCGGAACCTGTGGCTGTGGCCGCCCCCAAACCGGTGCCCACGAAGCCGCCGGCAGGCAAGTTGGCCCAGCGCAAATCAGCTAGGCGCCCATCGACAGCTCGATAGCGAACCCGATTTCGTTTATCATCGAGTCTCATGCGCTTACTTCTCTTGCTCGCATTTGCTGTTCCTGTTTGGGCTCAAGAACTGAAGATCCTGGTCATCGGCGACTCCATCTCGATTGGCTATACACCGTTTGTAACCGCTGCCCTAAAGGGCAAAGCGACCGTGGTCCACAACTCGGGAAATGCCGCGCATACCCGAAACGGAGTGGCCAAGATCGACGAGTGGCTCGGCGATACCAAGTGGGACGTTATCCATTTTAATTTTGGGCTTCACGACCTTAAGATTATGGAGGACGGCAAACACCAGGTTCCGCTCGAAGAGTACGCCGAGAACCTCCATTCCATCGTGCAGCGGCTGAAGCAAACCAAGGCTAAATTGATTTGGGCTTCGACGACTCCCGTTCCGGCCGGTAAGATCTCTCCGCTGCGTGAACCGGCAGACGTTCCGAAGTTTAATGCTGTCGCGGCTCGCATTATGCAGTTGGAAAAGATCCCGGTCAACGACTTGTTTTCGGCCGACCATTCGGGGCAGACCCCCGCCAACGTCCACTACTCGCCGGCCGGTTATCAAACCCTTGCCGAGCAGGTGCTGAAGGCTCTCGCCCAATGACATCCCGCTTCGTTCTCTGGACGGTGACGTTTGGCTCGCAGCTCGACGACGCCGCTTCGCTGCGACTAGGCGACGCGGCGGTCGAGCGGGTTTTTTCGTTCCTCGACGCCGCTGGCGTCCACTACTCGTGGGCCGGTTATCAAGCCCTTGCCCAGCAGGCGGTGAAGACTCTCGGCACGGTGACGTTTGGCTCGCAACTCAACGACGCCGATTTGCTCCGACTAGGCGACGCGGTCGAGCAGGGCTTTTCGTTCCTCGACGCCGCTGGCGTCCACTACTCGTCGGCCGGTTATCAAGCGCTTGCCCAGCAGGCGAAGAAGACTCTCGGCACGGTGACGATTGGCTCGCGACTCAACGACGCCGCTTCGCTCCGACTAGGCGACGCGGTCGAGCAGGGTTTTTCGTTCCTCGACGCCGCTGGCGTCCACTATTCGTCGGCCGGTTATCAAGCCCTTGCCCAGCAGGCGGTTAAGGCTCTCGGCACAATGACGATTGGCTCGCGACTCAACGACGCCGCTTCGCTCCGACTAGGCGACGCGGCGTTCGAGCCGGGTATTTCTTTTCTCGACACCGCTAACGTCCACTACTCGCCGGCCGGCTACCAAGCCCTTGCCGAGCAGGTGGTAAAGGCTCTCGCTCAATGACATCCCGATTCGTTCTCGGCACAATGACTTTTGGCTCGCAACTCAGCGAGGCCGATTCGCTCCGACTGATCGACGCGGCGGTCGAACAAGGTATTTCGTTCCTCGACACCGCCAACGTCTACAACCTTGGCGTCAGCGAGCAGATTGTGGCAAAGGCCCTGAAGGGTCGTCGCGACAAGATTCGGTTAGCCACCAAGGTTCGCGGCAAGATGGGCGACGGACCGGAGGACATCGGGCTTTCGGCAAAAGCGATTGCTAAGCAGATCGATGCTTCGCTAGCGCGTCTCGAGACCGACTACGTGGACGTTTATTACCTCCACATGCCGGACCCCGCGACGCCAATCGAAGAGACGCTCGAAGCGATGGCCCGATTGGTGGATGCGGGCAAAGTCCGCCAGTTGGCTTGTTCGAACTACCCGGCGTGGCAAGTGGCGGAGATGCAGACCCTCTGCCGTTATCCCATGAAAATTTCCCAGCCGATGTACAACCTACTCGCCCGTGGCATCGAGCCGGAATATCTGCCGATGTGCGCCCGATATGGGGTCGAAACATATAGCTACAACCCGCTTGCTGGCGGTCTGCTGACCGGTAAACAACTCGCGACGGCCCCGCTTCCGGGCACGCGATTCGATGGTAACCAGATGTACCTTGATCGGTACTGGCACCCGGCGCAATTCGCCGCGGTCGCCGAACTAAAACAGATCGCCGAAGCTGCGGGGCGCAGCCTCCTCAGTCTGAGCCTGAGCTGGCTGCTGCACCACACTCCGATTACCGGCATCATCTTGGGTGCCAGCAAGCAAAGCCAACTCGACGCTAATCTTGCCGCCGCCAACGATGGCCCTCTGCCTGCCGACGTCCTCGCCGCCATCAACCAAGTGTGGGCTAATCTGCGAGGCATCACGCCCCAGTACAATCGGTAGAGATGCGCCCTTGTATTCTCGTCCTCCTCATCGCCAGTGCCCTCCGAGCGCAAGTTGTCATCAGCCAGGTGTACGGAGGGGGCGGCAACACCGGGGCGACCTTTCGCAACGACTTCATCGAGCTGTTCAACCGGGGAGCGGAGCCGCAATTGCTCGACGGCTGGACGATCCAATACGCCGGTAGTGCGGCAACGGCATACCAGTCGACCGCGCTCGGTGGCGCTCTGCAGCCCGGCCAGTATTACCTGATCCAGCAATCGGCCGGCGCGGGCGGCACGATGAATCTCCCAGTTCCGGACGCGACGGGTACCGCCGCGATGTCGTCGTCGGCGGGCAAGCTGGTTCTGCGCAACGCGGCGAACGACAGCGTGGACCGCGTGGGCTACGGCCTAGCCACCAACGAGTTCGAAGGCGCGCCGACGCGGGATTTGTCAAACACCACGGCGGCCGTTCGCGCCCGCAATGGTTGTCAGGATACGGACGACAACAGTACGGATTTCATGATTGCGGCACCTGCTCCGCGCAATCGTTCGACCGTCACCGTGAATTGTGCGCCACCGCAGGAGACCCTTCGCCTCACCATCTCCGAAATTCAGGGCCCCGGAGTCGAGAGCCCGCATATCGGCCGTCGGGTCATTACCTCTGGCATAGTTACTTATCGGCGCACAAATGGATTTTACCTGCAAATGCCGCAGTCGGATCCGAACGCCTCCTCTGGCATTCTTATTTTCACGCAGTCGTTGCCGCCTGCAGTTGCCCAGCCTGGAGCGGCACTGGAAGTGGAAGGCGACGTTGTTGAATTTCGCCCCGCCGCCGACCCGCAGAGCGCTCCCCTGACTGAAATTATCAACCCAACCGTGACCCTTCGGGCGCAGAATCAAACGCTGCCGGTGCCAGTCACGTTAGAGGCGGATAGCGATTTTGAGTGAGGTGGACCCCATTGGCTAGACACGAAAGTAAGTGAGTCTTAAGTGTATCGAGGGGCTGATTACCGAGACCAGGATGACACAGTTGGTCACGATTAGGTAAACTGTTTTCCACCTGAGTGGAGGATAGGGCAACGC
>JANXMS010000266.1 GCA_025354525.1 Acidobacteriota bacterium
GCGTTGCCCTATCCTCCACTCAGGTGGAAAACAGTTTACCTAATCGTGACCAACTGTGTCATCCTGGTCTCGGTAATCAGCCCCTCGATACACTTAAGACTCACTTACTTTCGTGTCTAGCCAATGGGGTCCACCTCACCTCTCGCCGGCGAACTTTCACTGGCGCTTTTACCCACCTCAAACAGCGAAGAGCTTTTTTACGGCAGCCCTTGCATGAATTTCGAGCCGAACTCTTCTATTGCGTCTAACATCGCCATCAGCTGGTGCGCACGGAAGCCGTTGCCGTTAACACCCGTCGTCGCCTTGTTCAACCCAGATCGAAGGTAGCCGGCTGACCCACAAACAGGTTTCCAGCACTCCAACAGCATTCCGCCCGGCGGGAGCGAGACGAGAAGGAGGTTCTCGGCTACGATTCCCCTCCATGCCCACCGCCAGTAGATGGCTGGCCGAGATATAAACTTGCCGCCAAAAGCCCGGCTCGAGCAACGAATCCGCCAGGTCTTTCAGGCACGCCGTCCCCGCCGGCAGGCTTAGGTAAACCGTTGACGGAGTAAAGTTCGTCGCCCCCGGATAGGACCACACTCCGCCTTAGCGGTCACCCCCAAAGTGGCCAATAGAGGTCACTTCAAAACCGGCCAATGAAGAGTTAGCCAGGACAAGTTAATTTATGCTCTTTCCCTTACGAATTGGGTAATTCATTTTGTTCGTCGATGCACCCGGACGGGTTGCCTTTGGTTGAAACAGCCCGCAGGCCTACTCCTGGGGCCACACCGCAGCACCTGGCCGTGATGCAATAACCGATCCAGCGGCAGACGTTGCGGGGTCACCTCAATAGACTATCTTATTTGTTAACACAATAGTACTAACACCCGGCCCGCCCGCCCATCGTTCGACGGACCTTCGCGACTACTACCGAAGCACCCCCATACGTTTTAGAATTGTATGCCTCATCGCAATCACTGCCCGGGCTTCGGCGTCACTGTATTATGATGGAGCGGTAATCCTTTGCGGACTTCACTATGAGCTCGATCCGGTTCGGTGCCACGCACGAGTTTCAACTACTGCGGCGCGAAGAAGTGCGCACTCGCTGGAGCCTTGAAACAGCACTCGATTTTCTCAAACGATTCCGCAACGACAACGCCGCATTAGCCGGGTTCCGCCGCCTCGTTCCCAACAATGGGCGTGGCATCTCCGCTGCCGCCAACGACCAACAACTCTTCCAAAGCATCGCTAAGATGATGGTTTCTGGCGAACTCCTCATCGTCAAACCGCAGGGTCTCATCGACCACGGCCACCTCAGCCTGAAAGTCGCCGCCGAAGCGGTCACCGAAGCTCCCCCGTCAGAAAGGAAAGAGCCCGAAATCATCGAAGAGACGAACACCTTCGAGCCAGACCACGACGGCGTCGCCCAAGCCGCCGTGCTCCGCCAAGCCGCCGCCGTCGGCGTACCGTTCTGCGCCGAATGCGCCCTCTACGCCGCTGAACAGGCCGCCATCGCGCGCCCAGCCGCCAAGCCGCCAGTCAAGCCGCCGCCACCCCCTCCAGAACCGGCACCGCTCACTTTCAAGAAAGATCAGGACGCCGAACTCCAAGCTGCCGTTCTCATTGAGGCGGCCCAAGAAGGCTTGCCCTTCTGCGAAGAATGCAACCGGCAAGCAGCCGAAAATGCGGCGGCGGCGGACGCTGCCAACGCCCCCGCACCGCCGCCTTCTGAACCTCTCACCTTCGCCAAAAACGAAGCAGCCAAACAACAGGCCGCTACCTTGGTTGTGGCGGCCGCTCAGGGCCTGCCATTCTGCGAAGAATGCAATAAGCATGCTGCTAATTCGGAGTAACAATCATGACATCTGACCTCCGCGCTACACTCTGGCCCAAAGGCCCCCGCTCAGACATCTGGGCCATCATCGATACCGCCCGTGATCCCAAGGCCTATTGGACCCTCGCCAATTCGCATCTCAACTACAGTTGCCTCTTCGCCGGCGACCTGCCCGACGCCCTCGAACAAGCTGCTCCGTACTTGGTCCAGTTGTCGTCTGAAGACGCCTACACCAACTATCTCGCCGCCAATCTTGGCAACAGCCTCGGCGTTTTTCTCCAATGCGATGCCGCCATCAAAACAGTCCGCCATCATCTCCGGAAACTGCTCACAGTCCGCGACCCGCGCGGTGCAAAAATGCTCTTCCGCTTTTACGATCCCCGCATCCTTCGCGTCTTCCTTCCCACCTGCGATTCGAACGAATTGGATCAAATGTACGGGCCCATCAAAACCTACTGGGCCGAAGGCACCGCTCCCAACAAACTCATGGAGTTCCGCAATTCGAAAAAAGGTCTGGAAGTCGCCAGCCTCTCTCTGATCGCCACCCACGGCGGCTCCGTCGAAGACGAAGTGCTGCTCCCCGCCGTTCTCCCGGCCACCAACTTCGTACTCCTGCCCCGGGGCCGTTCCGCCCCCCCTCGCGTCCCCATCGTCCTCCAATCGGTCGGCCGCGGCGGCCAACTGCGGCGCACCCCCGGCCTCCTTCGACTCTTCCGTACCTCCGGCGTCGGCGAACCCATTCCGTTCGTCAATAACTGCTACGACATCCCGTCCTCGAGCCTCAACCCCGACCTTACCCTGTACGCCGAAGCTACCGCTCCGGGCGAAGAGACACTCACTTTGAAGGTCGATAAACACGACGAATCCAGCACCACCCTCACCGTCGCTCAACTCACCCTCGAAACCGCTGCCGGCGACGCCCAGCATTCCGAAGGCATCTACGTCGGCTGCCCCAACGCCTCCGGCCCTTCCAACCGCAGCCGCATCGTTGTCCACCCGCCGAAACCGGCCACCGTCCGCACTCGCCTCTCTCTCCGCACCGCTGCCGGCGGACCGTCTCTCCTGCTCTTCCGCACCGCTTCCGGCGGCGTCGGCGAATCCCTCGCCAATAGCGTGGAATTCGATGCTCCCAAGGAACCGCTCTCTTTCTGGCTCGAAGCCCAAGGCCCCAGCGCCAAAAAAGGCGACGGCCTGCTCCAACTCGGCCTCGCCGGTGTCGACGGCGTTGGCGATTCCTGCGTCATCACCGCGGCCGCCGTCGGCGTCATCACCGCCGCCGCCGAACCCGGAGACCGCGATCTCGTCCTGCTCGCCGGTGCCTACGCCAACCAGCAGCCCATCGCCTTACGCGCCTCCGTCACCCCCCAAGGCGTTCCTTTCCACTGGTCCCTAAAGCGCAGTGACGATGATGCCCCCGCCCTCGCCGCCGATCCCCTGCCCACCCTCGTTCCCGGCTCCGAATCCGGCACCGCCTCACTAGCCACCGACTCGATCGGCAGCTTTGAACTCCTCGCCCAAGTCGCCCTTAAAGATGCCCCCGAAGGCGACTGGGGCGGCCCCCATTGCTCCCGCTCTGTCGTCATCGTCCGCGCAACCATCGAAAGCAACGACTCTGCCCTCAACGGCCGCTTCTGCCGCTGCACGGTCGAATCCGACGGCAAACGCTTCGTCCTGTCCAGCATCCGCGAAGGCGGTACCAATTCGTCGGTCCAACTCGCCGCCACCGTCCGCCTCGTCGGCGGAGGCCCCGATGGCCAACGCGGTGCCAACTCCATCTCGGCCGCCTGGCTCCACGACGTGGTCTCGGACAACACCGGTGCCCGCTACAAAGGCGGCATCACCGTCCAGCGTGACGAAACCGAACTACAGGGTCTTCGCGGCACCACCACCGCCTCCCTCAACCCCGCCGCCGAAGGGCTCGGACTCACGTTCCAGGTCACCACCGGCACCGCTCCCGCCGCCGCCTTCGACGCCTACGCCCAAGCTCGCCCCGACCGAACTATCGAACAAATCTGGAGCTATTTCGAATGCCGCTCTGCGCTCATACTCTGGTCTGACTCCGCGCCCGACAACCTGGGAGCCCTACTCGAAATCGGCTGGTCCTTCACCGGCGACTACTCTTGCGCCGCCGGTCGAGTCCGAGAACCCCTCATCCCCGCCAAGCTCTCCCCCACCACCCAGATCGCCCACCCGGCCCCCATCCCCGTCGCCCAAGCCGGTATCGCCCTCCCCACCCCTCCCGTCAGAGTTAACTAACAATTCCATGATCGGCAAAACAATCGAACATTACTACATCATCGAAGAGATTGGCACCGCCGGCTTAGGCGTAATCTACAAAGCCCGCGATCTCAAGCTCGACCGGTTGGTCATGCTCAAAGGCATCGAAGTACCCACCAACGACGCCGACGCCCTCGCCTCCTTCCAAAAAGAAGCCCGCGCCGGCGTCTCGCTCAACCACCCCAATATCTCCTCGATCTTCGACGTCATCGACCAAAAAGAAGGTCGCTATCTCATCTACGAGCACCTGCCCGGCAGTTCACTCCGCGAACGGATCGAACGCGCCAACTCGACCGGAGAACTTCTTCCCGTCGACCGCAGCATCGACTACGTCCTCGCCGTCGCCCAAGGCCTCGCCGAAGCCCACCGACACGGCATCGTCCATCGCGACATCTGCCCCGAAAATGTCATCGTCACCCCCACCCACGCCGTCAAAATCACCAATTTCGGCAAAGCCCGCTTCGGCGACGGTCCCACCTTCGCCTCCGGCGGAAAAGCACTCACCAGCGCCTTCAGCGCCTTTGTCCCCGAACAACTGCAAGGTGCCGGCGTAGACCATCGCTGCGATATTTACTCCCTCGCCGCACTGCTCTTCGAACTCCTCACCGGGGAAGCCGCGTTCAAATCCAAAAACGCCGCCGCCCGGCTCAACGAAATCATGTACAACCCGGTCCCCAACATGCTCGACATGCGGCCCGGAATCTCCAATGGCCTCCAACAGATCGTCGAACGCGGCATGGCCAAAAAGCCCAATGACCGCCACCCCGACATGGAGGCATTCATTGAGGACCTCCGCGCCGAAGCCCACGACGGCCTCCAAAAAACCGAACCGCTCCCCGACGAACCCGCCGTCGCCGTCCTCCCCTTCACCTCCCTCGTCACCGATCCCGCCCTCACCGAATTCTGCGACGGCCTTACCGAAGAAATCAGCTACCAACTCCAATCCGTAGAAGGCCTCCGTGTCGCCTCCTCCACCTCCGCCGCCCGCTTCCGCGGCCGCGCCGACGACCTCCGCAAAGTCGGCGGCCACCTCAACGTCAACCTCCTCCTCGAAGGCTCCGCCCGGTCCGCCGGCGGCCACGTCCGCCTCATCGTAAAGCTCACCGACGCCGCTTCCGGCTACCAAGCCTGGTCCGAACGCTTCGATCGCGATATCTCCAACGTTCTCGAAGCCCAAGACGAAATTGCCGCCGCCGTCTCCAATATTCTCCGAGCCAAGGTACGTGGCGAACCTCTCATCAGCACGCCCCCCGTCCCCACCGGCCTCACCGCCCAGTTCAACACCGCCTTCGCCACCCCCAACCTCGATCTCAACGAGGTCCTCGCCGCCGCGCGCGGTCTCCGCGAACCCGTCGAGACCATGACCGGTGCCGTCACCGCAGCCAAGAAACTCCTCGAAGCCCGCCCCGATGCCGTCGAAGCCTTCGTCGCCGTCGGCTACGCCCACGCCGTTCTCAACAATCCGCAAGCCGCCGAACAAGCCTTCGCCCGCGCGCTCGCCATGGACCCTAATCGCGCCGACGCCCGCGCCGGACAAGCCCTTTACGTCCTCGCCCCTCGTGGCGATATCGACGGCGCCATCGCCCTCCTCGAAGCGGCACCCTCTCCCGCACTCGAAATCGTCCTCGGTCTCGCCTGGCTCTACTTCTTCCAAGGCCGCAACGAATCCGCCATCGAACAGGGCCGCCGAGCCTTCAAACTCGATACAACCGCACCCGACGTCTATCTCCTCCTCGGCCGCGCCTACGCCGCTCAGACGCAGTATCGCGAATCGCTCATCGTCCTTGGCCGCGGCCAAGTCCTCGCTCCGGAAGACGCCCGCCTCCTCGCCGCCACCAGCTACGCCCACGCCCTCTCCGGTGCCCCCCAGGAAGCCAATCGCATCGCTGACGACCTCGGCGCCATCGCCCAAAAACGCTACGTCTCCATGCTCGATCTCGCTCTCCCCTACGCCGGGCAAGGACTGGCCGAATGGGTCGATTGCTGCGTCGAAAAAGCCAAAGACACCGGTGCCGCTGGAATGCTCTGGTGGAACCTCGATCCCGCCTGGAAGGATTTCCGCAAAACCACTTAAAGTTACCAAGCTCCTTCTCGGGTTTCGCAACGGCCAAGAGGAAACCCTCTATCTCCTCACTCCCCTCGTCTACGAAACATAGATCCGCCTCCGCGGCCAAAACTCGCGGTTTCCGCGTCGGCAAAGTTTCACTCTAGGGCAACAGCAACTTGCCCTTCGACGAACGCAAAGCCAGCATCATAGATCTCCGGCCAAAAGACTCTCTTCGACCCCGCCGATCCCACAATTCTCTCTCTTCGAAGAATCCATCCACCGAGACCCGGCCAATCGAAGCTTCCGTACAAACTATATCTATTACTCGGAATCGGTCGCCGATCTGCATCTAGCCAACATGGCCCTTGTATCGGATCAAATAGAATCGGAGGGAGCCGGATTGACGTTACGAAGTGGTGCCCAACCGGAGTTCATCCTTAGATGTGGCGCGTTGGCGTCTGGAAATACGGCGATGATCACGACCCCAGGCATGCCCTCACCCGTCAAAAGGCTCTCGCACCAGTACTCTTGCGGGACTGGCGAGGTCACTTCCGAATCGACTACGATCCGAGCGCAGATGGGGAGGATGGTATCGATAGACTCCTATGCCTCGCAGTATGCCTCGCAGAATCTCGCCCGCAGGGCAGAATCTTCACTCTTTAGCCAATTCCCAATCCTAATTTCCCCGCTGAGTCAAAACACCCTAGCCTTGGTCCGTCACGAGCTAGCGATCTTAGCGATAGCGCGAGGAGATCCCGAAGCAGCCCTCTCCCTCGCCCGCGAATCCCTGGCTACGGCCGAGAGCTTCGAAAAGGCTGAGAAGGTCATCAGCGAGCGTCTCGTCCAAACTCCAACTCGAACCCAACTCGAACCCAACTCGGGACAGCCTGACCCGTCCCTACGCCGGAACCCGGAGCGTGTCTCAAGGTTATTGACACGCTCCGGGCGGCCAAAGTCCGTGGGCCGGACGTAACCGACTTCATCATCGCGAGCGCCTGCGAAAAACTTCAAGAAACGCTTGCGGATCAAACGCACTTCGTCTTGAACGAAAACCAGTCGCCGAAATTCTCGCCGGCTCAAGCCAGGCGAGAGTACTTTCAGGCCGTCGCACCCTGAACAAAGATGTGTCCAGAGAACCGGGTGCGCTACAGGATTGCGGCGTTCTATTTGATCCATCCACCAAGGCGGTCTGGAGATCTGTTTACGAAATCTGGCGTTCCGCAAACGCGACTTCTACCTCCGCAATTCGTCACCGTTCACTCAAGATCGAGCAATCGCGATCCCCCGTCAGGTTTTGTGAAGAAGGCATACACCCGCTTCTTTCCCGAAAAGTTTGGCGGAAACGCGGTGCTCAATAGACCCAACTCCTGGTCGAGACCGACCCGCGCGGTCAAATCCAAGAACGGCCGGGGCAGCAGCGCACCGTTCCGATAGATCCGCACCCGCCGCCTACACCGACCGCGTCAACCCATCCACTACCGGCTCCGAGCCAATCTGCGCCCACTGCCCCCGCAACATCGGCCCCATGATCACCAGCGCAGTTCGACCATCACTGCATTGTTTCGAATCAGGCGTACGCCCGTGGTACGCCTACGCCATGAGCCCACCGGTGCCTGTTACTCCGACAAAATTCCCTCGCTCACCTCCGCCGCGCGCGGCGCAATCTCTGGGTGCTGCTGCAGCAGCCGGACACACGTATTCCACCGGAGCGCCGTATCATCATTCCCTTCCGGCCGCACCGCCTCCGCCTCTTCAAACAGCGCCAGCGCCCGCTGCAACCAGTCGTAAGTCTGATGCTTGGCGTCATGGCCGCCGCTCTGAAATCGCGCTCGCGCCCGTCTCTCCCAGGCGATACCCGTGTAGTAGGCGCGTTCATAGGCCGAATCCAGCCGTCCCGAACTGGCAATCGCTTCCGCAAACACACGGTGGTCTTGCGCAATCTGGTCTGTCAAGGCCAGGACCAGGCTGATCCGCGCCTGCTGATTCTCCGGATCGGCATGCAGCACATCGCGGCAGATACTTTCGGCCAAACTAGGCTCATTCAGTAGCCGGTAGCGTTCCGCCTTGGCTAGGGCGTTCGGAATGCTCGACGGCGATATCGGTTTCAGCACAAGCATGGGGCCTCCCAGTTAAAGAATATTGAAGAGATGTTTCAGGGGATCAAAGAACTTGTCTACGACGCGTTCCTTCAGCGGAATGATGGCATTCTCGGTAATTGTAATGTTCTCTGGACACACTTGGCGGCAACACGTCGTGATGTTGCAATAGCCAATACTATACTTATCTTTCAGGTCCGCCACCCGGTCTTCCGTATCCAGTGGATGCATCTCCAGCGCCGCGGCATAAACGAAGAAGCGCGGACCAATGAACTCGTCATGCTTATGGTGCTCCCGCAGGACATGACAAACATCCTGGCATAGGAAACACTCAATGCACTTACGGAATTCCTGGACCCGGTCGACGTCCTTCTGCTGCATCCGCCAGGTCCCGTCCGGCGCGTCCGGCGATCGTGGCTTGAACGGCTTGATCGTCTTCTTCACCCGGTAGTTCCACGACACATCAGTCACTAGGTCGCGAATGGAAGGAAACGCGTGCATTGGCTCAATAATCACCGGCATGTTCAGGTTCAATTGGTTGAGCCGCGTCATGCACATCAGCTTCGGCATCCCGTTGACTTCGGCCGAACACGATCCGCATTTGCCCGCCTTGCAGTTCCATCGCACAGCTAAGTCCGGAGCCTGCTCTGCCTGGATCCGGTGCACCGCGTCCAATACCACCATCCCCTCGTCCACTTCCGTCTTGTAGTCCTGAAACTTCCCGCCGCTCGCATCGCCGCGCCAGATCCGGAATAACGCCTGTGTGGCCATTTATTTCATTTCCTCGATGATCTGTTTCAGCTCCGCCGGCAGTTCCGTCACTGGACGCTTGTTGATCACCATCTCCCCGCTCTCCGCCCGTCGGGCAATGATGTTGAACTTTGCCCACTCCGCGCTCTTGTCCGGATAGTCGTCCCGGAACTGCGCCCCCCGGCTCTCCTTCCGCAGCAGCGCCGCTCGCGTAATTGCTTCCGAGACGGTCAACATATTTTCCAGATCCATCGCTGTATGCCAGCCATTGTTGTACATGCGATTCCCGTCGATCCCCACCTTGTCCGCGCGCGTCTGCAACTTCGCGATGGCCCCCAGCGCCTGTTCCATCTCGTTCTCCAAGCGCACAATCCCGACAAGCTCCTGCATTGAATCCTGCAAATCGTATTGAATCTTGTAGGGATTCTCCCCCGCCGGCCCGCGCTCAAATGGCTCGATCGCTTTTTTCGCCGCCGACTGCACCTGCGCGTCATCCACTGCCGCCGCGCCATTGGCTTTCGCGAACTCCGCTGCATACTGCCCCGCCCGTCTCCCGAACACCAGCAGGTCCGACAGCGAATTCCCGCCCAGCCGATTCGCGCCATGCAGCCCTGCCGCCACTTCGCCCGCCGCAAACAGCCCTGGGATCGTCGACATCTGAGTGTCCCCATCCACGCGCACGCCGCCCATCATGTAGTGCGTCGTCGGGCCCACCTCCATCGGTTCTTTCGTGATGTCGATATCGGCCAGTTGCTTGAACTGGTGGTACATGCTCGGAAGCTTCCGTTTAATATGCTCGGCGCCGTCTTTGATGCGTTCCTTCGTCCATGCGATATCCAGAAACACCCCGCCGTGCGGACTGCCCCGGCCCGCCTTGACCTCCCGGTTGATGCACCGCGCCACATGGTCTCGCGTCAGCAGCTCCGGCGGCCGCCGCGCGTCCTTGTCTCCCTGCGTATACCGCCAGCCTTCCTCTTCGGTGTCCGCGGTCTGGGCCTTGTACAGATCTGGAATGTCGTCGAACATGAAGCGCTTGCCCTCACTGTTCCGCAGCACTCCGCCCTCTCCCCGGACGCCTTCCGTCACCAGGATTCCTCGCACGCTGATCGGCCATACCATCCCCGTCGGATGAAACTGGACGAACTCCATGTCCAGTAGTTCGGCCCCGGCCCGATACGCCAACGCATGCCCGTCGCCCGTGTACTCCCAGCTATTGCTCGATATCTTGAACGCCCGGCCCACGCCTCCGGTCGCCAGGACCACTGCTTTGGCCGGCCAGAGGATAAAGTGTCCCTTCTCGCGGTCGTAGCCAAATGCCCCCGCCACGCGCCCCGCATCCATCACCAGGCTTAACACCGTGCACTCCATGTGCACGTCCATGCCGCTGTGGATCCCGTGGTCCTGCAGCGTTCTGATCATCTCCAGCCCAGTCCGGTCGCCTACGTGTGCCAGCCGCGGATACCGGTGGCCGCCAAAGTTCCGCTGCAGGATTTTGCCGTCCCGGGTGCGGTCAAACAAGGCCCCCCACGCCTCCAGTTCCCGCACGCGGTCTGGCGCCTCCCGCGCGTGCAACTCCGCCATCCGCCAGTTGTTCAAATACTGGCCTCCGCGCATCGTGTCGGCAAAATGGACCCGCCAATTGTCGCGGTCGTCGACATTGGCCATCGCGGCCGCCACCCCGCCCTCGGCCATCACCGTATGCGCTTTTCCCAGCAGCGACTTGCAGACCACCCCGACCTTCACGCCGCTCGCCGCCGCCTCAATTGCGGCGCGCAATCCGGCGCCGCCCGCTCCAATCACCAGTACATCGTAAGGGTGCGTTCGATATTCAGCCATTACAAAATCCTCCAGTCCGACCACACACCCATGGAGCACAGGCGAACATAAACATCCGAGAACCCAACCGAGCACAGGCTTGCCCACGCCCAATACTTGTGCCGGCTATTCAGGCAACTTACACATTCATAGAGCGTGTGGCGCGCCGGATGGTGCGATGGCTGATCGATGCTACCGCCCGATAAATGCCGGAACGCGTGGCATCCGAAAACGTAGCCGCCGATCAACACCGCGTTCACCGCCAGGATCACCGTGCCCAGACCGATCCCGAACCCATTCGGAAACCACATCGCCTTCCAAACGTCGTAAACGAGGAAAGCCCACACCGGGTACGAGAGCCGCAAAAAATAGCGATGGAAATTCTGTGCGATCAGCGGCAGGGTTTTCTCGCCCAGATAGCTCTTGCGCGGCTCACCGACCGCGCACGCGATCGGGTCCGCCCAGAACGCTTTGTAATAGGCGCCGCGATAGTAGTAGCAGGTGAATCGGAACAGTCCGGGAATCCACAGAATGAAAAACGCCGGCGAGAACGGCAAGAAGCTCGGATACCAGGTCGGCTGCGGCCCGAAGATCGCGTGTGGGGAACTGCCCCACAGTTCCGGCGAATAGAACGGCGAAATATAGGGGCCTGCCGTGTAGTGTTCGTTCTGGAACGCCGCCCAGTTCGCATAGATTAGGAAGCTGCCGAAGCCAAGGAAAACTAGCAGCGGCGAGAGCCACCAGTTGTCGCGGCGTGTAGTCTGGCCAAAGCGGCCGTTTTTGAACACAACGTCAGGAGCAGCCATAGGAGAGGGGCACCAGGAACGGAAAAATGTGTACGGTAAAGTCGATACCGCTGGGATGGAAGTATACACCAATTGCTCGGACGTGGTGGGCCCGGGTTGCGGAGAGCTACGCCCCTAGTTGGATACACTCGTCAGTGATGCTTCGCCTCACCCGCCGCCAATTCGCCGCCACCCTCGGCGCGACCGCCTTTGCCGCCACCGGTAAGCCCAACATCGTCTTTATCCTTGCGGACGACCTTGGCATCGGCGACCTCGGCTGTTACGGCCAGAAGGTGCTGAAGACCCCCAGCATTGATCGTCTTGCCGCGGAAGGCACCCGGTTTACTGCCGCCTACGCCGGTGCTATGGTCTGCGCGCCTTCCCTTTGCGCCCTGATGACCGGATATCACATGGGCCATGCTAGTGTCCGCAACAACTGGGAGTGCTTCCCCGAGGGACAAGCCCCGCTCGCCCCGCGCGACATCACAATCGCTCAAGTTCTCAAGCAGGCCGGCTATCGGACGGGCATCTGCGGCAAATGGGGCTTGGGCGGCCCTGGCAGCGGCAGTACCCCCGTAGACAAGGGTTTCGACTTTTTCTACGGTTACAACTGCCAGCGGCACGCCCACCGCTTTTACGTGGATTACCTTTGGCGGAACGGCACAAAAGAGCTGATCCCGCAGAGCCCTTCCAAGCGCGTCTACGCCCAAGACCTGATCGCTAACGAGAGCCTGGATTTCATTCGGCGCAATCGTAACCAGCCGTTCTTCCTGTTCTGCGCGTGGACGGTTCCGCACGGCCCGTATGGCGTGAACAACGTCCCCGGCGTGGCCAAGTATCAGGACACCGGTTGGAAGGACGGCGAGAAGGTTTACGCCACGATGATGGACCGTCTTGACTCCGATGTCAGCCGCGTGATGGCCCTTCTTAAAGAGCTTCAGTTGGACGCCAACACTTTGGTGCTTTTCGCCAGTGACAACGGCCCGGGCGGTGGGCCGGTGAACAACGCCCGTTTCGGCAGCCAGATGGGTCTCCGGGAAGTTAAGGGGACTCTCCGCGAGGGGGGCATTCGGGTCCCGCTGGTGGCCCGTTGGCCCGGCAAGGTCCCGGCCGGCCGAGTTTCGGACTTCCCCACGGCGTTCTGGGACGTGCTGCCAACGGCGGCCGAAGTTGCGGGGGTGAAGTCGCCGAAGGGGCTGGACGGGATCTCGATTCTGCCGACTTTGCTGGGCCGCGAGCAGAAGCCGCACCCTTATTTGTACTGGGAGCAGCTTACTCCGGCCAAGTTGACGCGGGCGGTTCGCATGGGCCAATGGAAGGCGTTTCAGGCGACGAAAACGGCCCCGATTGAGTTGTTCAATCTTGCTTCCGACCCCGGCGAATCGACCGATGTCGCCGCCGCCAATTTGGGTATCGTCAAGCAGATCGAAAAGATTCTGGCGAGTGCGCGGACCGATGCCGCGACACCGCCGACGGACCCGCGCATTTGGGAGAAATATAAAGAAGACAATGCCAAGCTTGACG
Organism: Acidobacteriota bacterium; assembly: GCA_025354525.1. Lineage (GTDB taxonomy): Bacteria > Acidobacteriota > Terriglobia > Bryobacterales > Bryobacteraceae. Next base: position 13,111 of record JANXMS010000266.1, read on the forward strand.
CCCTGCTTGGCTGGGGCTGAGGCGCGAGCTTAGTTGTTTGGCACTTGCCAGGCGCCGGAGGCTTTTCGGGGGCTGCTGATTTTTGAATTTATAGCCACGCCCAGATTGTGAAGCGTGGCCAAGGGAGTTCGGCTACTGGGAAAAACGGAAGAACACGCCTAGGGTTACTAAGTGGGCTTGAAACGTTTGGGAGCTTGGGCCGTTGTTAGCGCCGCGGAGGTAATGATATCCGAATCGGGCGATGGTGCCGGAGGCTTTTCCGACTTGTACTCCCCCGCCGAGTTCCCAGATTCGGCTGTATTGGCTGGTGTTAGCGGCTAGTTCGGTGGTGGTAAGTCTGGTGCGCCCGAGGCCGAACTGGGTCTCGGCGTAGACGCCGTATTTGAACGTTGCGCGGAGTCCGGCCGGGGAGGCGATCCAGCCGTTGGACGACGGGAGGCTTTTGGCGGCGAAGTTGACGTAGGGTCGGCCTTCGAGGAGGTATTGGAGCTGGGCATGTTTATGGTTTAGCAGCAGCCAGGACCATTGGACGCCGAGTTGGGCGATAGGAGCACGGTTGGTGGCACTTTTGCTCGCGAGGGCTGAGACGAGGCCGATTTCTTGCTTGGGGAGGGCGGTCAGGGTAGTTGCGTCGGGGCCGTCGGTGATGTCCCTCTGAGCGAAGAGGGGGAGGGTGACGAGAAAGATTGTAATTGCCTTCATTCTGGGGTTCCTTTCGATTCCGACTGCTTTTGGGGTTGCTTCTCCCACTTAGTCTGAGCTTTTTTGCGCTTCTGATTTGCAGGCGTACCCTGGTCGACGGAATTCGAGTTCGTTGATTCGGTATCCTCGATTAGGTCGTAGTCGTTCAGAAGACGAAGATTTTTAGTCTGTGGCTTCGTATTATCTTTCTGTGACGGTTCGCTATTCACAGGATTTCTGAGGCTGATGTATTCTTTCCGATATTTGTTGATTCTGCCGACGCAGTCGTCTTCGGCTATCTGGCCACTGGCAGCCTCTAGATATGGCGCATAGGCCTTAATTTCCAAGTAGTCATTTGAAGGTTTAACATCTTTCGAATAGCTTAAATTGAACGGTGTTTGAAGGCCCGCTCTACTACGCAACCAAAGATACCGGCGGAGGTCTTCTGCGGCGCTATAGTCACGTAGTAGTAGGAGCCGCCCGTGACGGGCGACGATGAGCGGCAAAGTCTCATCGCCTTTTTTGCGGAGTAGGAAAAGTGGCCTCTTTACCGGAGGGCTGAGTGTTACACGCTCAACGCGACGCATGGGCACAAGCGTGGCGCAGTCGTCGCTTTCAGTGATGGTACTGCCACCGCCACACAATCGGCGAGTATAAGCAACAAGTTCGGCACAAGCGAGCACAGGTTCGCCCCAAGGAGGGAAATCCATTAGTGATTCTGAAATTCCCACATCGTCGACCGCCGCAGGATCGCCTTTTTTGTCAAACAAGCCTGAAAAGTCTGTTATCGTCGCGGGCGGTGTTTTGCTGAATGGCAGTTTAATCGTGGTGTCAATGGAGATTGCCCCCGTGAGGTCTAGTCGCGGCGCTCCTTTCTCAAAAAGGAACAGTTCTCTGGAGGCGAGCCTGCCGCTTAGGCTGGCGATCTCGCTTTTGAGCACCGTAGACTCCTTCAACGTTTTCGTAGATCCGCGGCTGGCCTTAACCCCCGTCAATTCGCTAAGCACGGAAGGTGCGAGGGAAGCTTCCATGTTGATTACTTCGGTTTGGTCGAAGCTAAGTGAACCGAGGTCGATGGTTTGGTAGCGGGTCGCGATCTGACTCCAATTGGTAAACTCCACTCCGTCTTGAATCGGGTATAGACGAACCTTCAACATGTGAAGGCGGTCTGCTGGATGGAGTGGTAAATGGGTAATGCTAATGACGAGGCGGCGATCAATGATGGTGGCGTCTATGTCGCCGGGGGGTTGTGCGGGAGGCTTGATGGTGGTGCCCAATCCGGCTAGAAGACTCTTCATGCTTCCATCGGAGAGAGCTCCAACGGCATTGATCAGTGCCTTTTGTCCGCGCTCAGAAAGTTGAAGGGCATTGAATCCTCGGCTTTTCGGCTCCAGATCGAAACCATGGACGCCAAAATCGATTTCGTTGAACGACTGGGGGATCGCAGGATCGACCTTTAACTCGTTGTGCCATTTTGTTATTTTGGGCCGGAGGGGCGTGCAGGCGGCCCCGAAAAGGAAGAGGGCGAAGAGAGCGAGGTGGGCGCTAGATTTTCTCATAGATCGCTCCTTTGTAATCTTCACCCGGGCGGAGGGCATGCGTGAGAGACTTCGACTCGATGATTCGTAGGCTGTAGTCCTCGCGCGGACCGTAGGGGATGTAGTTTCCGGAAAAGGTCTTACGGGCGCGGAGTGCGACGAGATTGTCGCTTTCCAGCGTGACGGGCCAGACGTCGTCGACTAAGTCAATCAACGAGTCGAGCATGATGACATACTTTTTCATAGGGCGGCTCCTAACCCTAATAGCGTCATTTCGTGGTGATTGGGGACAGGCCAGTACTAGAAATCGTGAAATCAGTTGCCGGGGACTTGCCAGGCGCCGGAGGCCTTCCACTGGCTGATGACGTTCGACAGAGTGCTGGCGGCGGTCCAGATGATTTTGGGTCCGGAGAAGGCGGGCTTGTAGGTGATGTTCAGCGAAAGCGAGAGGGTGTTGCCGCTGCGGCTGACGACTGAGCCGAAGGCGTTGATGCGGCACTGGGAGTTCTCAATGGTATTGGACCCGGTGAAGCTGATGCTGAGGGACTGGGCGGCGTTGCCATCGTCCGGGATCAGGAACAGGGTGTTTGAGGGGGCGTAGTAGGCAAAGTAACAAGCACCTCGGCCGTCGAGGGCTGTATTCGTAAGCCCCCAGAGGGTTTGGAGATTGGCGGTTGCGGTCGCGTCTCGGTAGGTAAACGTAACGAGGGCATTGGCGGCGGTGCCGGAGCCCGGATTGCTGGTGGAGGAGCTGGGGAAAGTGGGGCTGACAATGGGGACTTCGTGGACGCCATTGGGGGTCCAGCCTTGAGTCAGAAGGTCGGTCGTTCGGGCGGCGAAGTAGAGGACTTTGCTGCCGGCGAAGCTTGGGAAGAAGCTGACGTTGAACGTTAGGGTGACGGTGTTACCGTTGACGACGGCGGAAGAACCGGAGGCGAAGAGGCGGCACTGAGTGTTGGCGATGGAGCCGGTGTTCGGGCTGCCGATGAGGAGGCCGGGGGAGAGGCCGCCATCCGGCCCGTTGTCGTTGACGAGATAGAGAACGCGTTGGGGAACGGAATAGGCGAGATAGCAAGCATTGCGTGCGTCGAGGCTGGAGTTAATGAGCAGGTTGACGATGCCGATACGGCTGATGCCGTCGGGGTGGGTGACGTTGAAGGAAAACGAACTATTGGCCCCTTGGCCGTTGAGGGGGAAACCGCCGGCGATGGTGGGCGGGCCGCCGCCGACGTCGATGTTGAGCGAAGAACCGCCCAGGTTGACGAAGCCGCCGATGTTGACGTCTAGGGCGGAGACGCCGGTGGTGGGACCGAGGGTGAGGTTGCAGGTGGTGGTGCCGGTCGAGTCGGTCAGGGCCACGTCGCCGGGTCCAGCGCATTGGGCGGTGGGACCGGAGCCGGGCGTGTTTACGGTGGAGGCGCGGAGCGCGACGTTAGGAATGGGCTGGCCGGATTGGGGGCCGGAGACGACGACGACGCGGACGCGGATGGCGTCGGCGATGGTGGAGCTGGCGGCACCGGTAAGGATGTTGCCGTTGGGGGCGAGGCGCTCGACGACGGGCGGGGTGGAGAGGCCGCCAAGGATGGTCGTCAGGAGGAAGTTGACAGACTGGGAGTTGGCGGAGGCGGTGATGGTTTGCTGCGTGTAAGAGGAGCCGGCGGGGACGGAGGTGGCGACGAAGCCGACGGCGGTGCGGCCATCGGCGTCGGTGGTTCCGGTGCAAATGGTGCCCTGACAAATTAAGTTGGGGATGAGGACGCCGGCGGAGGTGAAGGCATTGAAAGTGCCTTGTCCGGAGGAGATGGTAAAGGTGACGGTCTGGTTGTTGACGGGGGCACCGGCGGCGGTGCGGACGAGGACCGTAAGCGGGGTCGT
>JANXMS010000267.1 GCA_025354525.1 Acidobacteriota bacterium
GCGTTGCCCTATCCTCCACTCAGGTGGAAAACAGTTTACCTAATCGTGACCAACTGTGTCATCCTGGTCTCGGTAATCAGCCCCTCGATACACTTAAGACTCACTTACTTTCGTGTCTAGCCAATGGGGTCCACCTCACCCTGCACCAAAAACTGCGTCGTACCCGGCACTTGCACCCCCGGGGCCATCCGCGCCAAAGCCATGACGTTATTGCCGATCACCGGAAGGTCCATCACCTCCCGGTTCGTCATACTGCGTCCCGTACTCACCGTGCTCGTATCGAGCATCGGCGCCTCCGATGAGATCGTCACCGACTCGGTCACCCCGCCCACCTCCATTTGCACGTTGATCTTCAGTTGGTCTCCCAAGCCCAACGTGATTCGCGACTGGACGGCTCTTTTGAAGCCGGCGGATTCGACCGATACGGAATAAATTCCAGGCAGCAGCAGAGGAGCTTCATAATAGCCGCTCTGGTTCGTCGTCAACTTCGTCACCGTCCCGGTGCCGGTATTGGCGACCGTAACATTGGCACCCGCAACCGTAGCCCCTTGAGGGTCAGTTGCCGAACCAGAAATAGTCCCCCGGGTGTCCTGCGCGGCAAGAATCGCGGGCAGAAGGAAGGCGGCGAACCAAGCCGAAAAACGCATGGGAGAACTCCTCAGTTCTTAAATTTGTGCAGCTAACGTTATCACAATCGTGCCGCTGAGTATACCGCCCTGAACAGCCAAGTCCGCAAACGCGGCGAGCTAACGTCCTCTCTCCTGTCTCTCACTTAGACCACAGCGCCTCAATCGGACCAATCTCGGCCGCCTTCATCGCCGGATCAATCCCAAATAGTACCCCCACGCAAACCGATACCCCGAACGCCACCCCACCGAAAGCGGAGTAACTATCGCCTTCCATTCCGCCACCGTGGCGATCAACCAACTTAGTCCAATACCAAACGCAATCCCGGCCAGCCCACCCTCCACCGAAATCAAAATACCGCCTCGTCCCGATCGCCGCCGAATCCTAATCTCCCGCGTCCGCTCCATCACCGTTGCCAGCACAATGTTAAGAATCCCAATGCCCCCCACGATCAACGAAATCGCCGCAATGGCCACCATCACGTACGTGCCCCCAGCAACGAAACAATGCCAAGCGCTAACACGAACCGAATAAGAGTTCGCTTCACTGTTGTCCAAATTAGCCAAAAACCGTGATTAGCGGCGTTGAAAGCAAAGCATTTGCGTCGGTGCCATTCTCTGTTTGCGGTTGAGGTTGGTTATCGGAGCCGATTATTGGGTTGTTGTGCTGTCCAACGTCGGATTCGCTGAATAGATTTGGCTGCGGTGGAATATAGTCATCGCGCAGCGGAAGCGGCCCCTCTAAGGGTTCATC
>JANXMS010000268.1 GCA_025354525.1 Acidobacteriota bacterium
GCGTTGCCCTATCCTCCACTCAGGTGGAAAACAGTTTACCTAATCGTGACCAACTGTGTCATCCTGGTCTCGGTAATCAGCCCCTCGATACACTTAAGACTCACTTACTTTCGTGTCTAGCCAATGGGGTCCACCTCACAATACCGGTATCCGCCGGGTGCGGAAATTGCCTGCACAGTCGCCTGAGCAGCGACTGCTGTATTTTCCAAGCGCATCGCCCTTTGCGTGCCCCAAGGATCTTCCTCGGAACCATTCAAGACCAGCAATGGACCGCGCGTCCATGCCGATTTTGAAAAGTCTTCGCTCCACTGGAGGAGATTCATCGCAGGATCTAAGAATCCGAACGTATTCCTCCTACCCTCCTGTTCCGAAAAGAACTGCTCTAAGCCAGTCATCTCGTCGTCGGTAAGTCCGTTCAGGTCGAGTTCAATCTCTAGCCCACTGCTGCCGGCGTCAAACGCCTTGAGCTGCCTTCCATCGCGCATCCGATTCACTACCGAACGGAATACCTGTGTCCGACGAAGCGGATACTGGCAAGCGACGCCCGTTGACAATTGAGGAAAAAATGCCATCTCGCTCCTACCGGACCTGTCGAATTCTAAGATCCGTACGACCATCGTGAAATTCGAGGAACTCGGCCAATATTTCCTCGTTTTCGAACTGACACTCCGGGTATTCCGTTTCATCCCAAGGGTCTGTAAATGAGAACGTCCCAAATTCACCCTGCTCTTGGGCGTAGAATGCCTCTATTTGGCCAAGCTCTTCTTCGTCCAGATTCTCAAGCCGAACCGTCCATCGCAAAAGCGCGCCAGGATAGTTTCGATAGCGCTGCTCATTTCCGTCGACAAACTGAACGATCTCAGTCGAGAACAGCCGCGCACGCTCCCCCGGGTACTGCATCACTGCGCCCGTTTTTAGCATAGGAAAGTCGCTCATAAATCATTCACCACATCGTTCAACGAGTGAGAGTGCAACATCGCTTCCCGCACCGCTCGTGCGATATCATCACTCCGGTCCATGAAGCTCTTGCTGTCCATCGCACTGATATTGACCGTAATGTTCTGAACTGCCCCGCTGCCTCCATTCACGGCAGCCTGGGTCTGTGGCTCCGCAGTCGACGAAATCGGACTCACTACCCGAGGCTGATCGCCACTACCCCTCGTTATCGAATACATCTGGCCACTTGACGAGAGTCCGGCCTCGGCCCGGATCGGTTCTGGAAGGGAGAATCGCTCTAGCGCGGGCTCGGTAGCCTTACCCCCTCCTCCGCCAAGAAGCTTCGCCATCCCCCCAATTAGAGGACCTAAGGTCAACCCCTTCAGCAAATAGCTGCCCGCGCTTTTAGCCACTTCAGTACCAATCCCCGTCGCCTGGCCTCCCTTGGATGCCGATTCCATTGCCTGTGTGTTCGCCTGGGTCGTCTCCACCTGCCGCTCAGCAATTCGTACTAAATCCGCTATCTGCTTGCTCAACTGCTCGGTCGCTTCTCGACTCTGAGTCATGCCCTCGGATGCCAACACATCCTTAGTCGCACTAGCCTCGCCAACTCCGCTAGTGAGCAAGCGCTCGATGTCGTTTCTGTAATTATCGGACGCCATTCTCTCGCTCCTTCAATAACTCACTCTCAAGTACCGAAATCGCCTCAACGGTTTTGGCTGAATATTGGCGTAACTCTCCCTTACCGCCCAGTCGCCAAACGTGAAACGCCTCAAGCCAACTCAAACTGTCGGCGCTGATGTAGCTTCGCGGGCACTCCGTAGTCGCCACCGTTCCCCGCAGCCAGACCGGTGCCCGACTGAGTGGCTCAATTTGAATGAATCCACAATTCCGCTTCCTTTCCAAACCCTGCTTCCGGCATTCGTCGCACCTCCACGCGGCTTGATTCGCGAACTGAAAGTGAAAGGCGACTGTTAGTTTTTTCTCTCTTCCTCGCTGAGAAAACATTCCTGCCGAACCGCTCGAGCAATCTCCCGACACAGTTCCTCAGGCCCACTCTCAATCAACCGATCCGCATCGGCCGCGACGCCGTCTATCTCCAATCCTTCGATGGAAACCAACCCCCAGCGCACATATAGAGACTCAATCGAACTGTTAATCTCGGTCGCCATTAGCCTGTCACTCGGCTCGTTCCCCGCCTCGCTGAACGCCAACGCCACACCTTCAACCCGGATCCGGTGCACCAACTCCATCCGCCCCGCCAAAGACATCTTCCGAACCGAGAAGGTTACGTCCGGAATCGTTGTTGATCGCTTTTTAACTGAACTCTCGTAGGTCATTGGTTGATATCTCCTTAAGCGAATGCAATCCGGATCTCATCATCAAGGGAGCCGTTCGCCTGGCTGAGCCCGAATGACCACTCAACCCTGGGGTTTCGGTCGTCGAATTCAGGGACTTCAGGAATGACGTTGGGCATGTAAATCCCACACAGCTGACCAGGATCTTGCCCAAGCTGTAACATCACCGAAATTGGCTGCCGAGCCTTTCCAGCGGCATACAGATCCTTGGTCGCCGCATCGTCCTGCTCGAGAATTCTGAATTTCATTCCGACTTCCCGCTCGCCGGCCGACACACATCGGGGCCCATCAAACCCGAACTCCCGCTTCCGCATGTCCACGTTGTTTCGAACTACTACTTCAGCCTCGGTCAAAGTAAAGAATTGTGTCGGCGATGCCCCCATCCATACCTGCCCGATATGACCAGGAATGGTTTGGTAGCCAATCTCACCGACTGGCGGCTCTTCCGGAAAGTGAGTCAGGGACGCGACACCCGAACTGAAGGACGTATTGTCAAGGAGGTCCCTCGCCTCTCCCTGAAACTCGAGCTCATGATAGTCACCGTTAACTTTGATCTTCATCACATCTACCGACGCCCCCGCTATGATTCTCTGAACCGCCGTCGCAGGACTCCAGTAGTCGAAGATTGACACACTCGGCAATTGAGTCGCCGGTGCATAGGTAATAGTGGGATTCAACGGTGCACCCGTTGCTGGAGCAACCGAGAAGGGTGCATTCAGTCGAATCGTGGTCGCATTCACCACAGACTCAATGAACCGAATTTCACTGCCAAAACTGATTGCTTGACCAGTTGCCCAGCCATGAGGCCCACCGACAGTGATGTCATTCCCGGACGTTGAGGCTACAACCCCGCCCATTGAGGTAACTGGTACAGCTCCAAGGGCCCCTCGCAGC
>JANXMS010000188.1 GCA_025354525.1 Acidobacteriota bacterium
CCGTGGAAATGGCGGACCGTGGAAAGCGAGGAAAACCAAAAGCAGGTTTTCACTCTCCTCCCACCGCCCTTGGAAATCGCTACAAGGCCCGATTTCCACATTCCCACCGCCGCGACGGCGATGCTGTCGCTTCCCCGCTCAAACACTAACAGAAGCACCGCATATTCCGAGGTCCCCTCATGGATTCGCGACACCATCCAACCCGGCATCTCCAACACCCAAATGCCGTCGCCTCGCTTCCCTCGTCCTTACCCACACCAAACAGCGAGGAGGCCATTTTTTCCGCCGCGGCTTGAGGTCGTGGTGGTTTAACATAACTCGGATTGCCGCTCTACCCACGCGCGTAATCAAGCGCCTATTGACCGCCTCCTCGGCGATCAGTCGCACCGTCGGCGGGTTGGAGCAGACCATAGCGATGATACGCTGCTTCTGCCCATCGTCGAGCAGTGCGACTGCGCCGGAATCCGCCCTGCTCAAAGCGGTGGCCGATCTTCCGGACCGCTTGGGCAGGGAGTGGGACGAAGCGAGCGATCTAAGCGGCACTGACGCCCTGCGCCATCTGGATCAGGGTAAGGGCACGCAAGGTGGAGCGGACCGGTTGAGCGCCGCCGCTGAGTAGTGTCTGCAGTCGCACGCCATCTTCGGAGGAGAGTTGCATCTGGAGCGGAGCCAAAAGCCTACTCCAGTATGTTTCTAAACATTTCACGGCAACAATGTTTTATTAAAACTGTTTCCAGCGGTCCGAGTGTTAGAACTGAAATCGCCGTGTTTTTTCCTACGCCGAGGTGGTCCCGTCCAATCGTTTGCCTACTTAAGGATAAAAGAGTCTTGTGGACGGTGATCGTAGCCGGGACCTCTATCACCGATGCTATTCGTAAAGAGTGGAAAATCAGCCCGTTCGAAGGCTTTGGGCAACAATCGCAGGGCATGTTGAAGGACGGCACCGGTCTTGGGGTGAGCAAAACGGTTCAATCTGGAACCGTGTACTGCAGGGACAAAGGTGTGGATGAAGAAAACGTTTACTCAATCGCGCACGAAAACTGAGATTGTGAGCGGTCAACGCGAAGCGTTGGCAAGCCGACAACTCGTGGACAGAATCAAGCGGGGACTGCCGGACCGCGCGGGGACGGTTGTTCCGGGTTATGCGAAGTACCGTTAGGTTGTCGCAAGGTGAAGCGATACCGGAAACGCCCCGCGTCGGTATAGGCCAAATCGGACGTCTTACGGAGCACTGGACCGAGGATCGACAATAAAGCTTCGCAGACGGAGGAGCAGTTTTGTGGCTGGATGCCGAACGGGGACGGAGGTCTCGAGAAAAGAGCGGAGTCACTTGCGAGAGACATCGACCCGGTGGCCGACCACTTCCCCGGTTCACATCGATTGCGGAACAATTGGTGCTTCTGTGGAAACGACCCGCGTAATCGGCGAGGGGGGGGCTCGTCGTAAACTGAGGCATGTTCGCCGTTCTACTACTTGCACAAATATTGACTCCGGAGATCGCCACACGTCTCGCTGAACTTCCGCTCCACTGTATTCGCCAGGAGTACCCGAACAAGACGGGGCACACGACCGAAAGTGATGGCGATGCGCGGCTGACACCGCGGCAACTTCACCCCGCCTTCTACGGCTGTCTGGACTGGCATTCCAGTGTTCACGGGCACTGGATGCTGGTGCGTTTGCTGAAGACGACGAAGGGTCTGCCGAAGGAGACGGAGATTCGGAAAGTGCTGGCGGAGAGTTTTACGCTGGAGGCGCTGGCGGGGGAGGTTCGGTATTTCGAAAGCTATAAGCTGGCGAAGACTTTCGAACGGACGTATGGCTGGGCTTGGCTTTTGAAACTGGACGAGGAGTTGCGGACATGGGACGACCCCCAAGCGCAGGAATGGGCGCTAAACTTGCGGCCGTTGACGAAGTTCGTGGTGGGGCTTTGGTCGGCGTATCTGCCCAAGCAGACGTATCCGAATCGAACGGGCGTTCATCCGAATACGGCGTTTGGTTTGGTGTTTGCGCTGGACTGGGCGCGGGCGGTGAAGGACGTTTCGTTCGAGGCTCAAATCGTGCAGCGGGCCAAGGACTACTATCGGACGAACACGGCGGTGACGGCGTTTCAAGAGCCGGACGGGACGGATTTTCTTTCGCCGAATTTAGAGGTGGCCGATTTGATGCGCCGGGTGCTGTCGGCGGGCGAGTTCGCGGAGTGGTTCAACCGATTTATGACGGCGGCGGGATTGAGCAATTTGACGAAGCCGCCAGTGGTTTCCGACCGGAGCGATTTTCAGATTGTGCATTTGGACGGGCTGTATTTGAGCCGTGCGTGGTGCTTGTACGGCATCGCTCAGTCGCTGCCGCAGAAGTCGGCGCGGGCGGAGAACATGCGGGCGGCGGCGAAGCGGCTGATCGACGCCGCGTTGCCGAATGTGACAGGCGGGAGTTACGGCGGCGAGCATTGGCTGGCTTCGTTTGCGGTGTATGCGTTGAGCCAGGCGCCGCGTTGACGTAGCATAGGGCGATGTCGAGCCTTGCGGGAAAGACGTTGTTTATAACCGGTGCCAGCCGGGGAATTGGTCTGGCGATCGCGTTGCGAGCGGCGCGGGACGGGGCGAATGTGGTGGTGGCGGCGAAGACGACCGTACCGCATCCGAAGCTTCCGGGGACGATCCATACGGCGGTCGAAGCGATCCAGGCGGCGGGGGGAAACGCTTTGGCGGCGGAGGTGGACATTCGCCATGAGGAGCAGGTGCAGGCGGCTGTGGCGAAGGCCGTGGAGCGATTTGGCGGGATTGATATTCTCGTCAATAACGCGAGTGCGATCAGCCTGACGTCAACGGCGGAGACGACGATGAAGCGTTTCGATTTAATGATGGGCGTGAACACGCGGGGGACGTTCTTGTGCACGCAGGCGTGTTTGCCACATCTGCGGAAGGCGGCGAATCCGCACGTGCTGGTGCTGTCGCCGCCTTTGACGCTGGAGCCGAAGTGGTTCGCGCCGAACGTAGCGTACGCGATCGCCAAGTACGGGATGAGCCTGTGTGTGTTGGGGATGGCGGAGGAGTTTCGACCGTGGGGAATTGCCGTCAATGCTCTGTGGCCGCGGACAATTATTGCGACGGCGGCGTTGCAGATAATTCCGAACGCGCCGGTGGACCGAGCGAGAAAACCAGAGATTGTGAGCGACGCGGCTTGGCATGTGCTGACGGGCGATAGCCGGGGGCGGACGGGGGAGTTTCTGCTTGATGAGACGGTGCTGCGGGAGGCGGGGGTTACAGATTTCGAGGGCTACGCGGTGAGGCCGGGAACTCCGCTGCGAGCAGACATCTTCGTGTAAACGGCTTGTAACGGTTGAAAGGGCAGTTGAATCTTCTGTTATATGAAGAACTTAGCGATGACCGCGATGGCGTTGGGAATTGCGTTGGCGAGCGGCGTGATGGCGCAGAAGATTCCGACGGGGACCGTAATTTCGGTGCGGACAATCGACCGGATTGACTCGAAGGAGACCGGCGTGGGGAGAACTTACCAAGCGTCGTTGGAGGATGATGTGGTGGTAAGCGGGCGGACGATTGCGACGAGAGGAGCGAATGCCCGGTTGCGGGTGGTGGAACTGAAGAAGGCCGGTAAGGTGAAGGGTAACGCGGAATTAGCGGTGACCTTGGAGAGCCTGACGAGAAGTAACGGAAGAGTGGCGCGGGTAAGGACGGAAAACAGCACGAGCGCGAGCGGGGGTAAGGGAAAAGACTCTGCTCTGAAAGTTGGGATTGGAGCGGGAATCGGAGCGGCGATTGGGGCGATTGCGGGGGGCGGCAAGGGCGCAGCGATCGGGGCGGGAGTGGGCGGCGCGGCGGGAACGGGATTGGCGTTGATGACGGGGCCGCGTGTAGTGATCCCGCCGGAAACGCAGATGACGTTCACGGTGCGTTAGGGTTACATCATGGCGTCCAAGCGGCGCTGGCTCTCTTCGTCTGCCACGGTTTGACGTGCTCTGCCACAAACCGCCATCACCAAGACGGCCTTCTCGACGTAGAACTCGGTTTTCACGGGACGGATCAGGCAAGGCTCCGGCGGCGAGGGCCTAGGCACGTGACAATTACGAGGCTCTTCACTCTCTCGCCCCCTACGCAACAGCTGGCCCGCCGACTGCTGTCTCGCTAGAGCGATACCCGCCTTAATGGAGGCGTTCTGGAAACCCGAACTACCGGCCCCG
>JANXMS010000351.1 GCA_025354525.1 Acidobacteriota bacterium
CCCGCCGACTTCGGCTCATCGTGGTCAACTCTTCGAGTGTGGCCGGGCTGCAATCCAGGGGTGTCGCGCGCTTGGACATTTCCTAAACATTCTATTACAAATATGTTCTATTGCAAGTAGGCACTAGTCTAAAAAAAAAGAATGCCTCCCGGCTTTGTTCGGGGGGCATTCGCCATTTCAGACGTCCCCCGTCGTTCTATCTGGAAATCACCGTTCCACTTTCATAGCTGAAAGTCCGCGTCTTCGTCACCGTCGTCAGCTTCCGAAATATCAAGGCCGCATACGTCGCCACGAAGTCCGTCCCGCTCCCCGGCCCCGGAAACGGCTCTGTCACTGCCACGAGATTCCCCAGCGAATCGTTCTCAAACGTAGTCCCGCCATACTCATAGCTCGTAAACCCAGCGTTTCCCGGCGGAGGAGTCACCTTTACCGTTCTTCCCAGCGCGTCATACTCATAGATCGACTTCTGACTATCCACCGGACCACCGTCGGCAGCGAAACCTTCCAAACTTTCCCAATCGGCGAGCAAGCGCACGGCGTCGTATTCGTCACTGTATTGGATCCAATGAAATCGGAGGGAGCCGGATCGACGTTACGAAGTGGCGCCAGCCGAAGTTCAACCTTGATGCGCCGATACGAGCGGGCCAGGACATTGTTGACGTCGAACCGGGTGGATACGGCGGCGGTGGGGGCGATGCTGGATCGGTTGTTGCATCACGGTCATATTTTGAAGTGTAGGCCGCGGAGTTGGCGGACGAAGACGGCGGCGACGACGGGGCCGGAGTAGGCCTGTGGAAATGACGCGCCGTGGAAAACGAAGGAAAACCGAGGAGCGGTTTTCCTTCGTTTTCCACGCGCTTGGGAATCGCAGAGGCGGCGATTCCCACATTCCCACAGGCCCGTCGACGGGGGCTGTTTCAACCAAGGCACCCGACCGGATGCATCAACGAAAGAAATCTCTTGCCCAATTCGTGGGGATAAGAGTCTAAATTAGCTAGTCCTGGCCTAACTCTTCATTGGCCGGTTTTTGGGTGACCGCTGAGGAAAATCCGGCGATGATCACGAACCCAGGCATGTCCTCGCCCGTCAAAAGGCTCTCGCGGCAGTACTATTGCGGGACTTGCAAGGTCACTTTCGAATCGACCACGATCAAATGCCGCCCGCAGGGCGGACTCTACTCTCTTCCGCCAATTTCCAATCCTCATTTTCCCGCCGAGCCAAAACACTTCCCCGCTCAAACACAAACAGGAGCATCGCACTTTCCGCCGTCCCTTGATAGATTCGCGATACCCTCCAACCCGGCACCTCCAACACCCGAATGCCGTCGCTTCACTTTTCTCGCCCTTACCCACACCAAACAGCGAGGAGGCGAACAAGAGCGTTACACCCCGTGGATATAAATGCGTCAACCTCTCCACCGATTCGTCATTCTACCGAACCGGCCCAGAGGCACTGGGCTTGCAATCCCACTTCGTGTCGTGGCCGTTTATCTGATCACTGGCGGTCAGCTTTTTGTCGATGCTGTACGAGGCCCGGTTCTCTTGGACACGGAGTCGGAGTCGACAGCCATAACCTCTGCGACCCCGGAGGCCAGCGATCTTGCCGATGGTTTTGTAGCCCATGGCCAGCAAACGATTTTGAGCAATTCGTCGGCACCATCCGTTGGATCGAAGCGGTGCTCTCGCGGGGGCAAGGCCCTCCACTCTTGGGGTATGGTCGTTAGTTAGTTGCTGCAAGCGGAAGTCGCAACTACGAAAAACCATCGGTTGCAACACGCTGCCCCCGGACTCCCGAATGGGGAGGCCGGGGGCACTGCCATAGCTCAGTTACTTGTTACTGGGCGGCTAGTTGGCGGAGGACGAACGGCAGGATGCCGCCATTGCGGTAGTAGAGGATCTCCATCGGGGTATCGATACGGACCTTCACCTGGAACGACTTGCCATCGGCGGACACCGTGGCGATCTTGTCGCCTTCGGCGGCAGCGGCAACGCCGCTTATGGCGAACTGCTCCTGACCGGTCAAGCCCAACGTCTGCGGCGTTTCACCCGGCAGGAATTCGAGCGGAAGCACGCCCATGCCGACCAGATTCGAACGGTGGATCCGCTCAAAGCTTTCCGCGATGACGGCCTTCACGCCCAGGAGCGCTACGCCCTTGGCAGCCCAGTCACGGGAGGAGCCGGAACCGTACTCCTTCCCAGCGATGATCATCTGGCCGACACCTTCGGCCTGATACTTCATCGCCGCGTTGTAGATCCACATCTTCTCGCCGGACGGAACGTGAGTCGTCCAGGACCCTTCCGTGCCGGGGGCCATTTCGTTCTTTAGACGAATATTGGCGAGCGTTCCGCGCACCATCACTTCATGGTTGCCGCGGCGGGCGCCGTAGCTGTTGAAATCCGACTGCTTCACGCCCTGCTCCAGGAGATACTCGGCGGCCGCGGAGTCCTTGGCGATGTTGCCGGCCGGGGAGATGTGGTCGGTGGTAACTGAGTCGCCCAACTTGGCCAACACGCGGAGATCGGCGAGATCGGCGATGCCCTTCGTGGGGTCCGCCATGTTCTCAAAGTACGGCGGGTGCTTGATATAAGTCGACGCCGGATCCCACTGGTAACGGTCGCCGGTAATCTCGGGGACGGCGGCCCAGTTGGAATCGCCGTCGAAGGCGGTGGAGTACTGCTTGGCAAAGTGCTCGCGGCGGACGGACTGGGCGACGGTGGCTTGCACTTCGGCGTCCGTGGGCCAGATGTCCTTCAAGTAAACGTCCTGGCCGCCGGTGCCCTGGCCGATGGGTTCGTTTTGCAGATCGAGATCGACGCGGCCGGCGAGGGCGTAAGCCACGACGAGGGGCGGGGAAGCGAGGTAGTTGGCTTTGACCTGCGGATTAACCCGCCCTTCAAAATTTCGGTTTCCAGAAAGGACGGCCGCGACGGTTAGGCCACCGTCCTTCACCGCTTTTGAAACTTCGTCGGGTAAAGGGCCGGAGTTACCGATACAGGTGGTGCAGCCGAAGCCGACTAAGTTGAACTTGAGAGCTTCGAGATAGGGTAGTAACTTCGCATCCGCTAAGTAGTCCATGACCACTTTCGAGCCGGGCGCAAGAGACGTTTTGACCCAGGGCTTGGTGGCGAGGCCGGCTTCAACCGCTTTTTTGGCGACGAGGCCAGCGGCGATCAGGACGCTGGGGTTCGACGTATTGGTGCAACTGGTGATCGCGGCGATGACGACGGCACCGTCGGTGACGCCGGCTTCAGTCTTCGGCTCGCGATTAAGGAAGCTGACGAAGTTGGCTTTGACGTCGGGGAGATTGATGCGATCCTGCGGGCGCTTGGGGCCGGCCAGGGACGGAACGACGGTGCTGAGGTCGAGTGCCAGGGTGCTGTTATAGACAGGATCAGCGGCACCGGCTTCGAGGTAGAGGCCCTGGATCTTAGTGTAGGCTTCGACGAGGGCGACCTGCTCTTCGCTGCGGTTGGAGAGACGCAGATAGGCCAGTGACTGATGATCGACAGGGAAAAAGCCGATGGTGGCGCCGTACTCGGGGGCCATATTGGCGATGGTGGCGCGGTCAGCCAGCGGCAGGGCCCCGACGCCGTCTCCGTAAAATTCGACGAACTTGCCGACGACGCCATGCTTGCGGAGCATCTGGGTAGCGGTGAGGACTAAGTCGGTGGCGGTGACGCCTTCACGGAGTTTGCCGTGGAGCTTACAGCCAACGACCTGCGGCAGTAACATCGAGATAGCTTGGCCCAGCATGCAGGCTTCGGCTTCAATGCCGCCGACGCCCCAACCGACTACACCGAGGCCGTTGATCATGGTGGTGTGGGAGTCGGTGCCGACGAGCGAATCGGGGTAGGCAAGCGTTTCGCCGTCCTGCTCGCGGGTGAAGACGACGGGCGCGAGGAACTCGAGATTGACTTGGTGGACGATGCCGGTCTCCGGTGGGACGGCGCGGAAATCCTGAAACGCCGTCTGGCCCCATTTCAGGAAGGCGTAGCGTTCGCGGTTGCGGGAGAATTCGAGAAGCGTGTTGAGTTCGAAGGAGTCGGTTGCGCCGAAGTGGTCGACCTGGACGGAGTGGTCGATGACGAGGTCGACGGGGATGAGGGGGTTGGCCTTCTTGGGGTCCGCCCCCATCTTGGCGAGCGCATCGCGCATGGCGGCGAGGTCGACGACGCAGGGGACGCCGGTGAAATCCTGGAGCAGGACCCGGGCCGGACTCATGGCGATTTCCTGGGCAGGGGCGTTGACGTCCCACTTAGCGACATACTCGATATCCGAGGCCTTGACGGAGAGATCGTCTTCGTTCCTGAGTAAGTTCTCGAGAACGATGCGGATGGAGTAGGGGAGATTCGCGAGCTTCGTTTTGCCGGCGGCCTCGAGGGCGCGGAGGGAGAAGTAGCGGTAGTCTTTGCCGTTAACGGAGAGGACGGCGGCGGTCGAGAATGAGTTCTTACTAAGCATGATTTCTTTTTAAAGTTACATGAACGCGGGGACGGCGATACCGAGCAGGCCCAAGGTTCGGACGAGTTGAGCGCGGTAGGTGGCGGTTAACCAGAGGAGGAAGTTCCGTTTGTCGGGGTCGGTTTCGATGAGCACGGGGTATTTCTGGTAGAAGTTGCTGTAGGCCTGCGCTAGTTGGAAGGCGTAGCGGGCGAGGTGGGCGGGTTCGTCGGCGGCGATGGCGAGGCCGAGGGCGGAGTCGGTGCGGGCGGCGGCGAGGAGGGACTGCCAGAGTTCTTCGTCCTCGAGAATGGAGCCGAGGTTGGCGGGAAGGGGCGCGATCGGTTCGGTGGACTTGGCGAGGATTTTGGCGGCGCGGACGGCGGCGTATTGGATGTACGGCCCGGTTTCGCCGGTGAAGCTGAGGGCCTCCTGGAAATCAAAGGCGATGACGGTGGGGCGGGTGAACTTGAGCATGAAGTAGCGGAGGGCCCCGATGGCGATCTGTTCGGCTACTTTTTGGCGGGTTTCGCTGGGTTCGTTTTCGTTGCGGCTTTCGACTTCGCGGAGGGCGGCGGCGATCAGCTTGTCGATGAGGTCGTCGGCTTTGACGCCGAGGCCTTTGCGGCCGCTGACTTCGATGTAGGGCCGGGCGCGATCTTCATCGGAAAGGGCAATGCCGAGTTCGGTGCACGTCCGCGGGGTGAGGGCCACCATTTCGTACGAGAAGTGAACCGAGTTGGCGGCCTCTTTAGGATGGCCGAGGGCGCGGAGGCCCGCTTGGACAACATCTTGCAGATAGCTTTGGCGGGAGTCGATGACGTTATAGACGCGGTCGTTATGCGAGAAGCTTATACCGGGGGTGGCACCTTCCGGCGAGGCGCTTGTAACATAAAGCTTCTGCCCGTCCGGGTAAGTGCGGAGATAGCGGTAGTAGAAGTCTTGACCGAGGAGGCCAAATTTCCACATCTGATAAGCGATGTCCTTTCCGACGTAAGTGACAATGCCGTTCGAACGGACGATCACCTTCGAATCTTCGTCTTCGCGATGGTCCGAGAAGGCCGAGCCGGGCATCACCCAGCAGCCGTTGTTTTTGCCTTCGGTTTCCAAGTAAATGGCCTTGCGTTGTTTGAGCAGCTCAAACGCGGCGGCCCAAAACTGAAGGTGAAGAATTTCGGATTCGCGGGGCAGGGCGTCGTACTGGATGTCGAGCCGAAGCATGGTGTCGAGGTGGTAGTCGACGACCTTGTCGGCGATGAGGGTGCCCATTTCGGCCAGGACGCCGTGGCCCGCTTCGATGGCGTGAAGGGTTTCGGCGCGGCGGGCTTTGAGGGCTTCGTCGGTCGCGTAAGTTTGGGAGACTTTGGCGTAGAGGTCCCAGCAAAGGTAATCGAAGCGGGGGAGTAGCGTGAGGGCGCGGACTTCGTCGAGGGATTTGCCATCGAGAAAGTGGAAGCCGACGACGACATCGGCGACCTGGACGCCGGTGTTATCGATGTAGTTTTGAATGTTGACTTGATGGCCCTTGGCGCGGAGCATGCGGACGAAGGTATCGCCGAGGATGGAGTTGCGGAGGTGGCCGATATGGGCGGCTTTATTGGGATTGATGCTCGTATGTTCTATGAGCACTTTGCCAGCGGGGGGAGGGGGGACCACGGGGGCGGCGATGGCGATGGCGACCGCTGGACGATCAATGCGGAGGTTGATGTAGCCGTTGCCGGCGACTTCGAGCGAGCGGACGCCTTCGATGGATGGCAGCTCGTCGACGAGTTCCTGGGCGATGGCCCGCGGGGCTTTACGGCGTTCCCGGGCGAGTTGGAAGGCGGTCGGGAGGGCGAATTCGCCGAAGTCCGCTTGGCGGGGCTGTTCTAGAACGACCGGGGTGGAGAGACCGTAGCGGATCAGGATATGTTGCGAGACTGCCGCTACGATGCGGCTTTCTAGTTGAGGAAGCACTATCTAGAATTATAGCAACCCAATAAAGATCGCCCGGCGGGACGTTTTCACGTCGATCGCCGGGCAGTTTGGTAGAGAGAAGGGAGATTAGGTAATTGATTAGCGGTTTTGGGGCAGAAGCGACGGCGGTGGCGGGGATGCTGGAACAAAAAGCAGTAAAAATGTTTCCGGCACTCTGGTAGTCTGCTGTTGACAGACTCAGGGCGCACAGTGGCCAACGATTAGCGAGTCGAACAACTAAGCCGAGAAGAGTTAATCGCGCTGGTGCTTGACTTGCAGCGGCAGGTGGCCCTGCTGCTTGAGGAGAATGCGCGGCTGAAGCGGTCCGGACGACGCCAAGCGGCACCGTTTTCAAAAGAGAAGCCCGTTCCGAACCCGAAAAAGGCGGGCCGGAAGAAGGGGCAAGGCCCATTTGGACGCCGTACGGCTCCGGCGAGGGAACCCAAAACGAAAGTCGATGCCGAACCGCCGCCTTGCTGCCCATTCTGTGGCGGTCCGCTGGCGGAAGATGACGTAGAGTTCGCGACCACGACGGATGTTCCGGAACAACCGCAACCGGAGGTTACCCAGTATTGAGTAGCGGTCTGCCATTGTCGGGACTGTGGCAAGAAGGTGAGAGGAACGGCACCGGGCTTGGCGGCGGACCAGTATGGAACCACCGCCCACCGGGTTGGGCCGTCGGTGATGGCTGCGGCGCACGCCTTGCACTATGGCGTGGGGGTGCCCCAACGAAAGGTTCCGGGAGTGCTGAAAGAACTGACTGGGGTAACGATTACGCAATCGGCGCTGGCCCAGGATGCTTTACGGCGGGCAGCACGGGAAGTGGGTGCCAAGTACAAGCAACTGCGGGAACCAATCCGACAAGCGCCGTTTGTTCACACCGATGACACCGGGCGGCGGTTTACCAGATCCGCTCGCAGCATCGGAACGAAGAGGTGCGGGAAGTCATCCCCAGCGACGATGGCGGGGTGATGATCAGTGACCGAGGCAAGAGCTACGACGCCGGGGAGTTCGATGCGGTCGAACAGCAAAAATGCCTAGGGCACATTCTGCGGAACATCTCCGAGGTATTGGAAGCCAAGCAGGGCCGAGCGCGGGAGTTCGGTGTCTACGCAAAACTGTTGTTGCAGGATGGAATGGAACTGTGGCGGGTGCGGGACAGTCTGTCGCCAGAAGTGTTCGCCAGGAAAGCAGACGAACTGAGGGAGATGGTGAGTTACCATCTGCGGGATCGCATTTTAAAGGATCAGGACAATCAACGGCTGCTCAACGGGCTTAGCAAACAAGATGACTGCGGGCGGTTGCTGCGCTTTCTATCGGCTGCTTTCGTCGAGCCGACGAACAATCGAGCCGAGCGCATGCTCCGACCGGCGGTGATTGCACGCAAGGTGTCACACCGTTCCAAAACTCAGGCGGGCGCGGAGGCCTTTGCCGCCTTCACCAGCCTCGCCCAGACCGCTCTCAAAAACGGCCACACCTCCGTGTCTGCTGCCTTCCGATTGCTGTTCGCTTCCAAGATCAGCTCGGTTGAAACCCTTCCGACAGGCCGCTAATCAATTACGAGATTCGCCTTGGCGGCGCCGCAGCATCGAGAGGGCAACAAGACGGGCACCGAGGAGGGCGTAGGTGCGGGGTTCCGGAACCTGCGATCCGTTAGTCGGCGCGTAGGTCGAAATATTTGTGGTCGCACCGTTTATTACGCTCGTCGATCCGATCGTGTAGTTGGTCGCGTTCGTGGGGATGACTGTAAGCGTTCGGCCATCCCCAGCCTTGCCAATTCCCTTAAACTCGGCTAAGCCTGCTGCCCCCGCCACCAAGCCGTCGAGGGCAGCTCCGCCACTTCGCTCACCTTCCGGTCGCCCATCCCTGGCAGCACGCTCAGCAAATATTCCCGCACCGG
>JANXMS010000397.1 GCA_025354525.1 Acidobacteriota bacterium
GTATTCCCCTGTATTTAAGATCGATAGTTCTGGAATTTGCACAATCCATTTGCATATAGAGACTTAGCTATACAATACTTGTATTACCCTATATGGCCTCGCTCGGCGCCAAGAAGAAAGCCAACACTCTCTACTACTACGTCGTCGAAAGCGCCCGCGTCGACGGCAAACCCCGCATCGTCCATCAAACTTACCTCGGCACCGCCGAACGTGTCGCCGCGCTCATCAAAGACGCCACCGCTCCCGTCCCACTCTCGGCTACGACCATCTCCTTCGGTCTCCCCGGCGCGCTCTGGCTCGCCGCCGAGAGTTCCGGTGCCTTCGCCGCCCTCTCCGCGCTTTGGCCCGCTCCCCGTTCCGGACCCTCGACGGCTCACTATCTTCTGCTCGCCGCCATCCATCGGATCTGCCAGCCTGGACCAAAAACAGAGGTCGCCGAGTGGTACCGGCGCTGCATTCTTCACTCCCTGTGGGGGTTTCCGCCCGAGCGGTTCACCTCGCAAGCCTTCTGGGACTATTTCCAACAGATCGACTCCTCCAATCCCGCCGATTCCCTCCAGCAGGCCCAGACCCGCCTTCTCGGTGTGTGGAAAGACAAACAGCTCGTCAGCCGCCGCCTGCTGGCCTACGACACTACCAACTTCTACACCTACATCACCAGCACCAACCAACGGAACAGCCTCGCCCAGCGGGGCCACAACAAGCAGGGCCGGCATGACCTTCGCCAGCTCGGCCTCAGCTACGTACTCGATGGGGAATCCGGACTCAGCCTCTGCCATCACGTCTATCCGGGCAACCTCACCGATGCCAACGAACTGCCGGTCGCCTTGGAGCGCATCACCAAGATGCTCGACGCCCAGGCCATCGCGCGTGACTCGGTGACGCTGGTGCTGGACAAAGGTTCCGCTGCACTGGCCAACACGTTAGTTCTGGAGGAGGCTGGGGTCGGATGGATTTCGGCCCTGCCGTGGAATCAGGCACCGGAATCATTGCGGGAGTGTCCCGGTGAAAAGCTCGTCCCGTTAGGCGGAACTCACTTGGGCTTGCAGGTCTCTTCGTCCAACGAGGTTGTCCATGGCCGTACGTATCTCTGCGTCGTGGTCTACTCGGCCGTCTTTGCCAGCGAACAGTTGCACAGCATCACCTCGACCTTGACCAAGGTGATGCAGGCCATTCGTCGGCTCGCAGTTGCGATCGCCAAACCCGAATCCCGGTTCGTCGAAGACGCGATTAAACGAAAACTGAGTCGCTGGCTAGCGTCCCCCTACGTTTCCGACATGCTCACCTACGACCTCCAGCCGAATGGCAAAGCATGGAACCTTCAAATCAAATTCGATAACGCGGTTCTGCCGCGCCTGTTGGAGCGCCGCTTGGGACGGACAACGTTGATGACCAGCCGGATGGACTGGACCGCCGAACAGGTCGTTGACGGCTACCTGGGCCAACAGCGAATTGAGAAGGTTTTTAGGGGACTGAAGGGCGGAGACTGGCTGCACTGGAGTCCAATGTACGACTGGACTGACACTAAGATCCGTATTCATGCTTTCTACTGCATGCTCGGTATCTCGCTACTCCAATCCATTCATAAGAAGGCCGAGAAGGCTTGTCCTGGGATCAGCATGGAGAAGCTGATCGACGAACTGAGTCAGATCCAACAGTTTCATCTGCTCTATCCGGCCCAGGGAGCGAAGGGACCGGGCCGCGTGGCCACCGTATTGTCCAAACAGTCGATTCCCCAGCACCTACTCGCCGATACCCTCGGCCTCGACCAGCTCAGTACCCCAGCACGGGGGTAATATAGGCTGATCGCCGCAAGTGATTGCTGCGGAACGGCTTACCCGTTTGCTTATTCTCCTCTCAGTAAACTCCCGCTAGGAGACTAGACGGGAGACGGGGCGTCTTTCCGGGCTTCGGCGATCGCTCATAAGTTTGTCGACGAATTTTGGCACTTACAGCGGCGGGCGGCCGACGAGTTTCACAATCATCGCTTTCCGTTTGAATCCGAGTACTTGATTAGCGGGTTTCGGGATCA
>JANXMS010000403.1 GCA_025354525.1 Acidobacteriota bacterium
GGCGGTTCCAGCCATTGCGCCGAACCAATACTCTACCCAATCCATTCCCCGCCGAACCGAATCCAGCGTAGGCGAATGACCCGTCCGATGATTTATAAACCCTAATCCTTCCGCCGGGTACAACACCCGCACGGCGTCCAAGTACGTCATTAGCGGGTTTCGGAATCATTCGCCCCCAGATCTTTGCCAGTTTCCTAGCGTTTTGGGAGTTTGTGTCGCAAAGGGCCCCTCGAAATCATGCCACAGGCTCGCACGATGCTACGGAAACCAGTAAATCTATTGGGTCGGAGGCTGCTAATCAATTACCCCTGCACGCTCGGCCAGTATTTACTCCCGGATTATATGACTCGGAGGAGGAATATTGTTCACTAAAAGGCGGTACTTGCGGAGTAATTCATACAGGACGATACCGCCCGCCGTAGCCACGTTCAGCGAGTGTTTCACCCCGAGCATCGGAAGCCGAATGTGGACGTCCGCCCGCTCCGACAGTGCCGCTTGGATCCCGTCCACCTCGTGGCCGAAAATCACACAGACCGGAAAACGCGGCTGCCAATCGAACAGATCAATCGCGCGAGGTGTCGTCTCAATGGCGGCGATCTCCGTCTCCGGAGCTAATCCTGCGAGCAAATCAACCGACTCCGCCGCATAGCGCCAAGGCACCGTGAACTCTGCGCCCAGCGCGGTTTTGGCGATCTGCTTCGGGTTCCGTTCCGGTGTCGAGGCGATGCCCGCCAGCAGGATCGCCTCAATCGCGGCGGCGTCTCCGGTGCGGAAGAACGACCCGATGTTATACATGCTGCGAACGTTATCGAGAAGGACCGTCACCGGTAGCCGACTAATACGCTCGTACGGGCGGGAGAGATGGGTTGCGGAGAAAGGGAGGCGGTCCAAGATTTTACTTCTTAAGTAGATCGCGAATCTCGGTCAGCAACTTGACGTCGTCCGCAATAACTGGAGCGGCGGCGGGCGGCGGAGCTTCGACCCTTTTCATCGAATTCACCGCGTTCACAAGCAAAAACACGCAGAACGCGAGGAGGACGAAATTGATCAGGACTGTGATGAGATTACCGTAAGCGAATACCGCGGCCCCAGCTTTCTTCGCTTCAGCCAGCGTGGCGTAGACCTTGCCGTCTAGCGGCATGAAGTTATTCGAGAAGTCGATTCCACCGGTACCCGCGCTAATTACCGGCATAAGTAGGTCGCCAACAACGGAGTCGACAATCTTGCCAAAGGCTCCGCCGATGATCACGCCGACGGCGAGATCCATCACATTGCCTTTATTGATAAAGACTCGGAATTCCGAAACCATCCCCATTGTGTGTATTTCCCTTGTTTTGGTTACTTTGGCACGGCTAGACGGTTGAAAATCGAAAAGCGCGTGAATTCTCTAAAGCCTAGGCGCTCATACAACTTTCGTCCCGCGGGACTCGATTGTAACACTGATAAGCGACAGCCGAGATGGGTTTCAGAATAGGCGGCGGCGTGGCGCATTATTTTTTCTCCATAGCCGCGGGCCTGGAAGTGGGGCAAGGTGCCGACCGAATAGAAGCCGGCGACGCCGTTGTCGGCCGTGACCATCGCGCAGGCGACTGGCTCCTCGACGCGATAAGCGAGGAAGCCGTAAACAGGGGCTTGCCAGACCGAATGGTTGCCGTAGATGCACTGGCAGAGCGGGAAGGAGACGTGGAAGATGATGGAGACAAGGTGGGAAAAGACCAGAGCGTCCTGCGCGGTTTCGACACAGCGGATAGTAAGGTCGCTCGTGAGCGCGTGGCGCGGGGCAGGAAACGAGTCTCCGAGCATGCCAGGGGCTGACTGTTGGAAGGTGTAGCCGTAGTCCAGCATGGCCGCGCGGTCGGGCGGCGACGCGTACTGCTCGCAGAGCCAAAGGGCGGAGCCGGTGCGCAACTGGTCGTAGTGAGCGGTGACCCGACGAAGGACGCTTGGCAGATGCAGCGTGGGGCCGGTGAGCGAGGAGATGTTGAAGGCCGTGGAGTTGTAGCCGGAGTGAATCGCCAGCGCGCCAGGCAAGGCGACGGCGCTACCAGCGTGAGCATAGAAGCGGGACGCAAGTCGGTGGTTGGTTTCGATGAGAACGTGGGGGGGCGTACCCATGGGGGGCATTATACTCACTGCAAGCTGAGCGGGTCGACATCGATGACCAGGGACGTCAGGCCCCATTTCTGTTCGAGGGCGTAGCGGCGGATACTGTGGAGGAGTTCGTTGAGCTTTTTCCGGTCGCTGGCCTTAATCAAGATCTGATAGCGGAACTCGGCTTTCAAGCGGGGAACTGGTGCCGGCGCTGGTCCCATGACTTTCATTCCTTCGGGCTCGGGCTTGAGAAGACGTTCGAGTTCGGTGCTTTTGCGGAGGGCGTCTTCTTGCTTCTCGTCGCGGACGAGCAGGTTCGCCAGAGCCGCGAACGGCGGGTATTTCATGCTGCGGCGGAACAGAATCTCCTTCTCATAGAAGGCCGGGTAGTCCTGGACCGCCGCGAGGCGGATTGCGTAATGTTCGGGGTTGATCGTTTGCAGGATGACGCGGCCGGGTAGATCGCCGCGACCGGCGCGGCCGGAGGCTTGGGTGAGCAGTTGAAAGGTCCGTTCAGCGGCCCGGAAATCGGGGACGCCGAGGCCGATGTCGGCGTTGACCAGACCGACCAAAGTGACGTTCGGGATGTCATGGCCTTTGGCGATCATCTGGGTGCCGACGAGGATGTCGTAGTTCTTCTCGCGGAAGCCGGTGAGGATGGTTTCGAAGTGCCGTTTGGTGGTGATGGTGTCGCGGTCCATGCGGGCGATGCGGGCACCAGGGAGGGCTTTGTGGAGTTCGTCTTCCACCTTCTCGGCACCGGTACCCATGAAGTTGAGGTAGTCGCTATCGCACTTGGGGCAGCGGTCCGGGATCTTGGCGGCGTGGCTGCAGTAGTGGCAGAGCAGGCGGCGGTCGCGCTTGTGGTAGGTCAGTGTGACGGCGCAGTTGGGGCACTCGATGCGCTCACCGCAACTGCGACAGGTGACGAAGGCGGAGAAGCCGCGGCGGTTGAGCAGGAGCATGGACTGCTCGCCGACGGCGAGGCGATCCTGCAGGGCGTCGAGTAACTGGCGCGAGAATGGGTTCTGGATGCGGGTTTCGAGGAACTCCTGGCGCATGTCGACGATATCGACGATGGGCATGGGCCGGCGGGCGACGCGCTCAGGGAGTTCGATCAACTTGTACTTGTCGCGCTGGACGTTGTAGCGGGTTTCAAGGGACGGGGTGGCGGAGCCGAGGATGACCGTTGCTCCGGCTTGGGAGGCGCGGACGACGGCGACGTCGCGGCCGTGATAGCGGGGGGCTTCCTGCTGCTTATAGCTGCCGTCGTGCTCCTCGTCGACGAGGAGCAGGCCGAGGTTCTTCATAGGGGCGAAGACGCCGGAGCGGGTGGCGACGACGACGGTGGCCTCTCCTTGGCGAATTCGCCGCCACTGCTCGGCGCGTTCCGAGTCTGAGAAGGCCGAATGGAGGATAGCGACGCGGTCGCCGAAGCGGGTGAAGAACTGGCCGGCGACTGCGGGAGTAAGGGCAATTTCCGGGACGAGAAGGAGCGCGCTGCGGCCTTGGGTGAGGACGTGTTCGATTCCGCTGAGATAGACTTCCGTTTTGCCGGAGCCGGTGACGCCTTGGAGGAGGAAGGCATCAAAGACGCGGGCGTCGAGGGAGGCCTTGATCTGGTCGAAGGCGGCTTGCTGATGGGGGTTCAGCGCGTGGGGAGGGCGTTCGGAGGACGTGAGCGCAAGCGGCGCTTGGCGGATGCCGAGAAGTTGGCGACGGGCGAGGGAACGGGCGGTTTGGCTGGCGTTCTTGAGGGTTTTCTCGAGTTCGGAGAGCTGGTGCTCGCCGGGGTGGAGTTCGAGGAAGGCGAGGAGTTCCCGTTCGGACTTCGGGAGTTTGAGCCCTTCGGGCCGGATGGTGAAGCGGACGCGGAGTTGTTCGGCGGGCGCGCGGAGGGGGTCCTTCGTCGAGATATCCTCTTCGACGGTGATCCAGCCTTTCTTCTCCAGAGAAGTTAGGGCGGACTTAGCGGCGGGGAATTTTTTGAGTAAGTGAGCGGCGGAGAGGCTCCGGCGTTCGAGTAAGCGGAGGAGTTGGATGGCGGGTTCTTCGTCCTCGGTTTGGAACAGGAGTTGGCGGAGGACATCGCGGCCGGTGTCGGTGAGGGTATAGACCTTGGAGCGGGAGGTTTCGGCGGTGGTGGGGGCCATGGATCGGAGGACTTCGCCGAGGGGGGCACAGTAGTAATGGGCGATCCACTTGGCGAGTTGGAGGAGGCCCGCGTCGAGGACTGGCACCTCATCCAGGAGCTTTTCGACGCGTTTGACGGCGTAGGGCGGGGTGACATCGTGGGTGAGCAGGATGACGCCGGTGAGCTTACGGCTACCGAAGGGGACGACGACGCGAGCGCCAGGAAGGGCGCGATGGCGCAGGGATTCCGGGAGCTCATAGGTAAAGAGCTGATCGACGGGGACCGGGAGACTCAGGTCACAGTAGCGCATGGAAGGGCGGGAACTCCTGGGTGGTCGGGGTCATGGGCGGATGGCTGGTGGGTGGCCAGCGCCGAGTGCTGGTTGGGGGTCGGTTTTGCGGATGGGATTACGCCGTATGGGACGTCGTTGCCGACAGGGCTCGGGAACTTCGGGGTGGCCGGGGTTATGGGCGGAGGGGTCGGTTTTGAGGACGGGAGTACGCCGTATGGGACGTCGTTGCCGACAGGGCGCGGGAACTCCTGGGTGGCCGGGGTTATGGGCGGAGGGG
>JANXMS010000417.1 GCA_025354525.1 Acidobacteriota bacterium
CGGACGGGTCATCCGCCTACGCTGGATTCGGTTCGGCGGGCAATGGACTGGGTAGAGCATTGGTTCGGCGCAATGGCTGGAACCGCCAGTAAGTGAGTGGGGAAGTTAGCGCCGCGGCCTTTTTTGTTGATCGCGGGGGACTCGAGGGACGGGGACAAGAGCATTGCGTACTTGGACGCCGTGCGGGTGTTGTACCCGGCGGAAAGATTAGGGTTTATAAATCATCGGACGGGTCATTCGCCTACGCTGGATTCGGTTCGGCGGGCGATGGATTGGGTAGAGCATTGGTTCGGCGAAATGGCTGTAACCGCCAGTAAGTGAGGGAGCGCCAGAGCCACTCCGCGGGGCCGTATTGAAAGTGGCGGAGCCAAAGGGGGCTGATGGTGAGATTGATGGTCCACATGGCGAGGACGACCCAATAGAGTTGGCCGCGTTCGAGGTGGGCGAAGTAGCCGAGGCCGTAGCCATTGAAGAAGAGAGTTAGCAATACCGATGTTAGTAAGTAGTTAGACAGGGCCATTTTGCCGACGGCGGCGAGAGGGTTGATGATCCAGCCGATGCCTGCTTTGGCGAGGAGCATGACGAGGCCGATGTAGCCGGCGGCGACGAGGAGGCGACCGGGGTCGGCGGTGACGGCGACGTACTGGAAGTATTCCGGGAGTTTGAAACCGGAGTTGGCCCATTGGGTGGCGGCCCAATAGTTGAGGGGGATGCCGAGGGCGAAGCCGACGATCGAGATGGCGGTATAGAAGCGGACGGAGCGGGAGGCGTTGAAGATGCCGACGCGGGCGAGGCCGAGGCCGAGGACGAACATGCCGAGGACGTCGAGGAAAAGGAACTGGAAGAACATGGGGAATTCGAAGAGGAGAGCTTCGCCGCTGCGGAGGTAGAGGTTATCGAGGTAGCCGCCGCGGTGGAGGCGGATTTGTTCGTTTACGCCTTGGGCGGTGGGGTGGAACATGCCGCGGACTTGCTGCCATTCCGGGCCGCCGATTTTTTCCATGTCGAGCATGGCGAGGGAGCCGCCGAAGTTCCAGGCGGAATGGAGAACGATGATGACGACGCCGGCGATGATG
This sequence comes from Acidobacteriota bacterium, assembly GCA_025354525.1. GTDB lineage: Bacteria > Acidobacteriota > Terriglobia > Bryobacterales > Bryobacteraceae. Next base: position 1,077 of record JANXMS010000417.1, read on the forward strand.
AGTTGGCGGGCGGAGAAGCGGCGGAGGGGATAGAGGAGGAGGCCGATGACACCGTAAGGATAGAGGATGTCGCCGGACCAGATGAGGTGGGCGTGGAGGAGGCCGATGAGGATGAGCCAGGCGGAGCGGCGGTAGTAGAAGGCGGCGGAGACGCGGGTTAAGAGGAGGTCGGCGCTGGCGGCGAAGAGGAGGGAGAAGATGGCGCGCATTTTGCCGTCCCAGAGGGTCATGGCGACGAGCCAGGCGGCGAAGTTGAGGCCCGTGGCACCGCCGTAGACGGTGGGGTTCATGTAGGCGGAGAAGGGGAGGCCGAAGGAGACGATGTTCAGGAGCAGGATGCCGAGGAGGGAGAAGCCGCGGAGGGCGTCGAGGGACTGGATACGTTCGGTCACCTGGATAGTTTACTTTGCGCGGCGGTTCTCGGGGATCTTGGGGACTTGGCTGGTGAGGCGGTTGGTACCGTTTTTTGACTTGCGGAGTTCGAAGGCGTCGTAGAGTGTTCCGCGGGCGGTGCGGGCTTGGTACGTCAACTTATCGCCGTCGATGTTAATGACTTGGTAGAGTTGCGTGTCTTCGGCGGCGCGGGCCATCCAGGGGGCCTTTTCGAGGTTGTACATTTTGGGGCCCGAGACGGAGACGACATAGATGGTGCCGCCTTGTTTGGTCGAGAGGCCGGTTTGGAGGTTGCTGCGACCGTAGGTGTGATCGTGTCCGGTGAGGACCATGTCGACTTTGTGTTTGTCGATGATGGGCTGCCACATGGCGCGGAGTTCGGCGTTGTCGCGCCCTGCGGCGGTGGAGAGGATGGGGTGATGAAAGGTCAGGATGGTCCAGCGGTTGGGGTTTGCGGACAGGAGTTGGTCGAGCCATTTGCCTTGTTCGGCTTGGAGGACGTTCGAGTTGAGGGAGACGACGCGGACGCCTTGGATGTCGAGGTAGTAGTTGGTTTCCGGGAGGCTGGGGAGGCCGTTGGAGGGGAGGGTGAATTGGGGACGCCAGTGGGTATTGAGAATTTTACCGCCGTATTCGTGGTTGCCGGGGGTGGGGAAGGAGGGGATGGAGCGGTTGATCCAGCCGGCGGCGTTGTGCCATTCGCCCCATTGTTCGTCTTTATTGGCGGTGTTGATGAGGTCTCCGGCGTGGAGGAGGAAGCGGGCTTTGGGGGCGTCGGAGAAGCCGGCGCGGACGACGCGGGACCAGAGGGAGTAGATATCGTTTTGGGCGTCGCCGAAGTAGATGAATTCGAGGGGCGCGGGGCCGGCGGCGGCGGTGCGGAACTGATTCCAGTCGGACCAGTTGAAGCCGTCGCCGACGCGGTAGACGTAGGGGGAGTTGGGCACGAGCCCGGTGAGGGTGGCGGAGTGATAGTGGGCGAGGTGGAGGTCGGTTTGGAGGGGTTCGGAATGGGCGGGGAGGGTGGTGGCGGTTTTGACGAAGGCGGCGCCGTCTTCCGCGGGGGCGAACTGGACGACGGGTTTGGTGACCGAGGGGGCGGTGCGCCAGGTGATGGAGGCGGTGGTGGCGGGGTCGGCGGACCAGGTGAGGATGATGCGGTCGGGGTTAGCAGTGGGGCGGTGGAGAGCGGCGGGGGAGACTTTGGGGTCTGGCTGGCCGGTGAGGCGGTAGGTGGCTATCAGGGCTATGACAGTGAAAGAGATGGCGAGGAAGCGGCGCATGCTTTTGTGAGTTTAGCAGGGGCGAGTTACGGGGGGATTACGGCGAGTTGGTGGCGATGGTGCGGGCGCGGAGGGCTATGCGGTGGCGACCAGCTTCTTCTGAGAATTTGCCGTCCCAATCGGGGGTGGCGTACGGACCGGTGAGCCATTCGACGGCGCTGGCGGCTGCGTTGAAGCGATAGGTGCCTTCGCCGTAGTAGGGGCCGCTGCTTGTGCGGGAGGCGCGGTATTGGCCGCCGGCGAGGATTTCGAGGTGGCCGAGATAGAGAGGGTTGTTGGCGACGGCACCGTAGGAGTAGATATTGTATTTGCCGGGTCGGGGGCCGGTGGTGGAGGCGGGGACTGGGGCTTTGGCGATGGCGGCGGCCGCGGCGGAGCGCATGTCTTTGGGGTGATACCAACGGGAGGAGGCGAATTTTTCGTACTTGATGAGATATTCTGGGGCGTTTTTGCCGGCGCGGATTTCGGTGACGGTGGCGGGGTGCCAGCCGAAGTCGTAGCCTTCGACGTGGTCGCCGAGGTTGTAGGCGGGGTAGGATTTGGGGGCGGCGGGGGGGGCTCCGGGGCGGAGATTAGAGGGGGAAAAGTAGCGACCGGTGGAGAAATCGTCATATTTGACGAAGTATTGGCCTTGATTGGTCCCGGTGCCGATTATCGTGACGGCCCCTTTATACCAGCCGATGTCGTGGGCTTCGACGCGGTCGCCTATTTTATAGGTTGGGGATTGGGTGAGCGCTACGAGAGCGATGAAGAAGGTGAGTAGGCGAGCCATTTGGAGCGGGTCCTATGACATCACGGAATCATTCGTGGCGCAATGCTTGGAGCGGATCGATGCGGGTGGCGCGGAGGGCGGGGAGGAGGACGGCGAGGAAGGCGGTGGCGGCGAGGACGACGGGGGTGACGATGAAGACGAGGGGGTCGTTGGGCTTGACGCCGTAGAGGAATGACTCGAGGAAACGGGCGAGGGCCCAGGCGGCGGCGGTGCCGAGGGCGACTCCGGCCAGAGCTAGGCGCATTCCTTGAGAGAGGGTCATGGAGCGGACGGTGCCAGTGGATGCCCCAAGGGCCATGCGGATGCCGATTTCCTGGGTTCGCTGCTGGACGGCGTAAGCCATGAGGCCGTAGACGCCGATGGCGGCGAGGAGGAGGGCGACGAAGCCGAAGATGGACATGAGGGCCATGCGGAAGCGGTCTCGGGCGGTGGAGCGGGAGACGACTTGGGACATGGTGCGGACGTCGGTGACAGGGAGGCCGGAGGCTTGGCGGAGCTGTTCCTGCATCGGGGCGATGAGGGGGCCGGGGTCGCCTTGGGTGCGGATGACCCAGCGGAGGGGGGAGATGATGCCGTTGAGAGCCTGGAGGGCGTCGGGGATTTGGCCGTTAGGCACGTACATGGTGGGGCGAGGGGTCCGGTTTAGGCCGCCGTCGCGGACGTCCCGGACGACGCCGATGATCTGGCGGGGCTGTTCGGTTTCAAGAGCTGGCATGATCCCTTTGCCGATGAGGATGCGATCTAGCAGCGGGTCTTTGTCGGCCCAGAACTCTCTGGCCATGGCCTCGTTGATGACGACAACGGGCTGGGAGCGGCCGGTATCGCGGTCGTCAAACACGCGGCCCTTGACGACGGGGATTTGGAAGGTATCGAAATAGCCGGGGGAGGAGGTGAGCCAGTTGCCGCCGCCGTGGAAGGGCCGGTCTTGGACAGGACGGCCGAGGACGCGGAAGGGGAGGCCGTAGCCGCCTTCGAGGGGAATGCAGCAGGCGGCGGTGGCGGCGACGACGCCGGGGAGGGCAAGGAGGCGTTCGCGTCCGGATTGGGCGAGGCGTTCGACGGCGGCAGCGGTGGAGTATTGCTTGCCGGCGATGGACATGCGCATCGTGAGGACGTTTTCTGTCGTGAAGCCGGGCTCGACGGATTGGAGGGCTAGCGAGGTTCGGATGAGCAGGGCGGCGCCGATGACGAGGACGACGGCGAGGGCGACCTCTGAGACGACGAGAACCATGCGGGACTTGTTTTGACGGAAACCGCTGCCGGATCGGGAGCCGCCTTCCTTAAGAGTGGCGGTGAGGTCGACGCGGGAGATTTGAAAGGCGGGGAGGAGACCGAAGAGGAGGGCGGTGAACAGTGCCAAGCCGATGGTGAAAACGAGGACGCGGGCATCGAGTCCGACGAGGGCTCCGTTTTCGCCGACGCGGGGGAGGCCGGCGGTGTTTACGAGGAGGAGGGCTTTCATGCCATAGGTTCCGAGGAGAAGGCCGAGGGCGGCACCGGCGGAGGAGAGCAGGAGGCTTTCGGTGAGGAGTTGGCGGATGAGGCGGCCGCGGGAGGCCCCGAGGGCGGCGCGGAGAGCGAGTTCTCGTCGGCGGGCGATGGCGCGGGCGAGCAGGAGATTGGCGACGTTGGCGCAGGCGATGAGCAGGACGAGGCCGACGGCGGCGAGGAGGACGAAGAGCGTGGGGCGGACGTTGGAAACGAGGGCTTCGGGGAGGGATTCGACGCCGAAGCTTTGGTTGGGGCCGAGGGCGCCGGGGTACTTGCTTTTGAAGCCGGGAAGCGACGACGCCATGGCGGCGCTGGCCTGGGCGACGGAGACGCCGGGCTTGAGGCGGGCGGCGGAGTTGAAATAGTGGCCCTGGTCGCCGGATTGGAGATTGAGTTGGAAGGGGAGCCAGACTTCCGGTTGACTGTCGATATCGGAGACGTCGAAGGAGTCGGCGACGATGCCGATGATGGTGTGTGGCTCGTTGCCGAGTTCGATGGTTTGGCCGACGGCGGAATCCTGGGCGGCGAAGCGGCGTCGCCAGAGGGATTCGCGGATGACGGCGACGTGGGGGCCATTGGGTTGATCCTCTTCGGCGGTGAAGGTGCGGCCGCGGAGGAATTGAGCTCCAAATAAGCGGAAGTAATCGACGGAGACCGGGGCACAACGAAGCTGTTCGGGGAAGGCTTGGCCGGTCCAATTGAGGACGCGGGAGGAGAAGGCGGCGGCGTGTTCGAGGGCGGCGGTTTGCTCGCGCCAGTGGGCGAATTTGGCGGGGGAGGCGGAGTTGTCGGTTCCGTCGGAGTCGGTGGTCGTGAAGAAGACGAGGCGTTCGGATTGAGGGAAGGGGGTGGGTTTGAGGAGGACGGCGTTGACGACGGAGAAGATGGCGGTATTGAGGCCGATGCCGAGGGCGAGGGCGAGGACGGCGGCGAGAGTGAAGGTGCGGGCTTGGCCGAGGAGGCGGAGGGAGTGGCGGAGGTCTTGAAGGAAGGTTTCCACCTCTGGTTATACGAATGATCGGGGAATAGGTTCCGAGTTAATCGTGAATCGCGATGATGTTTCCTTTGGTGCGGAAATAGAGGGTTCCGTCGGCGACGGCGGGCGTTGCGAGGGCGATTTCGCCGAGTTGGTTTTTGGCTAGTTGCTCGAACTTGCGGTCGGGCTTGAGGACGTAGACTTCGCCGTCTTCGCTTGTGACGTAGACGCGGCCTTTGGCGGCGACGGGGGAGGCGGTGAAGCCGGTGGTTCCGGTGCCGAGGCGTTGTTCGAACTGCTTTTGGCCGGTGAGGGCGTCGTAGACCTTCAAGATGCCGTTGTTGGTGATGCTGTAGATGAGGCCCTCGTGGGCGACGGGCGTGGAGAGATAGGCTCCGTTGCGGTCGTCGCGCCAGGCTTGGGAGCCATCGGGGCGGAGGGCGTAGAGGGGGCTGGATTTGCCGTGGGCCTGGGCGACATAGATGAGGCCGTTGGCCATGAAGGGGACGGGAACGGGGACGTCGCCGCCGGCGGGGACTCGCCATTGCTCCTTGCCGGTCAAGCGGTTATAGGCGGCGAGGAAGGGGTAGCCGTTGCAGACGATGAGATCGCCGAAGACTCCGGGGGGGGCCCAACTGGCGGTGGAGGCGGTCGAGCGATCGGTGCGCCAAAGCTGTTTGCCGTCGGCTAGGGAATAGGCGGCGAGGAAGGAGCCGGACTTGACGTCGCACTGGACGATGACGCGGTCCCCGGCGAGGGAGGGCGAGCTGGCGAAGCCCCAGGAGAGGTTTCGGTCGTCGTTGGGGGTCATGTCGAGAACGCCGAGATCTTGTTTCCAGAGGAGGTTGCCGGAGAGGTCGTAGGTATAGAGGCCTTCGGAGCCGAAGAAGGCGACGAGATGTTTGCCGTCGGTGGCGAGGGTGGTGTTGGCGTGGGTTGCTTTGGTGTGGCGGGGGGCGCGGGGGAGGCCCGAGTGGGCGGTGCGTTCCCAAATGATGCGGCCGGTTTTGCGGTCGAGGCAGTAGAGCTTCCAGGATTGCTCGGAGTTGTCGTCGGCGGAGTCGCCGGTGCCGTAGAGGCCGATTTTGAGGGGGGCTTCGCCTTTGGCGCGGACGGCGGTGGCGACGTAGAGATGGTCGCCCCAGAGGATGGGGCTGGAGTGGCTGAGGCCGGGGATGGGGGTGCGCCAGAGGATGGATTTGAGGGGCCCGGCGGTGGGGTCGGCGTTGAAGTGGAGAGGGGCGGAGTGGGCGGAGAGGCCGGCGGCTTGGGTGCCTCGGTAGGCGGCCCAGTTTTCGGCGGGGAGGGGAGGGACGGCCAGCAAGAGGAGGAGCAAGGGGCGCATGGGGGGAGTATAACGGTTACCGATATCCGGCGGCCTGGAGGTTAAAGAGTTCGGCGTAGCGGCGGTTAAGAGCGAGGAGTTCGGCGTGGGAGCCTTGTTCGGTGATGCGGCCTTCTTCGAGGACGAGGATGCGGTCTGCCATGCGGACGGTGGAGAAGCGATGGCTGATAAGGACGGCCATTTTGTCGCGGGTGAGTTCGGCGAAGCGTTGGAATACTTCGAATTCGGCGCGGGCGTCGAGGGAGGCGGTGGGTTCGTCGAGGATGATGAGTTGGGCGTCGCGCATGTAGGCGCGGCCGAGGGCGATTTTCTGCCATTGGCCGGCGGAGAGGTCGCTGCCGCCGGAGAAGCGGCGGCCGAGCATTTGGTCGTATTGATGGGGGAGCGAGTCGATGACGGTGTTGGCTAGGGATTTGGCGGCGGCGGCTTGAATGCGGGCATTGTCGGCGAGGAGATCGACTTTGCCGAGGCCGATATTTTCGCGCGCGAGCATATCGAAGCGGACGTAGTCCTGGAAAATGACGCCGATTTCGCGGCGAATTTCGGTGGGGGAGTAGTCGCGGAGGTCGATGCCGTCGAGGAGGATTTGTCCGGCGGTGGGGTCGTAGAGGCGGGCGAGAAGTTTTACGATGGTGGTTTTACCGGCACCGTTTTCGCCGATGAGGGCGATTTTTTGGCCGGTTTCGAGGTGGAAGGACACGTCGTTGAGGACGGGTTTGGGACGACCGGGATAGGAGAAGCTGACGTTTTTGAACTCGAAGCCTTGGCGGATGGGGCGGGGCGCGGGGATGGGGTGGGGGCGATTTTCGAGGTTGGATTCGGTGGCGAAGAAGTCGAAGAGGTCCTGGATGTAGAGGGCCTGTTCGGAGACGTTGGAGAGGCCGCCGAAGACGCTTTCCATGCTGGAGCGGGAGCGGAGGAAGGCACCGGCGAGGAAGGTGAGGTCGCCGACGGAGAGGTGGCCTTGGATGGTGCGGGCGAGGATGTAGGCGTAGGCGGCGTAGTAGCCGCAGGTGGGGAGGAGGTTTAGGAGGAAGCCGGTGATGGCTTTGCGGATGGCGAGGCTGCGGTTTTCGGCGTAGTAGCGTTGGAAGAGGGACTGGGAGCGTTGGAGGAGGAAGTCGCTGAGGCCGAAGATTTTGATTTCTTTGGCGGTGGAGACGGAGGCACCGAGCATGCGGAGGTAGTCGAGTTCGCGGCGTTCGGGGGTCCAGCGGTAGAGGAGGGAGTAGGCGAGCAAGGCGAAGCGGGTTTCGCCCCAGAAGACGGGGAGGAGGGCGGCGAGGAGGAGAACGAGTAGCCAGCCGGAGAAGGTGGCGACGGCGAGGGAGACGGAGAAGAGGGTGATGCCGCTTTGGGCGAGGCCGGCCAGTTGGGTTAGCATGCCGAGGCGTGAGGTGGTTTGTCGGCGGGCGCGTTCGAGTTTGTCGTAGAAGATGGGGTCTTCGAAGTGGGCGAGGTCGAGGCGGCCGGCGTGGCGCATGAGGCGGAGGGAGACGTGGTTGGCGAAGCGGTCTCCGAGGAGGGATTCGCAGAGGTTGACGGTGCGGCTGAGGAGGTCGCCGCCGATGGCGAGGGCGAGTTCGGAGAAGACGAGGGGCCAGAGGTCGGCGGGGGGAGTGGAGTGGGTGGTGACGGCGAGAACGACGCGGTCGATGATGAGTTTGGCGATCCAGAGGAAGGCGACGGGTTGGAAGGAGGCGAGGAGGCGGAGGGAGATGCTGGCGGCGGCGAGGGCGGGGGAGGTTTCCCAGACCATGGCGGCTAGGGGTGGGATGTTGCGGAGTGCGCGGAGGCGGTCGCGCCAGGAGGTTTCCGCCGGAGGCGCGGGAGGATGCATGGGCATCTTGAGTTTATCGGGTTTGGGGAGGAGAATCGGGGGTATGAGAATGGGACGGCGAATTTTGTTGGGATGGCCGCTGGTTTTGTGGGGGGAGAGGACGGTGCGTGAGCGATTGGAGGGGCGTTGGACGGCGCGGCCGCCGGCGGCGCGGCAGAAGGGGCGGAACGGGGCGCTGTTGGGTTTTGGATTTACGAGAGAGGGGACGTTTCGGTTGGAGGAGGTGAGCCGGGTAGGGATGGCGTTAGTTTACGCGGGAAGCTACGAGGTGACGGTGGGCGGGGAGCTGTTGCTGCGGGTGAGTGAGGCGCCGGAGGAGGGCGGGCGCTATCGAGCTGACGAGGTGGTGAACCTGGGGGGCATTTTGTTTTTGTCTGATACTCGGGTGAGGGTGGGCGAGTTTGAATTGGTGAAGCGGCTGGACTAGTGGACCAAGGGCGTGGGGAGAGGCTGCGACGAGTGACGTTGTGCTGGGTCGGGCAGCCGCGCGGGGTTGGTCAGACTGTCTGTCTTTGATTTGTACATCCGCTGGTCGGCGATGGCGACGATGTGTTCGGTATCTTCGCCATCGGTGGGGAAGCAGGCAGAGCCGATCGAGACCGAGAGGGAGCGTTCGCCGCAGACTGTATAACCAGCTTGTTGGGCGAGTGCTGAGAATTGTGCGATGCGCTGGGCGATGGCCGCTGGGGGTAAGTCGGGGATGAGGACGACGAACTCGTCGCCCCCCATGCGGGCTACGTAGTCGGAGTCGCGGCAGGATTCTTTGAGGAGGGTGGCGAATTCTTTGAGGACGCGATTGCCTTCGAGATGTCCGTGTTGATCGTTGATTTGTTTGAAGCCGTTGAGATCACAGACGAGGATTTCGAGGGTGGTGCCGGTGCGACGGCAGCGATTGAGTTCGGTATCCATTTGAACGAACAGGCTGCGAGCGTTCGGCAGGCCGGTCAGAAAGTCGGTTGTCGAGGTAGTTTCGGCGAGCTGGTACTTCAGGGCGTTTTCAATGGAGTTGGATAACTTCGAGCTGATCGCGAGGAGGACGCGAAGGTGGTCGGCGGTGAAGGAATCGCGGGTGGCCGCGTAGAGGGCGAGGACGCCGACGATGCGGCTATCTGTTTCGAGCGGGACGGCGAGGGCGCTGCGGAGGGTAGAGAATTTGGAAGGGTCGTTGAGATATCCGGGTTCGACCGACGGGTTTCCATTCAGAATGGGCTGTCGGTTCTCGGCGACCCAGCCGCTGAGGCCCTGGCCGATGGGGATCTCCAAGGCACTGAAGAGCCGGAAGTTTTCGCCGGTGACGAACTCCGGGTATAGTTTTCCGTCGCGTGCGAAATAGATCGCCATGGAGTCATAGGGGATCATTCGCTTCAAGCGATGGGCTAAGACGGAGAGTGTTTCGTTGAGGCTGAGGGAGCTGCCCAAGTTTTGAGAGAGCTCGAAGAGGGCTTGTACTTCCTGACGGGCAGCGGCGATGGAAGTAAGGAAGTCGAGGGGTTGCCGTTCGGCTTGCTGAGGAGACAGCGAGGGGCAGTTGCCTTCTTCGGCGAAGCCAGCGGCAGGAGCGGCACCGCGTTCGACGCGGATGGAGGTGGAGAGCCGGACGCGAGCGGGACGGCGGATTTTCGCTTTGCGCTCGAGTTCGACGTAATTTGCTACGAGGACGGCGACAACGGTGGGATCGAAGGAGCGGCCGGATTCCTGGCAAACGATGGCCAATGCTTCTTCGAGCGGCAGACCACGACGGTACTGGCGATCAGTAGCTAGGGCGTCGAGACAATCGACGGCGGCGAGGATGCGCGCGCCGATCGGGATGTCGGTGCCTTTGAGTCCATCGGGGTAGCCTTCGCCGTTCCACTTTTCGTGGTGAGAGCGGATGATGGGGGCGACGGGGTAAGGGAACTGGGCCTGTTCGACGATTTCGGCACCGACGATGGGATGGATTTTCATTTTCTCGAACTCTTCTGGCGTGAGTTTGCCTGGTTTCGAGATGATGTGTTCGGGGACGGCGAGCTTGCCGATGTCGTGCAAGAGAGCGGCGGCGCGAATGGCTTCGATCTCTTCGAAGGGGAGGTCGAGTTCTTTGGCGATTTCAACAGCGTAGACTTGGACTCGTTGGAGATGATCGTGGGTGGTCGTATCTTTGGCTTCGATCGCGAGGGCGAGGGCCTCAATGGTACGGAGATGGAGTTCGGCCATCTGGTCAGTATGTTTCCGGCCATCTTCGAGGCGTCCCATATAGAGTTGATAGGAGCGGGTGATGAGATAGATAACGGGCATGATGAGCAGGGCCATCTGCCAACCGAGTATCCGCGTGGTGGTGGTGGTGAAGAGGATGGCCACGGCGGCCCCGGCGAGATAGTAAGGTCCAGACCAGAGGCTGCATTCTCGCCAGGTTTTGACGATGGACCGGCGTTCGGTGAGCGCGATGGCCATGGCGACGGGCAGGGTGGTCATGACATAAAGCACGAAGGCGGCGGTGACGAGTAGAACGGTGGGCGAGATGCCGGAACCGGCGAAGTAAGGATTTGCGTAGACGACGTAGGTAGCGATGGTAGCGATGGAAATGACCGCCACATTAAAGAGGCTTTTGAGCCAAGTGGGGCGGCGATCCTGAGCGAGTGCGCATTGTAGGCCCGTCATTGTACTGGCGATGAGCAGGGTTTCGCTGAGGCTGAGTTCCACGATGCCGACGAGGATGAATAGGAAATTAATTGTAAGGGTGCCGGTGAGGGTGGGGAGGCTGACGCGGAAGCAGGCGGCCAGGATGGCGAGGGTGGCGTGACAGAGGAGCTTGAGGGAATCCGTGGAGTGGAAAGGAAACAGGTTGAGGTGGACCCCATTGGCTAGACACGAAAGTAAGTGAGTCTTAAGTGTATCGAGGGGCTGATTACCGAGACCAGGATGACACAGTTGGTCACGATTAGGTAAACTGTTTTCCACCTGAGTGGAGGATAGGGCAACG
>JANXMS010000428.1 GCA_025354525.1 Acidobacteriota bacterium
AGTCAGCGACCTATTTCTCGCAGGAATCAGCAAATCGGAGATTGCGCGGAGGTTGAAATCAGCCGAACGTCGGTCCGGCGCCTGCTCGCGAAAAATAATTCCTGAATTCGGCGGAGCTACGCATGCTTGCCGGAAGGACACCTTGAACTGGTGTTGCGGACGTGGCGCGGGATTCTGCCCGAGAGTTGGCAAAAAAAACTAGCGTTTTCCAGTTGAACCGGTAGGCGTATAATTACGCCATGGCTAACCGTAGAAGATTTCTTCAGACCCTTGGCGCCGCCCCGGCGGTAGCGAGCTTGACCCCAGCTGCGGCAGCAGCGGTGACCAAGCGTGATTACTTCAAAGATCTGGGGGTACAGCCGATCATCAACGCGGCCGGGACGTATACGATGTTCACGGCGTCGCTGATGTTGCCCGAGGTGATGGAGGCGATCAATTACGCCTCGAAACAGTTTGTGCGGATCACTGAGTTGCACGACGCGGTAGGCAAACGGATCGCCGTATTGCTGGGGGCGGAAGCGGCCATGGTCAGCGCGGGGGCGGCTTCGGCGCTGACGTTAGGGACGGCGGCGGTATTGACGGGGATGGACCAGAAGAAGGTTTTGCAACTACCCGATATTACCGGGATGAAGAGCGAAGTGATTGTGCAGAAGTCGCACCGGGTGGGCTACGACCACGCGATACGGAACTGCGGCGTGAAGCTGGTGGAAGTGGAGACGAGGGAGCAGTTGCTGGCGGCGATCAACGAGAAGACGGCGATGATGTTCTTCCTGAACTGGGCGAACAACGATGGGCAGGTGAAGGATCAAGACTTCGCCGACATCGGCAAGAAGCACGGCATCCCGACGTTGACGGATTGCGCGGCGGATGCGCCGCCGCTGGAGAATTTGACTAAGTACGTGAAGATGGGCTTCTCGATGGTGGTGTTCTCGGGAGGCAAAGGGATTCGAGGTCCACAGAGCGCGGGGCTACTGTTGGGATCGAAGGAGTTGATTGCCGCAGCGAGGTTAAACGGCCCGCCGAACGGCGACACGATCGGCCGGGGCATGAAGGTGAACAAGGAAGAGATGCTCGGGATGATGGTCGCGATCGAGACGTTCCTGAAGAAAGATCACGGGGCGGAGTGGAAGGAGTGGGAGAAGCGGGTTTCCTTTATCGGCGATAGCGTGAAGGGGGTGGAGAGTGTGAAGACGGAGCAGTATCTGCCGGTGATTGCCAACCATGTGCCGCATCTGCGGATTACTTGGGACCAGAAGAAGGTGAAGCTGACCTACGCGGAAGTGGGGAAGAAGCTACGCGAGGGCCAACCTTCGATTGAAGTTGTTCCCGGGGTGAAGGATTCGCTGAGTATTGGGGTTTGGATGTTACAACCGGGCGAGGACAAGATTGTGGCGCGGCGGATTCGCGAAGTATTGAAAAGTTCCTAAGGTAGGAATGAGAGAGCGCCTCGGCAAACACAACACTACCGTAACGATGGGTTCGGACGTTGGTTTGCCCCCCGAGTTAATCGATGGGGCGGTACAGCGGGTCGGCTGGGCGGGGGCGGCGTATGCGATGGTGGCGGGGTCGCCTTCGCCGAGCGCTTCGATGGGCGTGAAGCCGCGATAGCCGACCTTGTCGATGATCTTGCGAATGCGGGGCGAAGGTGTTCTTTGATTTGGCCGCTGCTGGCGTACGGGACGCCTCGGCGCAGGCCGTCGATCTTAAGCCAGCAACGCCTACATCGGTGACCTAAGCGAACGCCTGACGGACCTTTTGCAAGAAGGCGGTAACGATGGTAGCGGGGTCGCCTTCGCCGAGCGCTTCGATGGGCGTGAAGCCGCGATAGCCGACCTTGTCGATGATCTTGCGAATGCGGGGCAGATCGATTTCGACCTTCTTGGTGCCGTACCAGACGTGTTCTTTGATCTGCCAGTTGCTGGCGTACGGGAGAAGCTTTTCGATTTCGGCGTAGGGGTCGCCTTGGCGCAAGCTGCCGACATCAAGGATGACGGAGAACCAGTCGGACTTGACCATGTTCACGACACGGATGGTTTCACCGGCGGTTTTGAGATAGTCGTCGTGGTGCTGGAGACCGATCAAGACGCCGCGTTTGGCGCCATACTCGGCGCACTCCTGAAAGGCAGGAACCATCCAGGCGAGGACTTGATCAAAGGTATAGCCTTTGGGCAGTTCCTTGCCGGAGAAGACACGAACCATGTCGGAGCCGAGTTTGGCGGCGACGTCGACCCAATCCTTAACGAGTTGGATGTGACCACGTCGGCTGGAGGGGTCGGCGAGGGCGAAATCGTTGCGGACGCCGGTGCCGGTGATGGTGACACCGTTGAGGAAGGCGGCGCGTTTGACGGCGTAGATGAACTCGTCGGAGGGGACGTTGGGGTAGCCGGGGAAGTAGTAGCCGGTGAGGTCGACGCCGTCGAGCTGCTGCTGGGCACAGTAGTCGATGACGTCGGGAATGGTCATCTTACCCGCCAGGAGCGGCTTGTTGAAGGAGAAGGCGTTGAGGCCGATTTTGATGCGAGAGCCGACGCGGCGCTTGACTTCGCCGCCGGTGGCGGCATGAGCGGCGGCAGCGGCAGCGAGGCTACCAGTGAGGAGATGACGACGAGCAATCATAGGAGGATCTCTTTGAGGACGCGGGCTGGGGTAACGCCGACGAGGGATTCGTTGCGGCCTTCGTAGAAGAACGTATTCTTCTGGTGGTCGAGGCCGAGGAGGTGTTGCATGGTCGCGTGGATGTCGGCGTGGCCGACGCGGAATTCGGGGACGGCGGCGTAGCCGAGTTCGTCGGTCTGGCCGAAGTCGAAGCCTTGTTTGACGCCGGCACCGGCCATCCACATGCTGAAACCGTAAGGATTGTGATCGCGGCCGGGGGTGGCGTTTTTCGATTCGATGGTGGGCAGGCGGCCGAACTCTCCGGACCAGACGACGAGCGTGTCGGCCAGGAGGCCGCGTTGATCGAGGTCCGTGAGCAGGGCGGACATGCCGCGGTCGATGTACTGGCAGAGGCCGGGGAGCTGGCCGGCGATGTTGCTGTGGGTATCCCAGTTCCCTCCCCCGCCGGCATAGACCTGGACGAAGCGGACGCCGCTTTCGACGAGGCGCCGGGCCATCAGACAGAGCTTACTGAACGGGCCGGAGACCTTTTCATCGAGGCCGTAGAGGTCGCGGGTGGCGGCGCTTTCGGCGGTGAGGTCAGCCACTCGGAGGGCTTCGAGTTGCATGCGGGCGGCGAGTTCGTAGTTGGCGATGCGGGCTTCGAGATCCTGATCGAGCGGGTGGCCGGCCTTCTGCTCGCGATTGAGTTGGTTGACGACAGAGAGCAGGCGCTGTTGCTGGTCGCCGGTCATGTCATCGGGGCGCTTGATGTCGTAGATGGGGGACTTAGGGTCGGCGCGCATGGCGGTGCCGGTGAAGACGGGGGGGAGCCAAGCTGAAGAATGGGCTCGGGAGCCGATGCTGGCGCCTTCGCCGAGGGCGACGAAGCCGGGCAGGTTTTGGTTTTCGGTGCCGAGAGCGTAGTTGACCCAGGAGCCAAGGGTGGGGAAGCCGGTGAAGCCGCGGCCGGTGACGAAGGTGAACTGGGCGGTGGAGTGGTCGATGCGGTCGGTCTGCATGGAGCGGACGAAGCTGACTTTGTCGACGACCTTTTGAAAGTGAGGGAGAAGGTTTGAGATCTCGCGACCGCTGCGGCCGGAGCGGGTGAACTCCCAGGGGCTGGCCATGACTTCCTGCGAGCCGTTGAGGGCGCGACCTTTAATTTCAAAGGGGGCGGGTTGGCCGTTGTACTTGCGCAGGAGCGGCTTGGGATCGAACATGTCGATGGTGCTGGGGCCACCGCCGACGTAGATGAAGATGACGTTTTTGGCCTTGGCCGGGAAGTGAGGTTGGCGGGGCCGGAGCGAGTACGTGGGCGTCTCGGCGGCGCGGGCGACCAGCGAGCTTAAGGCGAGCCCACCGAAGCCGAGAGCGGCTTCCTGGAGGGCTTGTCGGCGAGAGAGGAAAGGCTTCATGGCTACCTAGTAACTGTAAAGGAAATCGTTGGCCCCGAGGAGGGCTTGCAGGAACAGGCGCAGGCCTTCTTGGGGGTTGGGTTCGGCGGCAATGGCGAGTTGGCCGATGGCCAGTTCGCGAGGGGAGGGCGGGCGGGAGTAAGCCGCGAGAAATGCCCGGCGCAGAGCTTCGGCGGGGTCGCCTTTGCTTTGCTCCCAGACCTGGGTGGCGAATGCCTGGCTTGTGCGACGGATGAAGGGCCCGTTGAGCATGGCGAGGGACTGCGAAGGCAGGGCGGAGCGGAAGCGTTGGGTTTGGTTATCGGCGGTCATGGTGGGCGCGTCGAAGGCGTGGAGGAAGGCGACGGGCCGGGTGCGCGACTGCATGAGATAGAGGCTGCGGCGGTTGGGATTGCCCTTCGATTCGTCTTCGAGCCATTGGCCATCGGGGCCGCGTTTGATGGCTTGTTGGCGACCGTACATTTGGCCCTGGAGGAGGCCGCTGACTTGGAGGACGGAGTCGCGGATGGTTTCGGCTTCGAGGCGCATGGGGGGCTTGCGCCAGAGGAGTTTGGACGACGGGTCAGCGGCGAGATAGGCGGGGATTTCGGCGGACGACTGGCGATAGGCCTGGGAGAGGACGATTTGGCGGGTGAGACGTTTGAGGTCCCAGCCGCTCTCCTGGAACTCGACGGCGAGTTGGTCGAGGAGTTCGGGGTGGGAGGGGAGGTCGCCTTGGGTGCCGAAGTCGTCGACCGATTTGACGATGCCTTCGCCGAAGTGGAACTGCCAGACACGGTTGACGAAGACGCGCGAAACAAGGGGGTTTTCGGGGGAGACGAGCCAATTTGCGAGGGTGAGCCGACGGCCGGTATGGTGCCATTCCGGGTGGCCCTGGGGGTCAGGGAACTGGAAGGGTTTGGTGGGGTGATCGAGGACGGCGGGGAGGCCGGGCTTGACCTCGGCACCGGGGGCGAGATAGTTGCCGCGTTGGAGGATGTAAGTGGGCGAGGGGGTCTTTGAGACGTCCCAGGCGGCTTCGATGAAGTTGGGGTCGATCTCGGATTGCTTCTTGCGGCGGTTGGCTCGTAGTCAAGCCGCAAGATCGCACGTTCCAAATCCTGCACTACGTCGAACTGCGGGACTGGGAGTATTATTGGGATAGTGTTCCCAAAATAAATGATGGATTGGGAATATAGCGTCAG
>JANXMS010000435.1 GCA_025354525.1 Acidobacteriota bacterium
CCCGACATTGCTCCTGATCTCTTCAGACGTCGCGGAGATGCCGTCTGTTAAGTCAAGACTTGCTGTAGCGACAATTACATTTGCAGCACCTTCAGCAGGTGTTTTGATGTGAATTCGACAGATGCCGCTGGGCGTTGGATGAGATGGGGCTTTGCCCCAAGCCCCAGGATTTAGCGCATTGTGCCATCCCAGGTCGGCTACGAGCCCGCCGACCGTGGGCATGAAGCCACGGGAGCACCCTCCGCCGGTGGCAAGTCGACTTTGGTAGTGGTCGTTTCGGTCGTTTCTACAGCGATACCCGTCTTAATGGAGGCGTTCTGGAAACCCGAACTACCGGCCCCGTATTGGGCGGACGTCAAACTACGTTTGTCCCAACTCAGGGCCCCGTCAATGCATTCGCTTGTAGTCGATCTCGCCGAGGATCGCTGCCCCTTCCTCTCTCCCGACATTGCTCCTGATCTCTTCAGACGTCGCGGATATGCCCTCTATTCAGTCAAGACTTGCTGTAATTGTCGCCAGACACGCGCTACAAGCCCAATATCGGGATTGCTTCGAAAACTACCTTTCCGAACCCTCAATACTGCTATCACTTAGCGCTATCGCTGGGGAGCGTTTCCGGCACCGTACCCGCCCCAGGGGCAGCGCAAACGCTCGCAATCCCAGCAACCGCCCCACATTTTCGTCCTTCACTTGTGCGGCACTACAAACCCAAAATGAGGACTCCCAGCCATTTGGCCGAGTCGCTACAATCGGGTTCGATCTCGTTGTCCCGATGCCGCCATCGGAAGCTAGGTCGAAACCTCATCACGAAGCGCCCGCGATCAGGGGAGCGTTTTCGGCACCGTACCCGCCCCAGGGGCAGCGCAAACACTCGCAATCCCAGCAACCGCCCCACATTTTCATCCTTCACTTGTGCGGCGCCACAAACCCAACATGAGGATTCCCAGCCATTTGGCCGAGTCGCTACAATCGGGTTCGATCTCGTTGTCCCGATGCCGCCATCGGAAGCTAAGTCGAAACCTCATCACGAAGCGCCCGCGATCTCGTCGGTTTCAGGTCGAAGACCTCGCTAGTACTTTCTCGAAAAGGTACTGCCGTCCAAAAACCAGAAAGCTCCTTCACCAACAAAGCATATAAATCCGTCCACAGGATTCCCCCTAGAATCAACGGCTTGCCGCTTCGCCTGCTGCAACCCTCCACGAATGCCCTCCACGCAGAGATAGATTTGTCTCGCAGGACGGTCCTCGTTGTTTAGGAATTCCCCTAGGCCGTCCCGCTAAAAAACAGCATGATCCCAGGAAGTAGCTGACAAGCAAGGACTTACACGTTCGGTCCATCGAATTCCGGCTCCCCGTCGAACCCGTTTGGACCCCAAAACACCAAAACTAGTACCATCTACTCGATAGTGCCGGCCTCTGCAAAGGCCGAAACTCCATCACAAGCCATTCAAATATATTTCTGATCGCCGCAAAGCATTGATAAACCAGAGGCTTATTTGAATTTCACCACCACCTCGAAACAGCCCATAGTTCGGAATCGACCTCCCGACTGATAGATTCAGGGCGTGATTAAACTCAATTTCAACCAGTCATCGCAGACGTTGTTTCTGCCCATGGCTCTGTCGGGGGTGGAATCCTCCGGGTGCATAAACAGTTGGGGCGATCTCCGCCCGGCCTCGGTCGAAAGTCACCGGAACCTTTCGGAATCGGAGCGCCCCATTGAGGCCCCGTCGTCGGTCGCGTCTGTCGTCCCTCCGAACACAGCCGTTGAAACCGCCCTTAAGCTGGTTCGCCACGCCGTTCTCGGAGAACCCTTGCCTGCCATGCTGGCCATCGACGCTAACGCGGGTCGCCAAAGTCTGCTGTCCCGCCCGCCAACCCGTCGGTGGCAGCCCGTGCGTGGCTGGGCCGATGCTCCCGCCGAGCATTCCGGTAGGTACATCGCAGTCTACTCGAAAGTCTCGGTTGCCGTGCAAACAGCCCTACGCGAATGGCTCCCGTGTCTCTACTTCAATTCCATGGAGCGGCTCGAAGATATCGACCTAGCCTGCGGCATCATCGCCTGGCGAGCCTCCCGACCCGCGATCGGCAAACATGTCGACTGCCTCGCTTACGACGTGCTCGACCGCCGCATGATGGAACGCTGCTTCCACTGGATCGACCGCAATTTTGCCGACGAACTCAAAGCTCTGCGTCCTGTTGCCGCCAAGCTGGGGCCAGTTCGCTGGGAAGCATTCAACCCGGCTCTCGCCGACCGGATCTTGGTCCGGGTCAAGCGCTCCCAACGCGGTCTCTTCTCCATGCTGAAGGCCGAAGAGGATATCGTCACCCAAATCGTCAAATTGGCCACCATGATCCCTCGTCTCCGCACGAAAGCGGCCACCCAACGTCGAGCCGCCTCGGCGGAAGTGGACCGGGAGGTCCGTCGCACCTTCGCCACAATTGAAATTCGCCTAAAGCGGTTCGCCCCCAAAGCAGACTTTTCCGCCGTTGCTGGCCTCCTACTCACCGTCTTCACCGAGACGCTCGAGCGAACCGTCGCCGATATCGAAGCCAAGATAGAGGCCAAAGTTGCGGCTTGACAGCCCCGCGGGCGATCTGCGATACCAAGAAGGCCTCTTACCTTTATGATGAACTCGGCCGAATTCGCCAATATCGCTAAAGCCGAGAACGCTTTCTGGTGGTATCGAGGCATGCGCCAAATCATGTTTGGCCTGCTCGATCCCACCGCTCGGAATCGTAAATTTCGCCGCGTCGCCGAAATCGGGGCCGGCACCGGACATTTCGCCCTGGCCCTCCAAGAACGCTACAACTGGCCGATGTATCCCCTCGATCTCGGTTGGGAGGGCCTTGAATTCGGCCAGACCCTCGGAGTCCAGCGGATGACCCAGGCCGACATGTGCCACTTGCCGTACCAAAACCAGGCCTTCGACGCCGTCGTTTCGATGGATGTCGTGGTTCACCTGCCGCTCGGTAAAGAAGACGAACCCATGGCAGAGTTCGCTCGCGTCCTCGAACCGGGTGGGTTTCTGGCTCTTCGGGTCGCTGCCCTTGATATCCTGCGCAGCCAGCATTCCGCGTTCGTCCACGAGCGCCAGCGATTTACCAAATCCCGACTGCTCGCCCTAGCCGAACGCCATGGCTTCCGAACGCTTCGCTGTACCTATGCGAACTCGCTCTTGACTCCCATCGCTCTGTTCAAATTCCGCGTCGTCGAACCGCTCCTCGGCGGCCAACCCGGCAGCGGAGTCCGACCCGCCCCCCCTTGGCTCGACAACTTGCTTTACGCCCCGCTCGCGCTCGAAGCCGCCCTGCTCTCGACGGGTGTCAACCTTCCGCTCGGGCAGTCGCTGATCCTCCTGGCCGAGAAATCGTAAACGCCCAATCGTTCCACTCGTTACGCAGCGGGTAGTACAAGCTTCAGAAGCTCCCCGTACCGTCTCGTTTACAAGGGTCTCAACCGTCCGCTCGGGCTGTCGCTGATTCTCCTGGCCGAGAAATCGTAAACGCCCAATCGTTCCACTCATTACGCAGCGGGTAGTACAAGCTTCAGAAGCTCCCCGTACCGCGCCCTGTCTTGTAGTCGATAATCCAACGGGTACCAGTCTCGTCCACAAGGGTGTCAACCGTCCGCTCGGGCTGTCGCTGATTCTCCTGACCGAGAAATCGTAAACGCCCAATCGTTCCACTCATTACGCAGCGGGTAGTACAAACCCAACCGAATCGGTCGGTCGTCGATTGCCGTCAGAAGCTGGCCGTACCGCTCCAACTGCTCCCGATGCGCCGCCGTCCCGCGCCCTGTCTTGTAGTCGATAATCCAACGGGTACCGCTCTCGTCCACAAACGTCCGGTCCAAAATCACGCTGTAAAGCTGATCCCCAATCCGCCCCGTCAGCGGCCATTCGTTCCGAGCCTCGGCATGGGACTCCAGAATCCATCTACCGTGGTCGCTTCGTAACGTCGCCCGGAGCGCCTGCAAACAGTGCTCTACCGCCTCCTCGGGCAAACGAGCCCGTAAGTACGGTTTCGTTTCGTCCAGCCGCTGCAACGGCCAAGCGGCCAAGCCGTCTCGGGCGATCCGCTGCAAAATAAAATGCACCGCCGTCCCGGTCGCTCGCTGCTCCCAAGGACCTGACTCCTCAGCGTCCTCCACCTCGTCAATCAACTCGGTCCTCGGCCAAGCCATCGCCTCCGGCGGACTGGGGGTCAACCAGTTCGCCGGCAACCGCCGCAAAACCTGCCGGGTCGCCCCCGCCTCGGCGGCGTCCACCGGCTGCAACACCGGTGCCAAAGTCGCCTCCAGCAGATGGCCCAGCGTCCCCCGCCTCGGCTTCCCCTGCACCAAAAGATAAAGCTGCCGCTTCGCCCGAGTGCAAGCAACATACAGCAGTCGTGAAATCTCAAGCGTCGTTCGGGTCCGGTCGTGGTCCCGCAAATACTCGTAGATCGGGTCCGGCCCCGCGCCGGTCTCGCGTATGCAACCCAATAGCAGTTCGTCCCCGGCCATCCGCCAGCGCAGCAAGCTCGGCTGATCGTTGCCGCCCGAACGGTGCAACTCCGGCAAAATCACCACGTCAAACTCGAGGCCCTTCGCTTTATGCATCGACAAAATCTGAATCCGGCCGTCCGCCAACGGGTCAGGCCGGGCAAACAAACGCTGCAAGGCCACCGTCAGGTCCGCCGCCGGATCAAACGAATCCAGCAGCGCAAAGAACGCTCCCGTGTCCTCCAGGTCTGCTTCGGACGCGAGCGTCGCCGGGCCGCCCAACTCAAGCCAAAGCCGCTCCACCTGCTGCCGCAGACCACCGCGGTACCGCTCCCTGCGAGCCTTCGCAAGCGCCTCCAGAACCCGAGGCGGGGCGGCTCCCGCCGCCAAATCCGCCAGCGTAGCGCCCGCCCAAGGTGCCCGACAGACAGCCAGAAACGCCGTACGGTCTTCGGGATGCAACAACGCCCGGGTCAAGGCTTCCAGGTCCCGCACCGCGCTACGTTCGCCCAACTGGTCCAGGTCTACAGCCTGAAACCGAATGCCCCGCTTCTGCAACTCCGCCACGATTGGCACCGCGTGGCTCTTGTTCCTCACGAGTACGGCAATCTTGCCCTCCGAATGCCGCTGAACCAGATCGGCGACCATTTCGGCGCCGCCCCACAGCGGAGTCACCTGGCACTCCGAATACTCCCGCGTCGCTTCACTCGCGGCGTAAGGAACCGCCCCTGTCTCGATATCGATCTCCGGAGCCAACACCGACGGGAACACCGCGTTGAACCAACCAATCAACTCGCGATCCGACCGAAAGTTCCGGGTCAACTGTTGAAATTCCAACGGCAAATGACCCAAGCCCTCCGCCGCCGCCCGCAGAAACAAACCCACGTCGGCCTCGCGAAAACCGTAGATCGACTGCATCGGGTCGCCCACCAGAAACAACGTCCGGCCGTCGCCCGGAACCCACTCGGCAGTCAGCCGCCGCAAAATCTCGTACTGGGACGAAGAGGTGTCCTGAAACTCGTCGACGAGCAGATGCTCGATTCGGTAGTACAGCGCCTCGGCCAGCGGAGTCGGCTGGTCCGCGGTTCCGAGTGCCGCGATAGCAGCCATCGCGACTTCGGCGTAGTCCGTCTCCCGCCTCTCCTGAAACAACAATTTCAGCTCCGCCGCGGCAAGCTTCAAAACGTCGAGGATTGCCTCGGTCAGCTCCCACTGCTCCTGGGTCAACCGCTCCGGCGGCAGCGGCTTTTCAATCAACTCGATAAAGGCCTCGGACGGCCCGTTCGCCTTCGCCCACTTCTTACTCACCGTCCCGGCCTTCGTCAGCGCCGCCGCTTGAACATCCGTCCAGGCCCCGGTTACGCCCGAAGGTGCCGCCGCCCCAAGCCGATCATAATGAAGCCCGGCGATCACCCCGAGCGCCGCTTCCAACCCTGGACGATCAGCGTGCAAATGCCGCAGCCACTGGTCGCGCTTGGCGAGCATCTCGGCGATCTTCTCGACCACCCGACCGAACTGATTGTCCAAATGCAACAGCAATCGGGCCACCGACGTGTTGCCCCGCTCAACGTCCCGGACCGCTGCCAGCGCGGCCGAGAAATGCAATCTTCCGGGATCGTCCGCAATCTGCGGCGGAGTCCCGAATCGGCTCAACCAAGGCATCTGCTCGGCAAGCGAACGGCTGAACCCGTCAAACGTCTGAATGCGGAGCCGGGCCGGATTGTCCACGAGCTCCCAGCCGCGCTGGTTCACCGCCACAGCGAACGCCCACGTCTTGCGCTTGTGCGGCTCGGTCGGCTCGGGCCCCAGCGCGAGTTCCAGCGCCTGCACCAAACGGGCTCGCATCTCTCCCGCCGCCTTCTTCGTAAACGTAATGGCGACCACCGCTTCCGGCTGCTCCACGATAGCGAGCAAAGCCAAAAAACGCTGGGTCAACAGTTCGGTCTTGCCCGACCCGGCGGGCGCCTGCACAAGGAACGATTGGGTCGGGTCGAGCACTCGCTGGCGGACGGCTTCAGGCAGGGGTCACCTCCGCAATCCGGCACAAAGTATGAAGATGGCAGTACACGCAGGGCTTGCCGTTGTCCTTCGGCTCGACTGCCGCGACGCCGGCCCGTAGCTCGTCCACCAGCCCCGTGATCACCGCCCGCCACTCTTCCACCGGCACCGGAGCTTCGACCAGCGCGCAGGCACCCCGCCGGACCTGAGCGAAGGCGACCGCCACCGGAGTCGGGTTGGCCGTGATGGCGTAGATCGGCAACTGGGGTTCGTCAGGCCGATCGCCATCCCAGCTTTTTTTCGATACCAAGCCAGTCTTGTAGTCCAGGATCATTGTCGAGCCATCGGCCAGTTGATCGATTCGGTCCGCCCGCGTCGAGAAGCTTAAGCCGTTGAAGTTCGGCACCAGCCGCTGTTCGAAGCCGACGACGCGAAACGGCTCTCGTTCCGCTTCCACGGCGAGCCATTCGCCCAGTACTTGGCGGAGACGCAACCGTTCCAGCAAGCCCAGGGCCCCGGCGAGATCGGCCGTGGCCGTCGCAATTGATCGGTCGAGCAGTTCGGTCCAGTCCGTCGAGACGAGCGTAGCGTGGTCGCCGCATTCCCGCCAGAAAAGTTCGAGGGCCTTGTGGAGCATCGTGCCCCGGTCCCGCGCATCGATTCCCTCCTCCGGGCTCTCCAGCGGCTTGGCGCCAAGTTGAGTCAGAGCGAACGCTTGAAAGGGACACTGAGCCTGGGCCTTGATCGCAGAGGTCCCCGACGGCACTTCAACAGTCGGAGGCAGGGCCGGACCCTGACGGTCTTCGAAGGTCTCAATAACGGCGGCGGCACGAATTACTTGGGACCAAGTCGGATAGGCAGGAAGAGAATCAGCAAAGGCCGGAAGATGGGCGATGAGCCGGCTCGGGCGGAGTTCGATGTCGCCGTCCCGGTGGGCGTAACTGAATACGATGTGCGGCGCGGTCTGCTGGAGACGGTCGATGATCTTGCGAGCGAAGTCGAGTTCTCGCTCGGCGGAGGAGTGGGGCAGGCCTCGTTCACGCTGCAAGCGGTAGGGCAGGAACGGGTTCGGTTTGGCGGCGGCGGGCCAGGCGCGGTCGTCGAGGCCCTGCACCCAAAGGGCGTCAAACTGGGCCCCGGCGGCTTGCAAAGCTTCGAGGATTTGGATGGGGAGGGTTTGGGTTTCGGGTTGGAAGACTTCTTCCGTAAGCAGTCGTTCCAGCAGGGAGAGCGCTGGCCGAGGGGCGAGGCGACCGGCGACCGAGTCGAGTTCGCCGAAAGCGGTGAGTACTTTTTGCCAGCGGCGTTCGGTCTGGCGCTCTTCACTCGAAAGGGTTCGTTCGCCCGGCCAACCGGCGGAACCGAGGAGGTTGAGAAACGTCGCGGCCCAGTCGGAGGGAAACTTTGGCTCCGGCTCAAGCGACAGGCCGGACAGCGCTTCGCCGAGCCTGGGGCATTCGTCGCCACGAATTTCGGCGGCGCTCAAGCGCAGGGCCTTATCCCGACGGAGCTCAGCGTCGAGACGGGCGCGAAATCGATACTCGCTGACGCCGCCGAGCAGGAACGGAGAGAGCAGGAGTTGGCCGACCTCGGACAGAGGCAGCGGATGGCAAGCGAGATGGAGCAGGCGCAGAGCGGAGTCGATCAACGGGTAGTCCGTCAGCGGCTTGCCGAGCGAGAGATTGGCGAGGTCGCCGCCGAGCGTTTCGCGGAAGATGGCTTCGACCAGGTCGCGGCGGCCGGCAAGATCCTGGACGACGACGCCAACGGACCGGGCTCCCCTCTGCTCGACTTGCTGGCGAGCCCAGGCGGCGGCGGCGCGGAGTTCGGCGGCGGCATCGGGATAGGCGGCAAGCGAGGCGAGGCCGCGTTGGCGAGTCGGGGAATCGGCGACGAAGTAGGGCCGGTCACGGCGAGCGAGCAAAGCCACTTGTTGGGGAGTGAGTTCATCAAAGCCGGTGAGCCAGAGTTCGGCGGCGATGGGATTGACGGCATCGGCGAGCGTCGCCGGGGAGAGCCAGTCTCGGCGGGCACATTGCTGGGCGACGGCGGCGGCCCAGCCTGCGAAAGCGGCGGTATCTTCGGTCTCGTCGAAGGCCGGATGGTCGAGCGGGACGCGCCAAGCGCAGAGCAGAGTCCACGCTTGGGAGGCCATCTTTGCAGTAGCGGGGCGGTCGAGAAGGACAGCGTCGGGAATCGTCTGCTCCCACAGGTAGCGTTCGGCGAAATCGGGGAGGAGCAGTTGGGAGGAGAAACGGTCCTGGTGGGCCTCTGTGAGCCAGTCGTCGTAGCTGACGATGAGCGGGGAGGGCCAGGCGCGCAGCCCGGCAGCCTGCTGGGCTGCATCGAAATCGGCCCGCCAATTGCGGCGCAGGCGGCGGTTGGCGGTGACCAGAGTCGCGCCTTGGGCAAGTGCGGATAGGACTCGATCTTTCATTAAGGGAGACTCCATTGTAGACTGGGGGCTCATGCGTACTTTGATTTTGGCCCTCGTGGCTACAGCGGCCCTTAGTTTGGCCCAGACCCCGGCTCCGTCGCCGTCCTTGAAGAAAGAAGCTGCTTGCTATGAATTGCGGACCTACGTCGCAGCGGCCGGCAAGATGGAAGATTTGCATAATCGCTTCCGTCAACACACGATGGCATTGTTCGCCAAGCACGGTATTAACGTGATCGGCTTCTGGGGGCCGACCGATAAAGAGAAGGGCAGCGAGAACACGCTGGTCTATGTGTTGAAGTATGCGAGCCGGGAAGCACGCGATAAGGCTTGGAAGGCGTTCGGCGCCGATCCGGTTTGGGTGGCGGCGCGGAAGGCGAGCGAAGCCAATGGCAAGCTGACCGATAAGGTCGAGTCCGTGATGATGGGTGAAGTGAACTACTTTACGGCGAAGTAAATCATGGCCACCTTTCGCGCGTTGACCCTCACCGAGACCGGCGGGAAGCTGGGTATTTTGGAGACTGCGGACCTGCCGCCAGGGGACATCCTGGTGGAGGTGAAGTACTCCAGCTTGAACTACAAGGATGCGATGGCGATCGCCGGTCGGGGCGGAGTCGTTCGTAAATTCCCGATGGTGCCGGGGATCGACCTCGCCGGAGTGGTGGTGGAGTCAAGCGCGGCGGAGTTCCCCCCTGGGTCAGAGGTAGCGGTGACGGGCTGCGGGCTCGGCGAACGGCACTGGGGGGGCTACGCGGGCTTTGCCCGGGTGCAGGCCGAGTGGTGTGTGCCGGTGCCGGCCCCGTTCACAATGCGGCAGGCGATGGCTATTGGCACCGCGGGCTTTACGGCGATGCAGTGCGTGGACGCCCTGGAGCGGCACGGGGCGAAGCCGGAGGGCCGCGAGATCGTGGTGACCGGGGCAGCGGGGGGAGTAGGCAGCGTGGCGATCGCACTACTGGCGGAGCGGGGGTTTCGGGTGGTGGCTTCCACCGGCAGGCCCGCTTCGGCGGAGTATCTGAAAGGGTTGGGAGCTAGTGAAGTAGTCGACCGTGCGGTGCTGGGCGCGGAGTCAGCCAAGCCCCTGGAGAAGGAACGGTGGGGCGGGGCGGTGGATACGGTGGGCGGGACGACGCTCGCATCTTTGATTCGGCAGATGGCAGCGAATGGCTCGGTGGCGGCATGTGGCTTGGTCGGCGGGACGGAGTTCGCGACGACGGTGCTGCCGTTCATTTTGCGGGGCGTGAATCTGCTCGGGATCAATTCGGTAGAGGTGGCGAACGCGGAGCGACGCCGGATTTGGCAACGGCTGGCGGAGACGCTACCGGTTGAGAAGCTGGAAGCGATGACGACCGAGATCCGGATGGACCAAGTCGTGTTCAACGCGCCGTTGGTTCTGGAAGGCGATGTTCAGGGCAGGATCGTGGTGGTGATCTAGAAGTCTCCGCGCCCGGCGGAGGCAGCCTGGCCGACATCGGCTCGACCGAGCAGGAGGAAGACGACGAGCGAAAG
>JANXMS010000456.1 GCA_025354525.1 Acidobacteriota bacterium
CCCGCCCGTCGCGGAACTTGGTGGCAAAGCCCCCGCGGGCGCTTCTCCCGCATTCCGCGATCTCCTTGTTTTGCAGCGCTGAGGCTAAAAGCGGCCCGCCTGAAAGGCGGGGGGATTTGACCGGGCACTCAGAAACTAAACCGCAGCGAATGTCCGCGACCCCGTCGGCAAACTCTACCGCCGTAAGCAAATCCACATCCGCGTGGGGCGCTAGATTTTTCCCAAATAGTCCCACGCCTATTCAAGCGCCCCCGGTCCCCATATTCAGCGCTTCAGCCGAATGCCGCCGTCCACATTCGCCAGCATTCGCACTTGCTAATCGTTCTCAGCGTAAAACGACGGCAGCGTCACAGCAGCTTCGTCACCGCCGCCTCGATCTCTGCAATCGCCGTCTCTCCCTTCCAAACCTTCACTTTCTTTCCCGTCCGGTCGTACAGCACGAGCGCAGGCAACTCGCCGCCCCACTTTGGGTCAATCTGCCGAATAAACGCGTCGTCGTCCTTCGGAGCCTTGATGTAACCAGTCGTCGTGATCCCCGCCTCTTTCAAATACGCCCGCGCCGCCGGCTCATTGTCCAGCTCGTCGGACGAGATCGTCACCACCACGAACCCCTTCGCTTTCAACTTCGCCTCGAGCTTGGCCACCAGCGGCATTTCCTTCCGGCACGGCACACACCACGTCGCCCAGAAATCCACCAGGATCACTTTCCCCTTCCGCTCCGCGATCAGCTTCGGGTAGAGCATCTCGTTCACTTTCACAAGCGGCGTCTCCGCCCCCAACAACGCCAACCCCAAAAACGCAATCAGTCTCTTCATCGTTCCTTCCGTACCCGCTTAATCGTGCAGCCAAAGCTGCGAATTCGGCCAATCTCCGTCGCCTGCTTAGCCAACAGCGCATCCACCGTCAGCCGCACCGCCTCCACCTTCACCCGCGCAGGATTCTTGGCGTCGTCAATCGCTCCCTGATACCGAACCTCTCCAGCCCTGTCCACCACCACCGCTTCTGGCGTCATCCGCGCATCAAAACGGTCCGCCACCACATTGTTCCAATCCTTGAACAGCGGCACTGCGAACTCCACGTCTTTAGCGTACGACCGCACCTCATCCACCGTCTCGTTGTCGTTGGCGCTTACGAGCAATATCCGCACCGGCTTTCCCGCATACCGAGCCACCAAGGCTTTGATCCGGTCCGTATACGCATTTGAAATGGGACACACCGTCGACAGAAACACCAGCACCGTCGCTTCGACTGCGCCTAAATCCACCGCCTCGGGCCGACCATCCAACCGGCTCAGACGAAGGTTCGTCCCGACCGCACTGAGAACAGCCGTACCCGCCCAGGCGCTCAAGAACGCCCGCCGGTTCACTTCTTTGGCTCGACCTTGTTTTCGAGCTTCAGGTTCACGATCACCCGTTTGCGATCATCAAAAGTACTCACCGTCCGCACGGGGCTCTCCATGCCTTTCGCCGCCGCGCGGATTTCGTAATCCACCGCCGTGCTCAAGCCCGTGAAGGTGAAGATTCCATCGGCCTTCGTGATAAAGCTGCGGACCTGCATCGACTTCGTGTTCTTGATCTGGACAACGGCACCTTCCACGACCTGATCATCGGCCGACTTCACCGCACCCTGCACCGCCCGCGTGTTGGCGTCTTCTTTCGCCTGCCCCTTCCCGCCGGTGCCCGGAAGCCAATTCCCATAGGAGCCGCCCGGCGATGGGCTGCTCTGCTGCGCCATTGCAACCGCAAGCGATCCAACCACAAAAACGACCATGCAAATTTGACGGGACATAAACAATCTATACACCTACTAGATGATTCTACCTGGATTCCGGTTTCAGTTCGAAGAAGACGTCCACGCGAACGCCCGACACCGTCGCCGCTTCCTTCGTTTGCGTACCAAACCCTTTCGCCACCGCAGTCACCTTGAACTTGGTTTCCGACGCTGGCAAACGAAAGGTAAACTCCCCGTGCGCATCGGTCGAAACCTTTTGCGGTCTGGTTCGCTTGCCCTTCGCGGGCGGATCGGCCTCTTCGAGCGTCACAACCGCGCCGGACAGCGCGAAGCCGGGCTCCCGGAAGATCGTCCCCGCAATCACGGAGACCGTCTTCTTCTCCTCAGCAAAGCCCATCGCGGGCAGGTGCAAGCCCCCCGCGATAGCCAAAAGCACGAGCAGCAGACTACCAGTCTTTCTCGTCTTCGTCTTTGTCATCATCGTCTTCGACGTCGTCCTCATCGTCGAACTCGTCGTCTTCTTCCTCTTCCTCTTCCTCGTCATCATCGTCGTCGTCATCCTCATCGTCGGCGTCCTTATCGGATTCCAACTCTAAAGGATCAGTGCTCAGCACGCGCAACGCCGCGCCGCACTCCTCACATTCAACAACGTCACCGGCGTCGAGTTCATCCTCGTCTACTTCAATCGCCGCGTCACACTTTGGACAATTCACCATGGAAAATTACGCTCCAGACAGGCCACCCTCTACCGGGGCCATCGCTACAGATTTATACGAAACTATCGACCGAATGCAACCCAAAATAGCGAAGCTTAGTGCGCTTCCGCAAGTTCTGGTTTGAGTTGTTTAGCGTACTCATTCATCTGGTCCCCGGTCAAGGTCACCAGTGCTTTTTCAAAATCATCGCCCGACTCAATCATGTACTTCAAATGCAGTGCCGCCATTCGGCTGCACCACGGATCCGTGATCGGATGACCCGACTCTGCCGCCACCCGCAACAACTGCGGATGGGGCAACGCCAGGACTCTTTCCTCGCGCCGCCCCTCCACCACAATCTCAAACTTCACATCCACCGTATCGGCGTGACGAATCGAGATCCCGTTTTGGATCCAGCGAAACTCTACCTCAATCGGGGCACCGAACAGATCCGGCGCGGTGAAGTGGCGAAAGGGAACAGACATGCTCCCTTTAGTCTACTAATCGTGCAAGCTCGAATGGCGGACTAACGATAAAAATTCGTGCCGCGTCTCTTTGTTGCGGAAGTCGCCCAGCATGGAACTGGTCGCCGTCGACGAATGCTGCTTCTCCACCCCACGCATCATCATGCAGAAATGCCGCGCTTCCACGATCACGCCGACTCCGCGTGGCTGCAAAACCTCCATCAACGTCTGGGCAATCTCCTGGGTCATTCGCTCTTGCACCTGCAACCGCCGGGCGAAAACGTCGATGATCCGCGGAATCTTGCTCAACCCCACTACCTTCCCGTTCGGTATGTACGCCACGTGAACCTTACCGTAAAACGGCAACATGTGGTGCTCGCACATCGAAAAGAACTCAATGTCCTTCACCACCACCATCTCATCGTAATCCACGTCAAACAACGCACCGTTGATCAACTTGTCGACGTCCGCTTGGTAGCCCGACGTCAGAAACCGCATCGCCTTCTCGTAGCGCTCGGGCGTCTTCAAAAGCCCGTCCCGGCTCGGGTCTTCCCCCAAGCCCGACAGGATGTCCTTCGCATGGGCGGCAATATCCACCTGCTGCGATACCGGCACGATCTTTACCACAGCTTTACGTTGTTTCATCTTGAATTAATCGATGAGCGTGAGCTCGACAGAGTTTCGTTTTGTTTCTTGCACTCGGACATTCGTCAGTTGCGGAGCCGAATTGCCCAAACTGCTACACCACTCCCGCAACAAGTGGTCCCGGATGGCAAATGCCATGTTCTCGGTGGTCGATGGAGTCGTGGCAAACTCGGGCACATCGAAGTTCAAATAACGGTGATCGTAGCGGTCGAGCACCTCGCGCTGGACCAGCGTATCGAGGCCTGTCAGCGACACAACCAACCCCGTCTGATCGTCCACCGCACCTTTCACCGTGATTGAAAGCAGGTAGTTGTGTCCGTGGCCATACGGGTTGTTGCACTTGCCGAAGAGGCGCTGATTTTCTTCGGCACTCAACTGTTCCAAATGGAGACGATGGGACGCTACGAAGCGGTAGTTCCGGGTCAAGCTGACAGTCATCAGGAACCCTGGTACTCCACACAAGTATCTTCCGTCTCAAACAGTCGCACGGTGTGCAGGCGCGCCGGACCACCCTGAAAGCGGCGGTCTAAACGGCCCCAAATCTCCACCGCCAAGTTCTCCGTCGTCGGAATCACCTTGTCAAACGGAGGGACTTCGTAATTGAGGTGCCGATGATCCATCGGCTCCACCACCTCTTCCATCATCACGTCTTTCAAATCTTTCAGGTCGTAGATCATCCCGGTCACGGGGTCCACGTCGCCCGCCAGAGTCACCTCCAGCACATAATTGTGACCGTGGCCGTTTACGTTGGCCGCAGGACCGTAGAGCCGTACGTTCTCTGCTTCGGACAGCAACGGGTTCCGACAGATATGAGACGAGGAGAATTCAACGCGACGCGTGATGAGCATTACATTCGATAGGATGCGACAATCTGGCACAGGGATACACTAGATATTTTAACCCCCATGCAGAATCCTGATCAGTGGCTCAAAATCGCCGCCACCGCCCTAGCCGTTGGACTCGTCGCCATCGTCGGTGACTCTCTCCGCGAACGCCTCGTCAACGTCGGCGATACCGCCCCCCAGTTCGCCATCACCTCTGACCGTGGTACCAAGCTTTCTCGCACCGATTTCGGCGGCAAGCTTCTGGTTCTTAATTTCTGGGCCACCTGGTGCCCCCCCTGCGTCAACGAACTCCCCAGCCTCAACGCCATGGCCCGCGCACTCGCCCCCAAAGGCATCGTCGTCGTCGGCATCTCGATCGACCAGGACGAGAAGGCCTACAAGAATTTCACTCAGCGCTTCAAGCTTTCCTTTGAAACCGCCCGCGATCCGGAGGCCAACATCTCCTCGGACTACGGAACGTTCAAAATCCCCGAGACCTACGTCATCACGCCCGATGGCAAGGTGGTAGAAAAGTTCATCTCCGACCGCGACTGGATGGACCCCGCCTTGCTCAAACGCCTGGAAGGATACGTTCGATGATCGCCCCCGAAGTCATTACCAAACTTAAGAAAATCGTCGGAGATAAGGGCGTCCTAGACCAACCCGCCGACCTCAGCCTTTACGAGTACGACGGAGGCGTGGACAAGCACCGACCCGATGCCGTGGTCTTCCCGCGCGAGACAGCCCACGTGGTCGCCATCGTGAACCTCGCCCGCGAATCGGGCGTTCCCTTCGTCGGACGCGGGGCTGGCACAGGCCTCTCCGGGGGAGTCATCGCGGCCCGTGGCGGCATCATGATCGCGTTCGCCCGGATGAACAAGATCCTGTCGATCGACATCGAAAACGAGCGCATCACCGTCGAACCCGGCGTCGTCAATCTCGACGTCACGCTCGCCGTCCAGGCTCAGAAGTATTTCTACGCTCCGGACCCTTCGAGCCAACGCGCCTGCACCATCGGCGGCAACGTCGCCGAAAACGCCGGCGGCCCACATACGCTCGCTTACGGCGTGACGACCAACCATGTCCTTGGCCTTGAAATGGTGCTGCCGGATGGCAGCGTGATCTCGACCGGCGGCGAGGAGCTGGACCTTCCCGGCTACGACCTCGTCGGCCTCATGACCGGCTCGGAGGGCACGATGGGCCTCGTCACAAAAGTCGTCCTCCGCCTGATGCGCCAGCCTGAGCTCGTCAAAACCACGCTCGCCATCTTCAATTCGCCCACCGACGCTGGCAACGCCGTCAGCGAAATCGCCGCCCGCTCCATCACCCCCGTCGCCGTCGAAATGCTCGATGGCGTCATGCTTCGAATGGTCGAAGAAGCCACCCACGCGGGCTACCCCCTCGACGCCGCCGCCGTCCTGCTCATTGAACTCGAAGGCCTGAAAGAAGCCGTCGAGGAACAATTGGAGCAAGTGCGCGAAGCTTGTTTGGCCTCTGGAGCCCGAGAATTTCGCATTGCTAAGAGTGAGGAGGAACGCGCGTTGCTTTGGAAAGGCCGCAAGAACGCCTTCGGTGCCGTCGGTCGGGTCAGCCCGTATTATTACGTGCAGGACGGCGTTGTCCCGCGGACCAAAATCGCCACGACCCTGAAGAAAATCGGCGAAATCAGCGCCAAGTACGGCCTCACTATCTCGAACATTTTTCACGCCGGCGACGGCAACATGCATCCCATCATCCTCTTCGACGCCCGTATTCCCGGCGAGCTTGAAAAAGCCCGTCACGCCGGCGAAGACATCCTCAGCCACTGCATCGCCGTTGGCGGCTCCATCACCGGCGAACACGGTGTTGGCATGGAAAAAATGGAGCTCATGTCGAAGCTCTTCACGTCGGACACTCTCGACATGATCGGACGCTTTAAGACTCTGTTCGATCCAACGTGTCTTCTCAACCCGGACAAGGTGCTCCCCACCGGTCGCGGCTGCATGGAAATCCGCCAAAAACCAGTCACCGCTGAAACCATGTTATGAGCCTGTTGCTGCTCGCCGTCACCTTTCTCCGTCTCGACCCCACCGTCATCACCGACTGCCGAGACGGACTCGGTCGCGCCGTGCTCCGCTGGACCTCCACCGACGCCCAGTCTGTTACGTTGTTGACCCAAGGCACCGCTCTAACCGGCCCGGAATCGCCCATCGGTTCAAACGTTACCGGCCACTGGGTGGCCGACGGCCAAACGTTTTCCCTACGCGCTCCCAACGGCTCGACGCTCGCCACGATCACCGCCCGAGTGAACTGCATCGACCTTCCTCTGTGGCCGCTTGCCGTCGGTAATTCTTGGACCTTCCGCGTCAATAGCCGCCAGCAGACGGGCCTCTACCAAACTTGGCGCGTCACCAAACAGGAAACGATCCTCGGCGAAACCTGGTCGCTCGTTTCGGGCGGCCGAACCGATTCCTGGTGGCGCATCGATGCCCTCGGCGGCCTTCATCGTCTCGTCAACAATCTCGGTGATCGCCCCCATCTCCGCGAGGCACCGGAGACGACCGTTCCCGCTGGTGTATTCGTCGATAACTACACGTACTTCCTCCCCGGCTTCTTGATGGAGACCGGCACGCTCTCTCGGGGCGTCGGCCCCGTGAAGATTTTGCGAACGCTTTCCGGCGGCTCCTCCGGCGGTTTCGATGAGGGCTTTGACCTCGTCGAGGCCAAGGTCGGCGAACGTCTGATCCGTCGCGATCTCTACGGGATCAGCCTCAGCATCGACCCCGAAGTCTACAACTGCGCCGTGCCCTGCTACTTCGTTGCGTGCGGCTTTGTCCCCGGGGCCGACCTGCCGGGAACCGTCAAGCCCTGTCGGGAAGCCCGCGTCGAAGGGGCCGAACTGCTTACCGTCGCAGGCCCAGATGGAGCCGTCGTGATGCAAGAGAAACTCAGCGGAACCACGTTTCTCCGCTTGCCTTTGTGGATGTGGCCTCATGGGCTATATACGGTCCAGGCCTACGGTGCCCAAGGCACCGCGAAGACCACCGTCAGCCATCCGCAGTAGCGGCGGCATCCCGATCAGTGATCCACAGACACAGCGTTTTGGGAGGCGGGTAACTCAGCGGAATGGCTTCGAACAAAAAAGGCATCAAGGGCGGGTTCGCGATCGGCACATGCATCACCTCCCGCTCCTGAGATAGCCCAACTGCAATCTTCAGGTATCGCCGCAACAGGAGTAGCGGCGGAAACGCGCCACGTCCAGCAATCCACACCAGCGCATCCCGAGCGCCCTTCGAGCTATTGCAACTGCGGCAAGCCCATACTATGTTTTCCCCGCAGTTCTCCCCGCCCCTGCTTGTAGAAATTAGGTGATCCACCGTCAAAAATTGCCGACTCGCACAGTAGTAACAAGCTTGGGGCAAAATCATCTTCAATCGTTCTTCGTCCGCGAGCGGTCCCAGTTGCATCTGGCCGACTTGCAGGCCTTTGAAAAGGCGACTACGAATCATAAAATGTTGCGTTTGATATCGTTCGGCCTTGGCCTTCACCGCGGCGTGGGCCATGGCCAGATTAGCGTAAGACCAGTGCAAGCACTCGCCGACGGTAGTTTTCTTCACTGCCGGGCAGTATATTCCATCGCGTTCGGGGTCGCGCCGGTCGACCTACTGCCCGGCTAACTCTTTCGTTAGCATCGGCAGAAACACGCCGGGGTCCAGCGCCCCCTGATACTTCTTCCCGTTCACAAAAACGGTCGGAGTCCCCTGCACTCCAATACGGTCGCCCTCCTTGACATCCCGATCCACCTGCCCCTTAATCGCCGCCGAATCCAGCGCGGCGACGAACTTCGGCATATCCAGCCCCAGCTCCTTCGCCCAGTTCAAGACGTTCATCCGGCTAATCTGCCGACTCTGCGCGTACATCCGATCATGCAACGGCCAGAATTTGCCCTGCTGTTCCGCCGCCAAACTCGCCTGCGCCGCCATCCGCGCTTGGCCATGACTATCGAGCGGAAAATGCTTGTAGACGAGGCGAAGGTCTTTGGGAAACGCCTTCAGCGCCGCGTCCAAATGGCCGATCGCCTTGATGCAATAGGGGCATTGAAAATCCGAAAATTCGACAATGGTGATCTTCGCATTCGCCGGCCCCTTGGCCGGTGAACCCGCAATCGAAATCTCCACCGGGTCCAGCAACATCTTGTTTCGGTCCCCGGCTGACTTCACGAGCGGCGACGCGGCCAAGACTTTGCGGATATCTTTCCCTGCCTTCGCCGCATCAACCGCAACTTTCGCCAAGGTCGTACTTTGACTGCAAGCAGGATCTTCGACGCGACATTGGGCCAACTGCATCGGGCAACCGCAGGGGCAGCCAAACTCCCGCAGTATCTGCAAGACTTCCGTCTTCTTCGCCGCCGATAAGCCGGTGAAATCAACGCCTGGCAACTCGGTCGCCAACTTCCAGTCCTGCGCTCCCAGCGCCGCAACAATCGCAAAGAAAAGGCTAATCCTCATGAACCTATTATGAATGTTTCCGGGCGAACGTTGGCGAAGTACGCTAGACGCGAATGAATTACTTTCTACATGCACCGATGGCCGACCGAGGTACCGACCTCGAAATCGACGAGACCGCGTTTATGAAACTGGATACGGCACAATCACGCCTCTCGGCAATTCTCGGATTCGAGGAGTGTTTCGCACTTCTCGTCGACAACTACTCCGAATTTGAACAAGAACTTGTCAGTCTAGCCCTCCGTCACATACTACGTCGGAATCCGCTCGACCCCGCGACTGGGTATGCCGCTATGCATGCGCTGAACCGACGCCTCCTCAATCTGCTGACTGGCTATAAGTTCTATTGCGAATATGCGCCGGATCAGCACGCTTCCTTCGGCTGCCCGGAGAGGAACGAGGTCTGGGCTGAATTCAGGAAGGAATTTGGATCGAACTCTCAACTAGCGCTCGCGTTGGAACTGCGCAATTACGCCCAGCATCACGGCGTACTCATAAGCGGAATTAGCTACCCCTCTGGCTGGGAGGATCGAAATGGCCAAGAGGGACAGGTGATGCGGTGCGGAATCGTCCCCGTTTTTGATCGGAAGGATATGGAGAACTACACTTCACTGGATCTAGGTTCCCTCGGAGATCCGGCATATTCCGTGCGCCGCATCATAGAGGGCGTCGGAGCGATTCACGAGCGCCTGCGACTTCGGCACTTCGAACCGTTGGCCACATCAAGAATGACCTTTCACAATGCACTCCAATAATTCCGAGACCCGCAGGAACTTGTTTTTGCGGTGCATCAGTCCAGGCAAATTGCTGTCACCCGAAACACACTCGGACGAATTGACCACCTTCGAGAAACCTATGGCCCCATTCAGAACCTGTCTCAACGATATCTGTCTAACGAATCTCCGCCATTCAGGTAAACTATTATTAATATGCTTCGGACGCTAACCCTCTTTCTCACCCTCGCCGCCCTCCTCCCCGCCCAAACCGTTCTCGGTTCCTTCACGGGCCGAGTGCAAGACCCCTCCGGTGCCGCCATCCCCGCGGCCTCCATAACCGCCACCAACACCTCCACCGGCCTTACCTACAAAAGCGCCACCAACTCCACCGGCACCTACTCCCTCCAACAGCTCACCCTCGGCACCTACGAAATCGCCGTCCAAGCCAATGGCTTCCGCCGCGCCGTCCAGAAAAACCTCGAACTCAACGTGGCCCAAACCCGCGCCGTCGACTTCTCCCTCGAAGTCGGCCAAGTCGACCAAACCGTCGAAGTCTCCGGCACCGCCACCGAACTCCAAACCGCTACCTCCGACCTCGGCACCACCATCCAACGCAAAAAGCTGATGGACCTTCCCCTCTTCGTCGGAGGCAACGTTCGCAACCTGGAGCAGTTCATTTTCCTCGCCCCCGGCGTCACCGGGGACTCGACCAACACGCAGATCTCCGGCTCCCCCTCCCGCGCCAAAGAAGTTCTCCTCGACGGCATCGCCTCCACCGGCATCGAGTCCGGTGGCGTCATCCCCGGCAACACCCGCCCCTCGGTCGAAACCATCGGCGAGTTCCGCCTGCTCCGCGCAAACTTCAACGCCGAATACGGCCGCACCGGGGGCGGCATCCAGATCTTCACCACGCGCTCCGGCACCAACGCCTTCCACGGTGCGCTCTTCGATTACCTCCGCAACGATAAGCTCGACGCCCGCGGCTTCGTCCAACGCGTCCGCCCCATCAACCGCCAAAACGAGTTCGGTGCCACCCTCGGCGGACCCCTCCTCATCCCCGGCCTCTACAACGGCAAAAACAAGACGTTTTTCCACTTCGTCTACTCCGGCTTCCGCTTCCGCCAAGGTGCCCCCAACACCCTTCAAAGCCTCATCCCAGCCGACTTCCGCCAGGGCGATTTTTCGCGATTAGCAACGCCGATCTACGACCGCTCCACGGGCGCACCCTTCCCCAGCAACCGCATCCCCACCGCCCGCATCTCCTCGGTCGCCCGCAACATTCTTCCCCTGATCCCTACCCCCATCAACACCGGCCTGTTCAACAACTACATTTCCGTCGGCCGCGCCGCCGCCGATTCGAACCAATACAACCTCAAGCTCGACCATGCGTTCTCGGACCGCAACCGCGTCAACGGCTTCTTCAACCGTGATTACCTTCTCCAGTCCGACGCCGAAACCATCGCCGGACCCACCACCCCCGGCCGAGCCACCGGCAGCCAGAACACGATCGCTCGCGCCTCCCACGACCTCATCCTGTCGCCCACCGTTCTCAACCATCTCAACATTGGATTCACCCGCTACCGCGTCACCATCGATAGCTTTACTCTGAATCAGGATTGGCCCACGAAACTCGGCCTCCGAGGCGTCAACGACGGCGCCAACAATGGCTTCCCCTGCGTCGAGTTCGTCGCCGCAGGCTACTCCCGCCTTGGCGACCCCAACTGCAACGCTCGCACCCTCCAAACCAACAACGCCTTCCAGATCAACGAAAGCCTGTCGCTTGTCCGCGGCAAACACAATTTGAAATTCGGCTTCGATTACCGCTTCATGGAAACCAACGGCATTGATAATTTCCAAGCCCCGGGCCTGTTCCAGTTCAACGCGCTCGAAACCGGCCTGCCTAACGTCGCCAATTCCGGCAACGCGATTGCCAGCTTTCTGCTGGGCGCGGTGAACCGCGGCACCACCCGCGTCTTCGGATACTTCCCCCGCAATCGCTACCAATACTGGGGCCTCTACGCCCAGGACGATTGGAAAGTCACCCGCAAGCTCACCGTCAATTACGGCCTCCGCTACGACATCTTCGTACCCCGTTATGAAAAGCTCAACAATCTTTCGAGCTTCGACCCGACCCTTGCCAACCCCGGTGCCGGCAACCGCCTCGGCGCCCTCGCCTTCCTCGGCGATGGGCCCAACCGCAACGGCCGCACGTCGTTTGCGAACACGGATTACAAAGCCTTCGGCCCGCGCCTCGGCCTAGCTTACCTGCTCTCCGCGAAGACCGTACTTCGCTCCGGCTACGGCATCTACTACGCCGCCGGCAACGCCGCCGCCGGCCAGCGCGACTCGCTCAATATGTCGAACGGCTTCATCTCCTCCCCCGTCTTCCAGTCGCTCGACCAGGGCCTGACGCCCGCCTTCAACTGGGACAACGGCTTCCCGCAGAACTTCCCCCGCCCGCCCTTCATTGATCCCACCGCCGGCAATGGCACGGCGATGCGCTTCATCGGTCCCGGAGACGGCCGCGTGCCGTACTTCCAAAACTGGTCCGCGACCGTCGAACGCGAACTGGCCCCCCGCATCAATCTCGAAGCCACCTATCTCGGCACCAAAGGCTCTCGCATTGGCAACGGGCTCATCCGCGCGAACGAACTGGACCCCACGTACCTCTCGCTCGGGGCTCTCCTCACCCGCCCTGTGACATCGCCCGAGGCGGTCGCCGCCGGCATCCGCCTGCCCTACCCCGGCTTCACCGGATCCGTTGCGCAATCTCTCCGTCCGTTCCCGCAGTACCTTGACCTCGACAACCGCACCAACCCCGCTGGCAGCAGCACCTATCACGCTTTCCAAACCCAGCTTTCGGCGCGCACGAACAATGGCCTCGACCTGCAACTCGCCTATACGTTTGCCAAGACGATCTCCGACGCCGACATCCTGGCGGGAGGCGGGCCGGCCGGCCAGACGACGTATAACCGCGCTCTCGAAAAAGCGATCGCGACCACCGACGTTCCGCACGTCTTCGCCCTCAGCTACAGCTACGAACTGCCGTTTGCGAAGAAAAAGGTTTGGGGCGGCTGGGTGCTGACCGGTATTCATCAGTATTCGACGGGCGTGCCCATCACTCTGACCGCCAATAACACCCTGCCCCTGTTCAACGGCATCCTCCGGCCCGACGTCATCTCCGGAGTGAACCGCGCGACAAACGTCGACAAATTCGACCCCGCCGTAAACACCTGGATCAACCGCGACGCCTTCCGCGCCCCGGCGGCTCTGCGTTTCGGCACCTCGGCTCGCGCTTACACGGACCTCCGTGCCCCGAACTTCCTTAACGAGAACTTCGGCCTCCTGAAGCGGTTCAGCATCAAGGAGCGGTTCACGCTGACGGTCCGCGGCGAGTTGTTCAACGCGTTCAACCGGACGGTCTTCGGTCCCCCGCAAGCCAACGTGAGCAACGCTCTGTTCGGTCGGATCACGGCCCAGTCGAACCAGCCCCGCAATGGCCAAGTTGCCTTACGGCTAGACTTCTAGTCAACCCGAAGCATTGAAGTCC
Organism: Acidobacteriota bacterium; assembly: GCA_025354525.1. Taxonomy (GTDB): domain Bacteria; phylum Acidobacteriota; class Terriglobia; order Bryobacterales; family Bryobacteraceae. The sequence continues at coordinate 13,110 of JANXMS010000456.1, forward strand.
CAACGCGAACCACCGAGAAGATAGTCTCTTCTCGGTGGTTCGCGTTATGGCGGCATGGCGACCTAGAAAAGCTCCGCCAGCGGATTCCCCGTCTGGTCCTCGAGCGAATTCGCGATCTTGATTGGCCGCCCAATCGGCGTATCGTACTCTTTCGTCCAGTCGATCCCGAACGCCTTGTAGATCGTCGCAAACAGATCGCCCATGCTCGTCGCCCGATCTTTTACTTGCGCACCCTCGGCATCACTCGCCCCCACCACCCGCCCACCCGCGATACCCCCACCCCCTATCGCCAGCGACCAGCAGTTCGGCCAGTGGTCCCGCCCCCGGTCGTTGTTCACAAACGGCGTTCTGCCAAACTCGCCCATTGCCAGCACCACCGTAGAATCATACAAACCGCGATCTTTCAGGTCGTCCAGCAGCGCCGAAAGCGTACGGTCCAGCGGCGGGCACAGCCGATCCCGATGGCCCTCGTCGTTCTTGGCGTGCGTGTCCCAGGAGTTGCTGTGGAATCCCGCCGCCGTCACAAACCGGGTTCCGGCTTCCACCAAGCGGCGAGCCATCAAGGCACTTTGCCCCACCGCGTCCCGGCCATAACGGTCCCGCACCTTCTCCGACTCCTTCGACAAATCAAACGCCTCGCGGACCCCAGGGTTCAGCAGCATCTTCCATGCCTGCGCACTGAAACCGTCCATCTGCGCATGCTCCGCACCGTCCACCAACTTACGGTACCGCCGATCCACCATCTGCAAGAAGCCCTGCCGATTCTCCACCGCCGCGGCGGAAACAGATTTCGGCAAGCTCAGGTCGGCAATCTGAAAGTCCGGTTTGCTCGGGTCTGGAATGCACATCGGGTCGTACTCTGGCCCCAGAAATCCAGCCCGGAAATAGTCTTCATACTGCCGCGCTTTTTCCCATTGCGGAGCCAGCACGTGTGGCGGCATCGCATTCCGAATGCCCGTCTCTTTGGCAAGAATCGCCCCGATGCTCGGAAACTGCATCGCGGGATTCACCTCGTGCCCCGTAATCGCGTAGTGCGTCCCTTGCGGATGGTCGCTGCCCCGCGTGTGCATGCTGCGCACGAGCGACAAACGGTCCATCCGGCGCGACACCTGCGGCAACAACTCCGAAATCTGAATCCCCGGTACGTTCGTCGAAATCGGCTGAAACGCCGAGTTCGGCTTGGGGTCCCACGTGTCAATCTGGCTTGGCCCGCCTTCGAGCCAAAGCAGAATGCAGGATTGCGCCTTGCCCATCGGCTTCGCGCGCAGCAGATCTGCCAAGCTCAGGCCCAGAAAGCCGAGCGAACCCGCCGTAAGGAACTGACGTCGAGAAGAGGACATGATCAATGGTTCTCCGCAAATTCACGCGAACAGAGGATGGCCCAAACCAGGTCTTTCCATGCCTCGTTACGGTCCGGTCGGGCCGCCAGCGCACCCAACAGTTCTTGACTCTCCGCCAACTCCGGCGGTCGGCCAAACGCCGTCAGATACAGCGTCTGGAGCATCGACGCATCGGTCGCCCCACCCCTCAATTGCTGCTGCAGCCAACCTTCTGGCGCTCCCAGTTTTTCGTTGTAAATCGACCCGGCCAGCATATGCAGTGCCTGCCCTAGATTCGCCTTGCCCGTCCGCTCCGGCAGCGCCAGCCGATTCGGCCGGCCGTAAAGATCCAAGAACCGCGAATGGAACACATCCGGCTCGCGAAGCTGAATCGCCCGCATCCCGGCTGGGGTCCGCTGGGTCACATTGCCCGCCGCCGTCACGGTTGTCGTAAACCGCTCTTCCACCCCGGTCACGGTCGTGATCGCGTCGAGCAGCACCTCCGCCAGCAGCGGTCGCGGCAGCGCGTGGCTATAGTTCACGCGGTCGGCTCGGTTGGTCGCGCTCGGCTCCGCCGAAAGTTGATAGGTCCGCGAGACGACCATCGTCCGCATCAGCGCCCGCAGATCATGCCCACTGCGGCGGAACTCCTCGGCCAATCGCGTCAGCAGTTCTGGATGCGTCGCCGGATTGGTCGACCGAAAATCGTCCACCGGCTCGACCAGTCCACGACCAAAGAACTCGCTCCAGATGCGGTTCACCGTCGCCTCCGCAAAATATGGATGCTGCACCATCCAATCCGCCAGCGCCTTCCGCGGATTCTCGCGGCCAGTGGCCATCACTGTCTTGCCGTCCAACAACGTCGGGCGAAGCTCGGCCTTCGTCCGCGGATGCAGCACCTGAATCTTGCCGTTGACATCGCCGTTCCCCATCGCTTCATCCAGCGGATGGTCGAACACCACGTACTCGTTCCCCGTATCGCCCATCTTGAACATCCGCCCAAAGAACGCCGCTAGGCCCCAAAACTGATCCTGGCTCCATGTCTCGTACGGATGGTTGTGACACTGCGCGCATTCCAGCCGCCGACCGAAAAACACCCGCACCTCTTCGGCCATCGTTTCTTCCGGACTGCCGATCACGTCGTACGGCAGAAAGTGCCGCGTCGGCCCATCGTAGCCTTGCGCCGTCAGCCGTTCCCACGCCATCCGGTCGTACGGCTTGTTCTTAACGATACTCTCCCGAATCCATTCGCCGTACATCTGGCTCCATTTTGCATTGATCCCGTTGGCGAACATCGCCACCCGGAACAGATCCTGAAAACGAAACGTCCAGTAGTCTACATACTCCGGCGACCCGATCAGCGCGTCGATCACCCGCTCCCGCTTTTTCGGATCCCGGCTCCGCACAAACTCTTCAACGCGACCCGGTGGCGGGAGCGTCCCCGTCAAATCCAAACAAACCCGCCGCAAAAACTCCGCATCGTGGCTCAGCGCCGAAGGCACCATCCGCAGCCGACGCAGCTTCTCGAATACGAATTCGTCAATGAAATTCTGCCGCGGAACCGCTGGATAGTTCGCCACCGGCTCGCCGATCACCCCCACAATCACCGCCGCCGCCTGCCCCGCCGCCCGCACCAGAATCGAAGTTTCCCCCAGCGCCGCCGCGTTCACCACCCCGGCCTCTGATATGCCCGCAGTCGCTTTGTCGCTCGAAAGATAAAGCGCCTGCGCCGTCACATCCTCGCGGCGACCGTTTTCCATCACTGCCGTCACCAGCAATCGATGCTTCTGCGCCTTCTCGAGCGAAAGGATTCTCGGATATACCTCCAGGCTCGCCACCCGGCTTGTCTCGTCCTCCGCCGGGCCAAATGGCGCGCCTCGCCTTACCCACCCGAGAATCGTCCGGTACTCGTCCGAGTCCACGGCAAACCGCTTTCCGCCCCCATGCGCCACCGCTCCCGTCGCCTTCTGCAACAACAAACTGGCCTCGGGATTCTGTCGGTCAATCCGCGGCTTCCGCTCGCCCTTGGCCTGGGCCGAAAGCACCTGATAAGCCCCACCCTGTACGATCCACTCGTAGTCGTCGAGCGGGAACAACGACGCCGCCGAAAGCTTCAATCCGCCCCTGCCCTTCACCCCTCCATGACATGCCGGAGAGTTGCACCCGCGCTTCGTTAAAATCGAACCAATCGCCGAGCGGAACCGAAACTGTTCGTCACCCCCCGCGGTCTCCACCTGCCCCTGTGCGCTCGCTTGCCAACGGCCCCATTTTGCCGTCACCTCCACCGCCCCCGCCCACCTCGCCGTCATCCGACCACTCTCACTCACCGTCCCGGCTACCGAGGAGGCCGCCCACTGGGCGGCGTCCGTCACGTCCCGCGTCGACCCGTCCGCATACTCAGCCGCGAAGACGAACTGCTGCGCCGCCCCCGCCCGGTACAAACGGAATTCGGAAGGCACGAGCCGCACCGCCACCGGTTCCGCATTCCACACGACAGTCGCCAGCGCTAGCAGCCACAGCCCCTTCATTGCAGCCCCTTCACCACCATCATCGGGAAACGCTTCTCCAAAATCGGCGCCGCCAGCTGCTGCTCCTTCACCGGCCGCACCACCACTCGCGGCCACTCGATCATTCCCGACAACGCCGCGTCCTCGGCCACATTCAACAAAAACGAGAAATACTGCGTCGTCTTCGGAGTGTACCGTTCAATCCGCCCAGCGTTCTGCAAAGGCGGTCTTTCCAGGGGATTCTCCGCCCCCGGCACCACCGTAACCCCAGCCGGTAAGCCCTCCATCGTCGCCATCACGGGATCCCGAAAATCTTCCTCCCGCTCCAGTTGCAACGTCACCAGTCGTACCTTCCCGGCCACCAGGTTCAATCGGTCCTCCGGCATCTCGACCCGACCCACATGCGGTATCTGCGGGCGAATCAGCACCCGGTAGAAAAACTCCGGTCGGCCATGATCGGTCGTGATATCACGCACTTGCACCGTGTAATCTCCCGGCGCTGGAATCGCAAACGTGGTTTTGGCGTGAATCATTTTCATCATGTACAACCCGTTGTTGTTCCGCTTGGTATGCACGTTCGTCGCCACCTCTCGCCCCGTCGCATCAAACACGCTCACAACGGGGTTGAACTCGGGCAAGGTCGCCTCCGGCGTCTCAATCTCAATTGCCAGTTGCATCGCCCGTTCAATGTGCAAACGCACCGTGTGCGCCATCGCCGGACGGTTCAACCTCCCTTCCAAAATCCCCGGCAACACCAGCACCCCCTCGCCCGCTTCCGTCCCCGACAGCTGCGACGGCGGCAGGGGCGATTGGCGAGCACCGCCCCGCGCATGCAATGTCCCCAGCCAGTCTCCCCCCAGTTGGCGCACGAAACTCCGCTCATTCCAGTCGGTCCGCGCAATCGGATGCCGCCACCGGCGTTCCCCCTCGCCGCTCCGCACCCGTAGGAAGTAACTCGCCCCCGCTCCGCCCTGTCCCGCGAATCCGGAAACTTGCACCCGATATCGTCCAGCTTGCTGAACAACATGCGTCAGCCGCGCCTGCGTCGTCAATCCGGGGAAAAACAGCTCCTCGTCGTTAAAAGCCAAGCGCTTCCACCCCTTCGTCGAAAACCAGCTATCCGCCGCCGGTTCCAGCAAAGTCACCACCGGGTCGAGGCCACTCCCCCCGGCCACCACCGCAAACGTCAGCACTTCCCCCGCCTTCGCCTCCACAGCGTAAAGGTCCACCTCCCCCGGCTCGGCCAGGCTCCCATTCACGACCAACCCCGGGGCCAAAACTAACTCCGGCTTCTCCGCCACCAGCGCTTCCGTCACCACGTGCCAGGCAATCGCATTGGTAACCCCCCGCGGCCCCACCGCCCGAATCCGCTTCTCCCCCGGCGTTACCGATGGATCCAGCGTGATCTCGCCCACCAACCGATCCGCGCCAGCCTTCACTAACCGCACACGCACGCCCGCTTCTTCCACCGAGAATCTTTGCATCGCTGCCAGGCCCGTTCCGACAATGACCACCGAGTAAGTTGTCCCAGCCCGCCCCGCCAGCGGATTCACTCCCTGTAGAACCGGTTCCGCCACCGCCGCGCCCAGCGCAAGCCCAGTCGCCCACAGCACCGCCGCGACTCCTCCCGCCAAGGATTTCATTCCCCCAATTCTACGGAGATCTGCGCGGAACGCAATCCACCCGTCCAGAATTCGGAACGGTTAATATACGTTCGGCATCCTGGACGGAATTCAGTCATGCCCCCAGTTTCGGATTGACTCTTTGTGCAATCGGATGAATGCTCGTAGTCAAAGCTCCGGTCGGAGCGCGTCGGCCCTGTTCGTCGACGCGCCGATATTTGAACTTGGTCCACCCCGTGAGGGGCCCATCGACTTGGTGCCTAAACATTCAGTCTCGCTAGGGAGTTAGTATATGAATCGACACCTTCGCGTTTTCTGCTTATTTCTCTCGGTCGTGTCCGTCTGGGCCCAACCTACTGCCACCCTCGTCGGTCGTGTCGTAGACCCCAGCGGTGCC
>JANXMS010000510.1 GCA_025354525.1 Acidobacteriota bacterium
GATTGCGGAGCGGGACCGGCACCGCTAGGAACGAGCGGCGCAGAGGCGACGCAGGGTGTTTTCGAGAGGAACCAGGAGAGGCATACGGCGGATCGGGAATCGTGGTGGGGGGGGCGGGATAGCTTGATTGCGGAGCGGGACCGGCCCCGCTAGGAACGAGCGGCGCGGAGGCGACGCCAGGAGAGGGCGAGGCCCGTCCAGACGAGGACGATGGCGGCGGAAGACGCGAGTCCGGCGACGGTTTGGCCGAGCAGGCCAGCGGCTTCGCCGGTGTGTACGGTACGAACCCAAGTACGGAGCCGACGGGCGAGGGGCAAGTTCTCGAATGGCTCACTTCGCAGCAGAGTGCTGGACGCCGGATCGAAGACCCACTGCGTTTTGAGGTCTACGCGGCCCCAGTGGCCGTCCTCGACCGAAAAGGACCTTGGGCCAGGCCGGAACGTTATCGATTGCCATGCGGGGGCCTGTAGCTTCAAGAACAGAGGTTGGTAGGGGCCTAGCGACGCGAGCGTCCGCCGGTTATCCGGGGCGGGCATCGTATCGCCGGTCACGCGGTAGAGCAGGGGGGTTGCCCAGGAGTAGGAGAAAAACACGGCGGTGAGAACGATCAGCAGGAGCGGGACGGAGGCCCAGATGCCGAGGACGTGGTGCCAGTTGTAGTCGCGGGCTTTGCTCGACAGGCCGCGGCGGAACCAGGCGATGGGGCGCTGGAGCCACATGAGGATTCCGGTGAGGAGGAGGAAGAGGAAGGCAAGATTGGAGGCGCCGGTGATGCCTTTTGTCAGAGGCGTGTTCTGGCCGAGCCAGCGATGCCAGGCGGTGACCTGCCGAAAGAAGTTTCGGGTGGCGACGGAGCCTTCGCCGTTGATTCTGCCGGTGTAGGGGTCGACGAACACGATTCGGTTGTGGGGGAGGGTAAGCTGAGCGGCGGCGGCGGGGTCGATCAAAAGAGTGATGGCGGTTGGATTGGGGGCGGCGGCGAGGAGTTGGTCGATGGTGAGGCGAACGGCACCTTCCGAGACGGAGACCGTGTTGTGGGGCTGATCGGCCCAGGCGATGACCTGCTTTTCGTAAGTGAGCAGGACGCCAGTGACGGACATGACCAGGATGACGATACCAGCCACGACGCCGGCGATGAGGTGGGGCCAGAAGAGAAACTTGCGCATGGCTAGTGCCACCATTTCCCGAAAATGACGACACCGTTGAGGAACATGAAAATCATAAAAATGTGGATTCCTACTGAAAAAGGGCGGCGCCACCAGATGAGGTCGATGGGCCAAACGAGTGTGAAGAGGTAGTTGAAATAGATTCCCCCTCCCCAGTCTAGGCCGAAGAGTTCCCGGGTTTGGCGGGCGGTTTCGGCGTAGGCGACGGCGTGGCTCCAGGCGTAGCGCTGGTGGAATGCGAGGCAGATATGGGCGACGTAGAGGGCGTAGGCGAGGGCGGAGACGGAGCGGGCCCAGGGGTGGCGACGCCAAAGGCCGTAGAGCGTTACGGCGTAAAGAGCGGCGCTGAGGCGGATGGTCCAGAGCACTGAGATACTATTGTTCCATGTATCCGGGCTGGGCGGTTCTGGGGATGGCGGCGTTGGCGATGGTGGCCACGTTACCGGGGCGGACGCAGGGGTTAGGATTGGTGACCGAACCGCTGCTACGGGACTTCGGGCTGGACCGTGTGGCCTACGCGAACATTAACCTGTGGGCGACTCTAATTGGGGCGGCGTTCAACCTGCCGTGCGGGCGATTGGTTGATCGGTACGGCGCTCGGGTGGTGATGACGGTGTTGCTGTTGACGCTGGGGCTGACGGTGCTGTTGATGGCGGGGTCCGGGAGTTTGGTGGTGTTGGCGTTGACGATTACGTTGTCGCGGGGGTTGGGACAGAGTGCGCTGTCGGTCGTGAGTTTAGCGCTGGCGGGGAAGTGGTTTGCGCGGCGGATCAACTTGGCGATGGGGGTGTATGCGCTGCTGGTCGGGATGGGCTTCATTGCGGCGTTTCCGAGTGTAGGGCAGGCGATTTTGAAGTTCGGGTGGCGGGCGGCGTGGAGCGGGGTGGGCTGGACTCTCGTGATGGTGTTGGCACCGCTGGCGTGGTGGACGGTGCGGGAGGCACCGGTGACGGAAGAGGTGCCGGGTCCGATGGGGGGGATGGCCTTCGGGAAGGCGGTACGGACGGGGGCGTTCTGGGTGTTTGGATTGTCGAGCGCGATGTTTGGGCTGGTGTATTCGGGAATTGCGTTGTTTAATCAGTCGATTTTGGAGCGGAGGGGGTTCGATGCGACGACTTACCAGACGGTGCTGGTGGTGAGCACGCTGTTGGGTCTGGTCGCGAATTTTGGCGGGGGATGGGTGGCGATGCGGTGGCCGCTGCAACGGCTGATGGGAGTGGGGATGGGGGTGCTGGCGGGGTCGCTGGTGGCGTTGCCGTTGGTGGGGACGTTCGGGGAGGTGATGGGCTATGGCGTGGCGATGGGTGTGGCGGGCGGGGTGGTTACGGTCGTCTTCTTCTCGGTCTGGAGCCAAGTGTTTGGGCGGGCGGAGTTGGGGCGGATTCAAGGGGCGGCGCAGATGATGACGGTGGTGGCTTCGGCAGTGGGGCCGGTGCTGTTGGCGGAGGCGCTGGCGCGGACTGGTTCGTATGACTTGGTGTTTTGGGTTCTGGCGGGGCTGACGGCGGCGTTGGGAGTGGCTTGTTGGAAGGTAAGATTACCGATATGAAAAAGCTATGGTTACTGGTGGTGCTGGTGGGATGCGGGAGTCGTGTGGTGACGCCGCAGGAGCAACTGGATAAAGAGTTGTCGGCCATGCTGAGCGGGGCGGCGCTGGTGGGCCAATCGACGACGTGGAAGAAGGCGGGATTATCAGGCGAGGAGCGGTACGCGATTGACGGAATAACGAAGATGGGGGGGAAGACCTGGCTGCTGCGGACGCGGATGAAGCTGGGGGAGAAAGAATGGCCGTTGCCGGTGCCGGTGACGATTGAATGGGCGGGGGATACGCCGATGATCCAGGTGACGGATGTGGCGATGCCGGGGGGGCCGTACTCGGCGCGGGTGCTGCTGTATAAGAACCAGTACGCCGGGACCTGGTTGGGTCCCGGGCGGGGTGGGCAGCTATTTGGGAAGATCGTCCGTTAGTCAGCCGAGGCCTTCGCCTGCGGCTTTGGCGCGGGCGTTGGGGGTGATGGCGGCGGTGGAGAGTGAGGGGATGGGGAAGTGGAAGTCTACCGTTGGAAGGCTGGTTAAGTTCCTGGTGATGGCGAACTTGACGAGCCCGGCGACGTCGTGGATGTCGAGTTTCCGCATCATGCTGGCGCGGTAGGTGTCGACGGTTTTGGGGCTCACGGCGAGGCGGGCGGCGATTTCTTTAGCGCGGTGGCCTTCGACGAGCATGGTGAAGACTTGATGCTCGCGGGCGGAGAGGGTTTCGAAGGGATCTTCGTTATCCTTGCGATTGCGGTGGGCGGCGAAGATTTTATCGATTTCGACGGCGGGTGAGATATAGACGCCGCCGGCGCTGACCTGCTGGATGGCATCCATGAGGTGGCGGGTGGATCCGCTTTTAAGGAGGATGCCATGGGTGCCGCAGCGGAGGGCCTCGATGATCGTCTTACGATCACTGCGGCCGGTCATCAGGACCATGCGGGTGATGATCTGGAGTTCCCGGGCCTGGCGGAGGAGTTCCAAAGTATGGAGCTCAGCGAGGTCGAGTTCGAGGAGGGCGATATCGGGAAGTTTTTGGAGAATGAGGCGGAGGGCGGCGGCGCCGTCGGCACATTGATCCACTACCTCGATATCGGGGTTTCGTTCGCAAAGAGCGACGAGAGCTTCGCGGACCAACTGTTGTGGTTCGGCGATGAGGAGGCGGATTGGTTTTCGATCTGTCATGACCCTACGCGAGGTAGTAGGGGGTGGCCGATCAAGTTCTCAAGAAAAGCTACGGACAGCTTGGGTTTCGTCATCATGGACTTCGAAGACGGTGTAGAGTTTGGTGATTTGGAGCAGGTCGTGGACTCGTTTGGTGAGGCCGAGGAGTTTGAACTGGCCCTGCTGTCCGGTGACGGTGGTGTAGCTATAGACGAGTTCGCCGACACCGGAGCTGTCAATGTAGCTGACTTCGTTTAGGTTGAGGAGGAGCTTCTTGTTGCCGGCGGCGACGAGATTGCGCACGGTATCGCGGAGAAGAGACGACCCTTCCCCGAGGGTGAAGCGGCCTACGGCATCGATCACGGTAACGTCACCGACCTGACGGGTTGTAAAACGTGCACTCACCTTGTTGATTCTCCCTGGGTTTAAGATGCGTATTTGACGAGGACGACTTCGGCACCGCCGGAGGCAGTGCGTTTGACTGAGAACTCGTCGACGAAGGCTTGCATGAGCAAGAGTCCGCGGCCGGATTCGCGCATGAGGTTTTCGCCTTGTGTCGGGTCGGGGACGCGATTGAGGTCGAAGCCTTCGCCTTGATCGATGATGGTGACTTTGACGGCGTCGGTGCGACGTTCGAGGATGAGGCGAACCTGCTTATCGGGGCTGTATTCGTTGCCGTGAGCGACGGCATTGACCATGGCCTCGCGGACGGCCAGCCCCAAGTCCATTCGCGCGTCTTCATCCAGGCCGAGGGCAGCAGCGGCATCGACGACTAGGGCTTCGACCGAATCGACGCTTTCGAGATTGGACGCGAGGAGCGAGTCCGTTGTTCCGGTCATGAGTCTTCCTAAACGGTATCAGAAGCGAAGGCGGCGTGGTAGCATCCGGAATTAGCGAGGGTATTGGATTGAAGAAGATCGGTTTAACGCTGGCATTCTTGAGTGGCGAGGCTTGGGCGGCGACGCTGACGGGCCGCGTGGTGGATGGCTCGGGAGGGCTGATAACGGGGGCGACCGTGACGGTGGTGCACGGCAATTCGCAGGAAGCGAAAGTGACGAAGACGAACGAGCGGGGCGGGTATTCGATTGGTGATCTGCGTCCGGGGCGGTACACGCTGCGGGTGGAACTGGCGGGATTCAAGCCGGTATCACGGAACGAAGTGGGGGTGGGCGGGGAGGATTCGGTGGAGGTGGTGATGGAGCTGGGGACGCGGCAGGAGTCTGTGACGGTGGAGGGAAAGGGAGTCAGGTCCAAATTAAAGCGATGGTTGACGTGTCGATAAAGGGGGGTCTGGGAGAGAAATAGTTAAGTTGTGTTAAGCGGATCGTCACGGTTTCGTGATAGAGTCTCAGCAATCGGCGGGACCTTCTCGAACCGCCAATTTCTATAAGGAAGGGGTTATTCTATGACGAAACGATCTGTACCGATCGCCTCTATACTTGCGTTATTCTCCATGGCCGGGTTCGCCCAGGAGTTTCGCGCAACGATGACAGGCCGTGTACTTGACGGCTCCGGCGCTACAGTCGCCGGCGCCAAAGTAAAGGCCGTGAACAATGCTTCCCAAGCGACGAGCAATGCAACGACGGACACGTCCGGTGTCTATTCGATTCCGTTCCTAACGCCGGGGCAGTATACATTGACCGTAACGCAGTCTGGATTTAAGACGGCGGTGCGGAGCAACATTACACTGAACGTCAGCCAAGTAGCTGGTATCGACATTGCGTTGGAAGTTGGTCAATTGACTGACTCGATCACGGTGGAAGCCAACGCGGCGGTGCTGGAAACGCAGACCGCTTCGCGTTCGGGAGTTATCGACAACAAGACGATTGCTGACTTGCCGCTGAATGCGCGCAACCCGTTTATGCTGGGCGCGACGCAGTCTGGCGTCACGTTCCGAGGTGCGGCGATTTGGCAGCGTCCGTTTGACAACGGCGCGATTGCGGAATGGTCGATCAACGGCGGTCAACAGAGCCGGAATGAGTTTCTGATGGACGGCGCGCCGAACAACGCGCAGTTGGGCGGAAACAATATCGCTTACGTGCCGGTGGTGGACGCGGTGCAGGAGTTTACGATTCAGACGAACTCCTACGACGCGGCTTACGGGCGCACGGGCGGTGGCGTGATCAACGTGGTGTTGAAATCCGGCGGCGCGAAGCATCATGGCGCGGCGTGGGAGTTTCTGCGACGGGCTCCGCTGAACGCGAATTCGTTCCAGAACAATGCTCGCGGACGGACGGCGGCAGGCATTGAAAATGCACCGCGGCCAAACGGGAACATGGACCAGTACGGCTTCCAGGTGGATGGCCCGCTGCTGATTCCGAAGATTCTGAAGAAAGACGGTCCGGTGAAGTTGTTCTACATGGGGACCTATGAAGGCTACCGCGAAGGGACGCCGAATCCGCTGCGGAACAGCTTTGCGCAGCCGGAGATGCGGACGGGCGATTTCAGCCGGTTGACCCTGCCGGATGCCGCGCGCACGCCGATCCGGATCTTCGATCCGCTGAACACGACGACAGACGCCAGCGGCAACCCGGTGCGGATGCCGTTCGTAGGCAATATCATTCCGGCGAGCCGGATTGACCCGGTGGCGCGACGCGTGACTTCGTTTATGCCTACCCCGAACAACATTGAACCGGGGCAGCGGTATTCGACCACGAACTTCATTCAGCCGACCTATGTGAACCAGGACGACTTCTACAACCTGATTCTGAAGTTCGACTGGAACTTTGGCGACAAGCACCGCGCGTTTTTCCGCCACGCGTCCAACGACCGCACAGAGAACCGCGCCGTCAACGGGATCGACAACAAGGTGGGCACGGACGGGCAGCAGCCCTTCCAGCGCATTAACGACGCCTACGTGGTCGATTGGGTATCGACGCTTTCACCGACCTTGGT
>JANXMS010000535.1 GCA_025354525.1 Acidobacteriota bacterium
GGCTTCCACCGCCACCTTAGCTTTCAAAGCCGGCGAGTGAGTCTTGCGTGTTCGAGGCATTGATTCTCCTTCATTTTCAATGCCCTCCTACACTTAAGCAATAACCATTTTTGTGTCTAGTTTTTGGGGTCCACCACACACTGGTCTCGGGAGCGGCACCCATCGCCGGTTATCGACCCCGATTACGAACACCCAGTTTGTGGACAACTTCTCCTGGAATAGTGGAAAACACACGATGAAGCTCGGTGCCGATTTCCGACGTTCGCAGATCACGGACCAACTTCGTCAATCGGTGTCCGGGAACTTTACTTTCAGCGTTTTGCCGACGGGATTGCCTGGGCTGGGGGCCAGCGGCAATGGGCTGGCCAGCATGTTGCTTGGTTTTCCCACCGCCTATTCGACTCGGGATACGCCGGCGTTGCGGCGGAGCAGTTGGTATCTATCCGGTTTTGCGCAAGATGACTGGGCTATTACGAAGAACTTGACTTTGAATTTTGGCGTTCGCTGGGAGGTTGACACTCCCATTCGAGACGCTGACAACCGCATGAACGGCTTTGATCCGCTGCAGATCAATCCCGTCTCAAGCACACCGGGGGTGGTGAAATTCGCTGGGGTCAACGATTGGCGAGTCCAGCCCTACGCGACCGATTGGAACAACTTTGCTCCTCGTTTTGGATTTGCTTGGCGGGCTTTTGGCTCGCCCAGAACCGTACTTCGGGGTGGCTATGGCATTTTTTACGCTCATCCGTTCGATCATGGCGCGCCTACTTCCGCCTCTCTGGGTTACGAGATTTCCGCGGCGCTGAATTCGCCTGACAACGGAATCACCGCGCCCTTTTATCTGCGGGACGGCGTGCCTGTCTCTGCCAGCGCCACTAAGTTGGATGATTCTTTTGGGGCGGTGCGCGTTGGCCAAAATCCCACGACGGCCATTACGTTTTTTGAAACGAACCGCCGGGCCGGGTATGCTCAACAGTTCAACTTGAGTATTCAGAGAGAGCTGGCAAACGGCATGATTGTCGAAATCAGTTACTTGGCTAACCTCGCCCGCAAGCTTTCGGGTACCAACCTTTCGATCAACCAGATACGCCCGGAACGGCTCGGCCCGACGGCCTCCCAGCGGGACCGTCCGTTTCCGCAATTTAGCGATGTATCGGTGGTTTTTCCGAATTTGGGGGTTTCGGCTTACCACGGCGGTGTCGCGCGAATCGAGAAGCGTTTTTCGAATGGATTCAATCTGCTGAGCACTTACACGTTTTCTAAGTTCCTGAACAATGTCGACGAAGGCGGCGCCGCGTTGGGTGGAGAGGGCGGCCCCTACTCGAACTTTTACAACCGACGAGCCGATTGGGGACCCTCGGAGAATGATGTCCGCCAGCGAGTGACCTTGAGCGGCGTCTACGAATTGCCGTTCGGGAAGGGACGGCGGTGGCTTACCGTCGGGCGGGTCCACCAGCTGGTTGGCGATTGGTCGATTGGAAGCGTGATCACGCTTCAGAGTGGGGCACCGTTTACCGTTCGGACTCAAGCCAATACGACTAACGCCTTTTCCGCGGGCGCATTGCGGGCCGACGTCCTGCGAGATCCCAACCTCAGCGCTTCTGGACGCACCGTGGAGCGATGGTTCGACACAACGGCGTTCACTCAGCCTGGTGCCTTCCAGTTCGGAAATCAGGGCATCAATATTTTAAGGGCGGATGGGCGCAACGTAGTGAATCTGTCGCTTTTGCGCGACTTTCGAATCCGCGAGAATCTTCGGTTTCAGTTCCGGGGGGAGTTTTTGAACGTGGTTAATCACCCCGACTTCGGAGTTCCAGGCGCGGTGCTGGGGGCTCCCGGTTTTGGGGTCGTGAGTTCCGCGACGCCCCCGCGCCAAATACAACTTGGCCTTCGTATGATTTTCTAGCGAGATAGGATAGAGAGGCCCAATGATCCAACTGCTGCGTTACTGCTGGCCCTTGTTTGCGCTGTCGAGTGTCTATTCCCAATCGAGAACGGTGGACTTCCTCGGGGAGGTGAAGCCGATCCTGGAGAAGAACTGTGTGGGTTGCCACAACACCAAGTTGCGGATGAGCGGCCTTTCGTTGGCCAGCCGAGAACATGCGGTTAGCGGAGGCCGTCGCGGTGCAGCCTTGGGGTCTGCGCTGACCGAGGGCCAGTTGCTAAAAGCCGTTCGCCACGATAGTAACTTGAAGATGCCGCCCGGACGGAAACTCGCCGATGCTGAGATCGGCGTGCTGGAGCGGTGGGTTGGCGCGGGGGCACCGTGGCCCGAGAATGCGGTGGAGTCAGTGGGTGCGCGACCCAACCATTGGTCGTTCTTGGCTCCCCAGCGCCCTGCGACCCCCCGTGTGAAGCGTCAGGGCTGGGCGCAAGGGCCGGTTGATGCCTTTCTCCTCGCGCGGCTCGAAAAGGAAAAGCTTCAGCCTTCGCCCGCGGCCGCACCAGCGACGCTTGTCCGCCGTTTGTATCTTGACTTACTCGGGCTTCCTCCAACTCCCTCCCAGACGGCGAAGTTTCTGGCTGATGCTCGCCCGCGGGCGTGGGAGCATCTGGTGGATGAATTGCTCGCTTCGCCCCATTTTGGAGAACGCTGGGGGCGGCGCTGGCTCGACTACGCGCGTTACGCCGATTCTGATGGTGGTAGCCGTGACGAACCTCGCCTGATCTGGCGGTACCGCGACTGGGTGATTCAGGCGTTGAATCGCGATATGCCGTTTGATCGATTCGTGGTTGACCAGTTAGCGGGAGACTTAGTGGAGAGTCCGACGGCGGATCAGCTCATAGCGACAGGATTTCATCGTAACTCACCGCTCCAAATTGAAGCTGGGACTGACAGAGAACAGTATCGGACGGAGATGGTTTTTGACCGGGTCGATACGACGGGGACGGTGTTCCTGGGCCTGAGCACCGGGTGCGCCAAATGTCATGACCATAAGTTCGATCCCATCTCCCAGCGCGAGTATTACCAGATGTTCGCCATATTCAATAGCACGGACGACTACAGCGAACAGCGGCCGCGATTCAACCTCCGGGTAATGAACCTGCATGATGTTCATGGTCCGTATCTCAACTTCGCTCCGCCCGATGCGGTCGCCCTTCGGGAGGACTTGACTCGGCGTCTGTTGGCACTCGATGATGAGACGGAAGTACTCCGTTCTGTCAAGACGGCTGAATCCAAGCAGCAAATTGCAAAGATCGAAGCGGACATGGCGGCGTTGCGCAAAAAAGTCCCGGTAATTGACGGAACAATGATCACGCGCGAGATCACTCCGCCGCGGGAATCGTACCTTCTGAAAGGTGCCGACTACCTTTCGAGAGGCGAAGCCGTCAGCCCGGGTACCCCTTCGGTTCTGCATCCGTACGGCTCACCGAAGCCACCAAACCGGTTGGACTTCGCCCAGTGGTTGGTTGCGCCCGCCAATCCGTTGCTCGCTCGCGTGACCGTGAATCGGATTTGGCAGGAGTACTTTGGGCGCGGGATCGTTGAAACGGAGAACGATTTCGGTACTCAGGGTTCGCCGCCGACACATCCCGAACTCCTCGACTGGTTGGCCACCGAGTTCATTCAGACGGGTTGGAGCCAGAAAGCTATTCACCGGGCGATTGTGACGTCGGCGGCTTACCGCCAATCGTCGGATATTCCTTCCGAACTCGCCGAGCGGGACCCTTTGAATCTGCTGTTGGCTCGCCAGTCCCGCCTTCGGTTGGATGCCGAGGTGATTCGGGATGTTGCCTTGGCAGCGAGTGGCAAACTCTCTCCCAAGCTCGGCGGCCCCAGTGTATTTCCGCCCCAGCCGGGGTCGGTGAAGCGCACTTGGCAACCGTCTCCGGGGGAAGACCGCTATCGGCGCGGGCTCTACACCTTCTTCTGGCGGGTCACGCCAAATCCACATCTGGTTGTCTTTGATTCTCCTTCCGCCATGACTACCTGCACCCGCCGTCAGCGTTCGAACACGCCGTTGCAGGCGCTCACTCTAATGAATGAGGGTACTTTTCACGAACTGGCCCAGGCGTTAGCGGACCGTATCGTCACCGAGGCGTCACCGACGATGGAGAAGCAGTTACAACATGGGTTTCGGCTGGTCTTGGGGCGTGATCCATCGTCGGCTGAGTCGGTTCGATTCCGGTCTTTTCTGGCTGCGGAACGCGACGCGTTGCTGAGTAAGCCCGAGGAAGCCGAGGCATTGGCACCGCAACTGATTCGAAATGGCCGTTCTGCCGTTGCCGTCGCGGTTTGGGTTGCGGTGGCTCGCGTCCTGCTGAATACAGACGAGTTCATGACAAGAGAGTAACAATGATGGATATCCAGGACTTAGACGAACTCTGGCGGACTCGCCGCCACTTCTTTCAGGACTGTAAGGTTGGTCTTGGTCGCATCGCGCTCGCCTCATTGCTTGGTGGCTCGGCGGGCGCCAAGCCGGTTCAACGCCCGATGGCGCCGAAGAAGCCGCATTTTCCGGGTAAGGCAAAGAGTATTATTTATCTGTTTATGGCGGGCGGCCCAAGCCAATTGGACCTGTTTGACTACAAGCCGAAGTTAAAGGAGTTTGATGGTCAGACGCCGCCGGAATCGTTCATGAAGGGAAAGCGATTCGCGTTCATGGAAAGGATCGCATCCGCGCGTATGTCCGCGTCGCGCTATACGTTCAAGCGCTACGGGCAGGCTGGCATGTGGGCGTCGGAGCTTATGCCGGAGATCGGTTCCTCGGCCGACGACATTGCGATGATTCTGTCGATGCGCACGGAAAACTTTAATCACGCGCCGGCCAAGGTCTTCGCACACACGGGAACGATTGTTCCCGGCAGACCGAGTCTTGGCTCATGGATCACCTACGGGATAGGCAGCGAGTCCGAGCAGTTGCCCGGCTTCGTTGCGCTGCAGTCCGGGCCTCGGCCGCCGCGGAATGGGCCGCTGATTTGGGGCAGCGGCTTCCTGCCGAGCGCCTTTCAGGGCGTTCCGTTTTTGAGCGGTTCGGAGCCGGTGTTCAATCTCAAGAGCCAGCCGGGGGTTACGCCGGAACGCCAGGATCGGAGCTTGCAGATGCTGCGGGAGCTTAATGAGTGGCGTTTCGCGGCGACGGGCGACGACGAAATTGCGACGCGGATTGCGTCTTATGAGACGGCGTTCCGGATGCAAACCGCTGCTCCCGAGTTGATGGATGTGTCCAGCGAGAGTAAGGAGACGCTTGCGCTTTATGGCGCCGAGCCGGGCAAGAACTCCTTTGCGAATAACTGTTTACTGGCTCGCCGCTTGGTGGAGCGAGGCGTGCGTTGTGTGCAGGTTTATCACACCGATTGGGACCACCATTCCAACCTCAAGCAGGGCATCGAAAAGGTGACTCGCGAGGTTGATCGCCCTTCGGCGGCACTGGTGAAGGACCTCAAGCGCCTTGGGCTTTTGGACCAGACGATCGTCGTCTGGGGCGGTGAGTTCGGCCGCACCCCGCTGTCTGACGGGGTGCCCGGCGCGCAAATTGGGCGTAATCACCACATTGATGCCTATGCCACCTGGCTCGCCGGCGGGGGCGTGGTGGGAGGCCAGACTGTGGGCCAGACCGACGATATTGGTTTTCACGCGGTGGAGAATCCGGTTCCCGTGCACGACCTGCACGCGACGTTGCTGCATTTGCTGGGGCTCGAACATACTAAGCTTACTTATCGGTTTCAGGGGCGTAACTTTCGACTTACTGATGTGGCGGGTAAGGTGGTCACCGCGCTGATTGGGAAATAACTTCTTAGTTCGGGTTGTCGGCGCGGTCAGGTAGCCGTTCAAAAAGTGCCGAAGCAGTGTAAGTTCGCGAAGTTCTGAACGGGCGATGCGTTGCGCCGACGGGGCTTGTTGCCAACTCTTCCGGCGGTTGCGGCGGATGCTGGCGCGGCGGCCGGGCCAGCGCCAAGTTTGCCCTCTTCTTCCGGCTGGCGAAAGGGCCGTAGTGCCGGATGCGTTGAAACCCCGGAGGCAGAGAATGCAACAGGAAGCGGCTGTGCCGCCAACTACTTAACGCCACTACCGACGGATGGGCGTCAATTACAGCAAGTCTTGACTTAATAGAGGTCATATCCGCGACGTCTAAAGAGATCAGGAGCAATGTCGGGAAAGAGGAAGGGGCAGCGAGCCTCGGCGAGATCGACTACAAGCGCATGCATTGACGGGGCCCTGAGCTGGGACAAACGTAGTTTGACGTCCGCCCAATACGGGGCCGGTAGTTCGGGTTTCCAGAACGCCTCCATTAAGACGGGTATCGCTCTAGGAACCGCTTCTAACGACAATTACTTTTGCAGCACCATCAGCAGGTGTTTTGATGTAAGTTAAACATCTGCCGCTGGGCGTTGGTTGAGATGGGGCATTGCCCCAAGCCCCAGGATTTAGCGCATTGTGCCATCCCAGGTGGGCTACGAGCCCGCCGACAGTGGGCATGAAGCCATGGGAGCACCCTCCGCCGGTGGCAAGTCAACTTTAGTAGTTGTCCTTTCGGCCGTTTCTAATTGTCGCCAAACAATCGACGGACTCCTTCGGTCAATCGCCCAAGTCCAAGCGGTGGTGGGGGAACTGCTCGATCAATCCCGCGAGTGCACCTGTTGCCATGATGGACTGATGATTCGGACGCGGATACGGGCGCCCCTTCGCGGGTGGAATTCTTCTTGATGGCTTCGTCACCAATTCGCCGCCTGTTCGTTGCTGTTGGCCACGATCGGTCGTGTTGTGTCTGCTGGTTGGGGAATCGCTCTTGGTCGGCGCTGGCGAGCTTGATCGGGACAGGATTTCCGCAAAAAGACGTATCCGCCACACCGACAATCCGCCCGGAGAATCTTCGGTGGTCTTCCTTGGGTTCCGACGACCCCTCTCTCGCGGCCTGCCCGCATTCTTCAACCCCTCTCGATTCAAAACACAATAGGACACCGTTCCTTGGCCACCCGCAACCGCGTTTAGCGCAATGACCGTTCTCATCACTTGGCGACTCCAGATTGCCCCGACTCGACGCGTTTTCCTGTCCGCCCGCCGATGAGAACTTGACCATTCCGGCGCTGGCTACCGCGCCCGTCAAGCGTTTTGCACGGAGTTTTGTAAGCGCCTCACAAGGTGTTTGGGTTTATATTTCCTTTGTTATCAATTATATGGAAAAAGCGTGCCCCAAATAGGTCCCTAGAGCATGAGAGATTTTGGGTGTAAGTAGTTCGAGCGGTTGAGTGCCCCGGGAAGATAGTTGGAGTTGAGGGACTCCAATATTCAAAACGTGAGTTGCTGCTCCCGATCGAATCAATCGGCGAACCGGGCCCCGATGGGCGTCTGGGTCCGGTGCCGCACCGATTGCTTACTTAGACCCGGCTGCAGGCTATTGGGTTGTCTGCAGCCGGGCTTTTTTCATGAGTGTGGTTGGGGTGCAACCGCGGAGGGCGACGACGGATTCCATCGGCCAACCAAGCCGGGCGGATCCGTCGGCCGACCCCTACTTCCCTATGCAGCCGTCGGCAATCCCAACGGTGGCCGAACATCATTCCTCGGCATCACAATCCAACAAATCGGATAGGCCAGAAAGCCGACGCCAGTTACGATCGCAATTCCCAGCCATAAGAGTCGAACCAGCGTCACATCCCAGCCAAGCCACTTCGCCACACCGGAACAAACTCCAGCGATCTTCTTGTCATATACGTCGCGCTCCAGGCGACCCTGGGTCAGCGGTAGAGCCGACCAACGATATTGTCCCATCTGATCGGGCTTGCCGCACCGCGCACAGTACCGATGATCGGTTTGCATTTCAAATCCACAAGCGTTGCAGTACATGCCATCGTTTACGAAAGTCTCCGCCATAGTGTTCCCGAAATTTGTACAGTAGTATCATGCGGATTCGTATTCCAAAAGGCTGGGAGATGCGGGAACAGGACGCAACGCCTGAGACTGTTTTCCTGAATCGACGTCAGTTGCTCGCGGCAGCCGGATTATCGGCCCTGCCGGCTTGGGCGCAGAGCGCCAAACGGAACGAGGCTTTTACCCTCGACCGCCCCATCACCGAAGAATGGGCCGCCACAGGCTATAACAACTTCTACGAGCTCAATCCGTTGGCTAAAGAGGGTTTGGCCGCACTCGCCAGCGAGTTCCAGATCTCGCCGTGGACGGTCGAACTCACCGGCCAATGCAATAAGCCGCAAAAACTCGACCTTGATGACATCCTGAAGAAATTTCCCTTTGAAGAGCGCCTCTATCGGTTCCGCTGCGTGGAACGCTGGGCCATGGCGGTACCCTGGACCGGCTTTCCCCTAAGCCTGCTACTTAAACTCGCTGATCCCAAACCCTCCGCTAAATACGTCCGCTTCGTCACCGTGAATCGACCCAATCAGATGCCGGGCATGAAGCAGGCACCCTACCCTTGGCCGTATTTTGAAGGTCTCCGAATGGACGAGGCGATGAACCCGCTAACTCTGGTCACGACGGGCATGTACGGAAAGCCGCTCCCCAAGCAGAACGGGGCCCCCATTCGCCTTGTCGTGCCTTGGAAGTACGGCTACAAATCGATCAAGTCGATCGTCAAAATCGAATTCACCTCCAGCGAGCCACCCACTCTGTGGAACAAGCTAAACGCCCAGGAGTACGGCTTTTATTCCAACATCGATCCTAAAAAGCCACACCCCCGCTGGTCGCAAGCGATCGAGCAGTTGATCCCCACGATGCAACGGAAGCCAACCCTGCTCTATAACGGCTACGAGCAGTACGTCGCTTCGATGTACAAGGGTAACGAACACTGAGGCTTTTCTCGTTTCGGAAACCGACGGCGGGCCTCCCGATAAGAGATGATTTCCTGTTCCCCCGCGGCGTCGGTCTGCAGCCGTCCTCTCAATACCGCGTAAGCACGACAAAGTAGGCTCTTCAGCGCCGGTACCGAGCAATCCAGCGTCCGCGCGATCGCCTCGTAGTCCTGCCCCTCATACTTGTGCGACAAGACCGCCACCCGCTGCCGTTCCGGCAGCCCTGTGATCGCCGACCGCACGCGCTCTACCTCGACATTCGCCACCAACTGTTGTTCCACATTGCGGTCCGGTACCGGAATTTGCAGTTTGGTGCCTAGCACCGTCAACGCGTCAAGGCTCCATGTCTGTCTCGCATGGCGTGAGTCCCGAATCCAGTTCAGGGCTAAGTTCGTGGCAATTCTGTAGATCCAAGTCGAGAAAGAAGCCGAAGCGTGATACCGGCCTCGGGCCAGAAATACCCGCAGAAACGTATCCTGGGTCAACTCTTCGGCGACAGCGCCATTGAGCACGAGGCGCTGCAGAAATCGGTGCAAACGCAAGGTATACCGACCGACCAATTCTTCAAAGGCCGCAGTTTCGCCGTTCTGAAATTGGTGCATCAAAGCTGCGTCGGTGGGTTCCATCGCCATAGAGTATGGTGTTAAGACGTGCCACCGCAACTCAATTTGTGCAAATAAAGGTTAAGACATCGTTAAGCTTTCCACTTGTAGAAAAAGAACAAGAGCGGCTTCTTGCCGGTGTTCAAGATCCCATGAGACTGGTTGGCACCGCAGTACATCATCGATCCTGGGCCCACCTGGACCGTCTTCCCGTCGCAAAACAGTTCGCCGGTGCCTTCGGTGACCACCATGAACTCCTCCTCCGGGTGTGCGTGCGGCGGATGAGGCGTGGCTCCCGCGTTGAGCAACAGGCTCCCTGCTGTCATCGAACGAAGTTGGTCGGTGGGGCCATCAAAATAAATGCGAAGGTCTCCGAAGGGATTCTTTTGCACTTTGACGTCTTTGGCGTTGATCGTCACATTCGGTAGACCGCCGGGCTTGGCGGCAAACAGAGCAAACGGGGCGGCGAGCGCGAGTAGGGTACGACGTTTCGGCATAGCCGCTAGCATAGCTCGATTAGGACGGCTTTTGCGCGAGGCAGATGTAGCCGAGGGTGTAGTCGGCCTGTCGGTCGAGACGATCAAGCAACGGCAGAATGAGCGCCGGCACCCCGACCGCGAGCAGCCAAACAACAGCCAGTGGCCAGGGAAAGAACTTGTAGCCAGAGAGCAGCCGTCGGCTCAGTAGGCGAAAATATCCGCCGACCGGTACAATCGACTCGATCTTCAGTCCTGCCCGCGACAGCAGCAATTCGCACCCAAAGCGGGTATACCGGAAATAGTCATGTGGGTGTTGGTGCACCTCCCATTCATGAGGGACGATCAGCAACAATCGGCCTTGCGGCGCGAGCACCCGGGCCATCTCCCGCACCACTTGCTGCGGATCGGTAACGTGTTCCAGCGTGACGACGTTCAGCACGCCGGCGAACGAGTCAGCCGGGAAGGGAAGTGCGCACAAGTCCGCAACTGCGTCCAGCCGTCGGTAGTTCCACCCTGCATCGCCAACCCCGAGGTCCACGCCCACGTAGCGATGGTTCCGAAAGTAGTTCTCGTATTGCCCCTCCCCCGCGCCTGCGTCGAGCACCCGGCTACCGGCAGGCATTGAGGCACCGAACCGCTCGACCGCTCGTCGAATGGCCGCTTCAAAGTGAAGCACATAATCCCTCATTTTTTGCGCGCTTCCACCATAATCGTTGAGCCGGCCCGGCAAGCCGCTTCAACCAGCGTTGGCGGAATGCACGCCAGCATCAATGCAAAGTAAAGGGCATCCTTGCAGAGCCGAGCTGTGACGGATTCCTTTACCTTGCGTACCCGGCGCGCCATCGGGTCGAGTCCCACCGCGATCGTAGTTGCCAAGCCGGCCGGGTTGTCGCGCAGGGAAAAGTGCTTCCGCCGCGTGACCGTAAAGCCGCTGGCATCCAGCAAATCGACCAAATCTTTCTCCTTGAAGTTCACTAGGTGACGCGGAATATCGATTCCGTTCCAATGCTCTCCGAAGAGTAAAAACTGCCAGCAAGCCGCGTTGGGAACCTGGACGACCAGTCGCCCATCATCGGTCAACAGGTCTCGAGCGGCTTCGCAGAATGCCATCGGATCGTACAAATGCTCCAGAACGTGGAACATCGTGATCGTCGTGAACTGGCGTGGTCGGAACGGAGCGCGTGTGAGCGAGCCACATAATGAAGTCACGCGGTTCTGCTTCCATGCTACGCCCGCCGCGTCGAAGGAGTTGTCCAATCCAACCACGCGGTGGCCGCGCTCCCTCAGCAGTCGCAGGAACAATCCACCGCCGCAACCTACGTCGAGGACGGTGCCCCGTGTTGGTATGGCCTCAATCGCCCCTTCGACAAACCGAACGTGATCGCCCAACACGAACCGTCGATAGCGCTCTTCGGCCCGCGCGGCGACCGAATCGCCGGGGCTGAACCAGTATTGAGTCGGATAGAATTCACTCAATTCGGAAGGATGCGGCTGCGGGAACAAGCGCATCAACCGGCATTTCGAACATTCGATGACCGTGAAGCTGCGGTCGGTCGTCCGATATAATCGGTCGGTGCCGTGAAGCAGCGACTTGTAGTCGTCGTGTCCGCAAGCCGGACATTCACTTCGTGTAACCTGACTCATCGTAGGTACATCGCCGCTGCGCTCGGTGCCTCTCGACGCAATAAATCCGCCAAACCCCGGCCTCGGATCCGAGCGAACCGATCAATTTCTCGCCGCTTGGCCAGGAACCGAGGAAGCATCCAGAACGCCGCAAGATTGCCTCGAAACATCGCCCAACCAACCCTCAATTTGCCTCGCCAGCCCGGAAATGCCGCCATATCTCCGCTTCCCCTCCTCGCCGCCCACAACCGCTGTAAAAAATAAACTGGGTTCAATAGAAGCACGCTCCACGGAAATAATTTAGCCGCCAGCAAAATCCGATTTCGCTCAATTAAGAACACTCGTTGCGGATTACCCTGGCCCAGCGTAGCACCCCGTCGATGGCGCACCAACGCCTTCGGCGCGTAGGCGCATTTCCAACCCGCAATCCGCGCCCGAAGCCCCAATTCGGCGTCGTCGGCGTAAGCGAATAGGTCCTCGTCAAAGCCACCAACGTCATCAAACATCGCTTTACGATACATGGCCGCGCATCCATCCGGCCACCCTAATTCAAGCGGACCATCATATTGGCCTCGATCGACTTCTCCTGTCCCGCGCCCCCGGTTCTGGCCATCCAGGAATAAAATGTGGCCCGCCTTGTCAATCGTCCCGGGCGATTCATATTGCACGATCTTGCTCGCCGCCATCCCGTTATGCGCATCGCCATTAATGGCTTCCAGCAACGCCGCCACCCAGTGCGGACTTGCCACCGCGTCGTTGTTCAAAAGGGCGATTCGCGTTGTTGTAGCCGCCGCAATCCCCTGATTGTTTGCCCCGCAGAAGCCCCTATTTAGGGTATTCCGAATCAGTCGGCAATACGGAAATGCATCGAGTACCATTTCCGCCGAGCCGTCAGTCGATCCGTTATCGACGACCACAATTTCCAATGGCAATGTGTCTCCTTCATAAGTCCTTTGTTCTCTTAGCGATTGGAGGCATTCACGCAGCATGGCGCGACGATTCCAATTGACGACAATGACGGTGGCAACCGGGCCTGAAAGATTGTTGGACAATGGTATATTATAAACGGCTAGAGGTTTTCTGTTTCTATGGCAAGTTTAGGGCAACGACTCCGCGAAGAGCGACTTCGGCAACGCAAAGAGCTCCGTCCGATCGCCGACGAGCTTCGTATAGGTAGTCGCTACCTCGAAGCGATTGAAGCGGACGATTGGTCCAAGCTGCCCGGCGGGTTCTTTAACCGAAGTTTCGTTCGCCAGTACGCTCAGGTTCTCGGCCTAAACGGGGGGCAGTTCGAAGCCGAATACGCTACGATCTTGCAACCAGAATCGGCGGTCGACCTCGAAGCCATCGGTGCGAAACGGGACCCCAGAGCACAACAAATCGAAGTGCGCAAGTTGATTTCGATCGCCCCGGTCATCGAACGTTCGAACTCTTTTTTTGACGGCAAAACGGGCTTAGCCCTCGCCGGGTTGGTCGTAGTCGTCGCCGGAGGCGGGCTTCTTTCGCTGCTCTGGGACAACCTGCGGAGTACCGATAAGCCGCAAGCTGCCGCGACTTCCGCCCCACGGCCAGCGGTTCCTGCTCAGGCTCGGCCTGAGACGAAAGAGCCCGTCGCTGTCGTGCAAACTACTCCTACTGAACCGATCGTAATCCCGGTTGCGAGCAAAGACGGCGCAATTTCCCTAAACATCTCCGCCATCGAGCAGACTTGGATTGAGGTCACAGCCGACGGCAAGCGCATCTTTATGGGCGTCCTTGAGCCGGGCCAATCCCAAAGCGTCAATACCACCGAGTCGGCCCGCATGGTGGTCGGTAACGCCGGTGGAATAACCGTGCAGAAGGCGGGTCGGGACATCGGCCCCATTGGCCCCCGAGGTCAAGTTCGGGTGGTGCGTTTGACGCGCGATCAAGTAGAAATCATGGAGCCGAACCGCCCGGCCGCCCCCGCCAAAGTACCCGGAGAAGTCTAGTTCGCGTATGGCCCCGCAGTTCCTGCTTCCGGAGACGGTCATCGTCGCCCACGGCAATTCTACAGCCACCGAAATCCCTTCGGGCCTGCGGGCTGTGCAGGTGACCCTCGGCGTCACAACGTCAGTCGAACAGCAGTCGATCGACGTATCGATCGAAGCTTCCCCCGATGGCACGACGTGGCTTCCGAAAGCAATCGCGGCTTTCCCGCAGCGCTTCTATGTTGGCACTGCCGCTCTCGTCTTCGATCTACCGATGGACCCGGCGATCCAATTCCTGCGCCTTCGTTGGCACGTCAACCGCTGGGGCCGCGGTTCGTTGCAGCCCCGCTTCGGTCTCTACGCTGTCCTCGAATCGCTGGCCTAGGGCCGGTTGATTAAGCTCGCCACGTAAGCCCCGCCAAAGCCGTTGTCGATGTTCACCACGGTCACATTGCTGGCGCAACTCGTCAACATGCCGAGCATGGCCGCTAAGCCTTGAAACGCCGCCCCGTAACCAATGCTCGTCGGCACCGCGATCACGGGCACGCTCACCAAACCGCCGATGGCCGAAGGGAGAGCGCCCTCCATACCAGCGCAGACGACCAACACTTTGGCCTCCATCAATTTCTCCCGATTGCTCATCAACCGGTGAATGCCGGCCACCCCGACGTCGTGAATTGCGAACACCTCGTTGCCCATCACCTCGGCCGTCACGCGCGCTTCTTCGGCCACTGGAATATCGCTCGTCCCCGCGCAGACGATGCCGATTTTCCCTCGGCCCCGCATGGTCTTATCCTTCCACACGCGGATGCACCCGGACAACGGAAAGTGTTCCGCCTCCGGAATAGCGGCCAGCACCATCGCGGCACATTCTTTCGACGCGCGTGTCACGAGCAAGTTGCTGGCGTTCGCCTGCAGCCGCAGCGCTATCTCGGTCACCTGTTCGGGTGTCTTGCCCAACCCGAAAATCACCTCCGGCACACCGTGCCGAAGGGCTCGGTGATGGTCCACCTTCGCAAAGCCAATATCTTCAAATGGCATGTGGCGCAACCGCCCCACCGCCGCGTCGACGTCCGTTTCGCCCGCGCGTACCCGCTCGAGCAACTCCCTCAATTGTGTCTGATCCATTCTAAAACTCGATTTTGTCGCCTAGTTGTAACTTGTTGTTTTGCGCTTCGCCCGCGGCCAACTCGAGGACATAGAGGGACTGTCTCGAGCCACCAAACTTCGGGCATTCGGACGATTTTTCGCTCAGGCACGGCGGCGTGCGCGGCGAAATTTCGGAGATCAACTTGTACCGATCCAGCCAAATGATGTCCAACGGAATCTTCACTTGGTACATCCAATACGGATATTCCCCGGGAGCACCATGGTAAAATAGCATGCCTCGATCGGGTGCGAGCGATTCGCGGTACATCATCCCGCGCATCACATCGGCCATCTTGGCCATCGATTCCACACGAATAATCTTGCCGTTCGGAAGTTTCACCTCGTGCAGGTGATAATCCTCTGTCGTCACGGTCTTGCGAGGGCTCTGGTAGCAACCGGTCATTCCGGCGGCAACAATCAGAAGCAAAAATGATCTGGCCAGCATCCAGTAAAATGGTAACGCAGAATGTTTTGGGAACGACTTGTTTTAACTTTCGGGATGATCAAATTCGAGCACTCGGTGTTCGCGCTGCCTTTCGCGCTTACCGGGGCGCTGCTCGCTTGGCGCATGCAGGGCTTCCCCCGCGAAGGCGCGCTCGAGAAGCTGATCTGGATTGTCGTCGCCATGGTTACGGCTCGTAGCGCCGCGATGGCTTTCAATCGGCTCCTCGATGCCGAAATCGACGCCGCCAATCCCCGCACCAAGGGCCGCGAAATTCCCGCTGGAAAGCTTTCCAAACGCTTCACGTGGGGTTTCCTGTTCGCCATGTCGTTCGCCTTCGTGTTCGCCTCGGCCGCCCTGAGCCAACTCTGCTTCTACCTCGCCTTGCCGGCCTTGATGATCCTGTTCTTCTACTCGTTCACCAAACGCTTCACCCACTACTCCCACCTCGTCCTTGGTTTCGCCCTCGGAATCGCTCCGGCCGCGGCCTGGATCGCCGTCACCGGGTCGCTGGACCCTCGCATCCTCTGGCTCACCGCTGCCGTCACCTTCTGGACCGCCGGCTTCGACATCATCTACGCCTGCCAGGATGTCGATTTTGATCGCTCCGCTGGCCTCTACAGCCTTCCGAAGCGCTTCGGGGTATCAGGGGCCCTACTGATCTCCCGCGGCCTCCATGTCCTGATGCTGAGCTGCCTTGTGCTTCTCGTGCTCGGCTTCGGCCTCGGCAATCTCGCCTGGAGCGCCATCGTGGCAATCGCGACCCTTTTAATCTACGAGCACCGCCTCGTCAAACCCAACGATCTCAGCAAAGTCAACGCCGCTTTCTTTACCGTCAACGGCTATGTCAGTGTCCTGTTCTTCGCCTTCCTAGCCGCCGACGTTTGGTGGAGTGTAAATCTATGACCCCTCAATTTGAAGACGCCCGCCTCCTCCCGATCCTTGATAAAGTCAAAGCCGAGGAGCGACTTACCTTCGACGATGGGGTCCTGCTCTATCAGACCTCCGACCTGCTCGGTATTGGCTACCTCGCCAATCTTGTCCGCGAGCGTCTGCACGGCGATTTGACCTACTACAACGTCAACCGGCACATCAACCCGACTGACGTCTGCACCGCCTCGTGCCGCCTGTGCGCCTTTGGCAAAAAGGCCAAGGACCCGACTGGCTATACGATGTCGCTGGAAGAGGTCTGGCACCGCGCCGGCGAGGGTTACACGGAAGCCGTTAGCGAGTTCCATATCGTCGGAGGCCTCCATCCGGAGCTGACTCTCGACTGGTATTGCGAGATGATTCGTGGCCTAAAAGAGCGCTATCCCCAGGTACATCTGAAGGCCTTCACGATGGTCGAGATCTCCTATTTCGCCAAGCGGATGAAGATCAGCAATCGCGAAGTTCTGCAGCGTCTCATTGCCGCCGGCATCGATTCGCAACCCGGGGGCGGTGCCGAAGTCTTCAGCGAACGGATCCGCCGCGTCATTTGCGACCACAAGATTGACGGCGGCGAGTGGCTAGAGGTCGCTCGCGAGGCGCACAACCTTGGGCTGAAGTCGAACTGCACGATGCTCTACGGCCACATCGAAAACGAAGCCGACCGCGTCGACCATCTCGTCAAGCTGCGCGAACTGCAGGACGAAACACATGGCTTCCAGACCTTTATCCCGCTCGCTTTCCACCCCGCGAACACGGAGATGTCGCACCTGCCGACGACCACCGGCTTCGACGATATTCGGAACATCGCCGTCTCTCGGCTCATGCTCGACAACATCCCCCACATCAAAGCGTATTGGGTGATGATGTCTGAGGGAATAGCGCAAATCGCCCAGCGCTTCGGGGCCAACGATATTGACGGCACCGTGGTCGAAGAGAAAATCTACCACGACGCCGGGGCCACGACCAGCCAGAACCTACGCCGGGGCGACCTGCTCCGCTTGATTCGCGAAGCTGGCCGCCAACCCTTCGAACGCGATACGCTCTATCGGCCGGTCGTCCGCACCGAGACAGCGTTCACCATTCTGACGTAAACTCGTCCACAAAAACACGAAAGCCACCCGAACCTGGGTGGCTGAATCTCTGTAACTTAATTGATCTTATTGGTGCGGATGAAAGGACTTGAACCTTCACACCCTTGCGAGTACTAGAACCTGAATCTAGCGCGTCTGCCAATTCCGCCACATCCGCACGCTACGTTACAAACACTGAATTTAGCAGGCGAAAGCCCGATTTGTCAACCTAAACGCCGCGGAGCTTTATCCGACCGGGACGCGTTTCAGGCCTCACCTCGCCTTGCACCGCGGGACGGCTTCGTAGCTGAAGCAGAAGTTGCATCACCCGCACTTCGAGATGGTCCCGAACCTGCCGATACTCGCCCTCGCCTTTCCCATACGGATCCGTCACCACCCATTCATCAACCGGACCAACCATACCGCCAGGCAAAGCGCTGCCGCTCATGTTGATAATCACGTCGAACGACCGCTGCCGAAATAGTTCAACCCCTTTGGGATACTGCGTGTCAATCGGGATGTTTTTCTCAAGCATCACCCGCCGCGTGAGCAACGGCACGGTGCTCGTCGGCATCAACCCAGCGCTCGACACATCCATGTCGTGCTTCCCATAGTGATGCGCAAATCCCTCGGCCATCTGGCTGCGGCAGGCATTGCCAATACAAACGAAAAGAACGGAGCGCCGCTTCATCTACTCCTATTGTAATGAATCGAGCGGGCCTAGCTTGGCTACTATTTGCGCCGTGAGCTGAGAGATGAGAATATTGCCAATATTGTCGGGACTGTAGTCCGTCTTTGGCATCCCGTCCACGGTGACTGCAATCGCGATCTTGGACGTCTTTCCATACAGGATCCCGACGTCGGAACGCAAGGCGTCCAAGGCTCCGCTCTTGCTGGCGACGGGGTGCGGGTCATGGCGGCCGATGCCATCGGTATTCTGCTGACGCCGGAGGATGTCGAGAATGTGCTTTGACGCCTCGGCGCTGACGAGCTTCCCTTGGTCGAGAGCGGCGAGAATATCCACCATTTCGCGCGGTGTGCTGACGCCAATCCCGTATTTTTTGTTGTCGGCTAGTTGGCTGAACTTGCTCCAGCCGCCGGGGTTCGGCTTCAGGTTCTTGCCGTCGCCCATGATTTTCCTCATCGACTTCGTGTTGACGAACCCATAGCGATCCATCACCTCATTTACATAGTCGGCCGTGAGGCGCTGGATCATCAAGTTCGTGCAGGTGTTGTCGCTCACCACGATCATCAAGTTGGCGATGTCGCGAAGCGGGAACTTTTGGCCGACGGTGAACTCGCGGATGACCCCGGAACCGGAGACGATTTCGTCCTTGTCGAGCGTGATGAGTTCGTCCCAGGTGGCTTTGCCATCGTGCACCGCTTGCGCGGCGGCGATCAGGATGGGCAGTTTGATCGTGCTGGCGGTGCGGACCCGATCCGAGTCCTTGCGAGCGTACTCGGCACCGGTGGTGAGGTTTTTGGCGTAAATCGAGACTACGCCCGAAAACTGGGAGATGAGACGGGTGATCTCGGCGTCGGGGTCGATCGAACGGGCGCAGCGAAAACCGATGTTGGGCTGGCGCATGGTGGGGCGTACCCAGTTGCGGAAATAGACGGTCACCCGCTTCGGCGCGTCGGACCAGGCACCGCCGCGGATGACCTTGTAAAGGCCACTGGCGGGCGGGACGCCGGTTTTGTAGGTTTCACGGTCGAACCAGTCACTCGTCCACTCGGCCATGTTGCCGGCCATATCGAAAAGACCGAAGGCGTTAGGGGGGAACTTACCGGGTTCGCCGGGGCCGCGATCAGTGCCGGAGCGGAGGAGCTTGGCGTCGAATTTATCGCCCCACGGGTACTCCTGGCCTTCAAGTCCAGCGCGGGCCGCGCGCTCCCATTCGGCTTCCGAAGGCAAGCGGCTCTTGCGGAACTCACAGTAGGCGTTGGCGTCGTCCCAACTGACGTTATAAACGGCGACGTTGGACTTGGCGAGATCTGGCTTCCAGTGGTACGGAGCCGCACGCTTAGAGTGAGCGAGGAACTCCGCGTACTGGGAATGGGTGACTTCGTGCGCGTCGAGCGAGTAGGCCGGGAGAGTTACGATTCGCGTCGGTCGATCATCAAGTAAGATTTGCGGACGCATTTTGGTCGCGTCGTCCGGGGTGGTCTTCGTGCGGCCCATGGTAAATGACCCGGCGGGGATGACGACCGATTGAGCCGCGAGGAGGGCAGGGAAGAGAAGTGCTATATAGCGCATTTACACGAACAGATCGGCGATCTCGTCAGGGATGACCATCTCTGTAGCTCCTAGGTTATCCACATACTTGTAGGCTCGTTTAGAAGGGGTGTTGGTGATCTCTTTCTGCCAGTCGATGCCGAGGGCGGAATAGATGGTGGCGTAGACGTTTTCGGTTTTGATGGACGCCTTCTTGTAGCGCCACCCAGTATCGATGACCTGTTCGCCTGGGGCATCGGTCTTGCCGATGATGCGGCCGGGTTTGGTGCCGCCACCGGCGTACATGGACAGATACGCCAAATTGTAGTGATGGCGGCCAGCGATGCCGTTAAGGGCACCGGGGGTGCGGCCGAACTCGGTGGCGACGACGATAAGGGTATCGTCGAGCAGCGTCTTGCCGGGGGTTCGAGGGGAGGGGGCGGCACCGAGGTCCGTAAGGAGTTGCGCGAGAGCGCGGTCGAACTCGTTACAGCGAATGTAATGGTTCGACTTCTTGGCGTGGTTGTAGATGTCGCGATGGTGGTCCCAGTCCGGATGGACGATGTGGATGTAGCGGGTGCCGGCGTCGGCGGTTATCACGTTTCGGGCGAGGAGGCAGCCGAGGCCGACCTCATTGGCACCGTACCGTTCGATCTCTTCCTTTGGCATTTTGAAGGCTTCAGGCCAACGGGGATCGCCGAGGATTTGGTAGGCCGATTTTTGGAAGTCGCGAAAGCCGCCGAAGTTGCGGTCGCGACCGGAGCGCGTCGGAGCCATCACCGCATCGAGTTCGTTGAGAAGGCGGTAGCGCTCGGCCAGCACGGCCATGGCTTCTGCGGACGAGGGGGCGGCACCAGCGCCGGACTTCAAATTGAGATCGAGGACGGAGTGGCGGGGCGGCAGGAATCCCGTGGAGAGAGCGCCGCAGCCGGAGGTGTCTAAGTTACAGCCCAAGTAAGTGGGGAAGGTATCGGTGGCCCGGCGTTGACTTTCGAGTTCGAGCGCGATGACCGAGCCGACGCTGGGGATTTCGCTGGCTTGGGCGGGGTTCAGCGGGCGGCCGGCTTGGGTGTAATATTGACCCCGGAAGTGGACGACTTCGTGGCTCTTCATCGAACGGACGATGGAGAGTTTGTCCATCTGGCTGGAAAGTTGAGGGAAGAGCCGGTGAGAAAGGTAGAGGTCGTTCTTGATGGGGCGGACGTCGAAATCCTTCTGGGTGCCCTCATTCTCCTTGAAATCGAAGGAATCGATATGGGACAGGGCCCCGGCGAGTTCGATGAGAATGCAGAAGCGGGCGGTGCCGCGGGGGTTGGAACGACCGGCGGCGCGGAGTTGGATGGGCGCAAACGTCTGGCTGGCGAAAGCGCCGAGGAGGCCGTAGCCGCCTAATTTGAGAAGGTCGCGGCGGGCGGCGAGAGTGTCGGCTACGCGTTTCTGCATGTTAGTAATTGAATAAGAACTCAGGGCTATTGAGTAGGGCCCATTGTAAGTTGGCCGCGCCGGTGGGGCGGTTGGTTTGAATCGCCTTCAGGCTGACGGCTTTCTCGGCGGGCGTGGGGCGGCGGGAGATGGTGTGCAGGAAGATCTGGTTGACAAGATCCTGATCGTCTTTGGCGGAGGCAAGTAGTCCATTGATAAAGCCCGGCTTGGCGGCATCGATCCGGTCCGTCACCACCTTGGACTGCATGAGCAGCATCGCTTGCAGCGAAGAAGGCGGGACCTTCTTCGGCATGTCATCTCGATTGGACTGGCCAAAGGTCTTCATGAAACTCTGGACGCCGGCGTCGGCTTTCTTCGGTTCCGGCATCTGCATGATGAGCCCGACTTGTTCGGTTCCAGTAGAGAATTTGGCAGGTTGCCCGGTGGCGAGTGAGATCGCGTCGTGGAGTTCCGGGGCACTCAGCATGCGCACGTATTTTCGGGCGTAGTAAGTGGCATATTCCGGCTTCCATTCTCCGGCGAAGCGGCTGCTGAGTTGGTAGGCGCTCGATTTCATGACGGTTTGGACGTAGTGTTTGAAGCTGTGATTGTGTTGTTGGAAGTCGGCGGCGAGGGAGTCGAGAAGGGCGGGGTTGGAAGCCTGATCGGGCTTGAGCAGGTCAAAATCGTCGATGGGTTCGACGATGCCGAAGCCCATGAGTTCGGCCCAAATTCGGTTGGCGAAGGCCTTGCGGAATTGAGGATGGGAAGTCAGAATGCGAGCGAGGGCATCGCGGGAGTTTTCGCCGGGTTTGGGGCGTTCGCCACCAAGGATGAAGCGCGGGGAGGCGTCGCCGCCGCGGCGGGGGACGCGGACGATGGAGTCGGCCTTGGGATTGTATTCGGGGCCAACATCATCAACCGTGTATTCGGTATTGGCTTGGTAGCCGTTTTCCCAGTTCATGATCTGGCGGGTTTTGCCGAAAAACGCCGCCTGGCCGAAGAATTCGTCCCGTTTCTTCGAGGTCAGGAATAGATTTACTTTCTCCAGGTGGTGGGCACCGTCGTGGCAGGAGATACAAGCCAGGTTCAGACCGAGGAACACTTTCGAGTAAGTAACCGTGAACTCGTCGACCGTGTCTGGCTGGTTAACGAGGTCGTGGGCATCGGGAGCTTCTGGATCATCCTTGGCTTTGACAAAGTCGCGGGCGTAGTACATGCCGGCCGGAACGGAGAAGCTGGACTTTCCTGCTCCGGTCAGGATGTCACTGACCATGTCGGTATAGGGCCGGTCGAGAATGAGCCACTCGCGGAGCCAGTAGTGGAACAGATTCAGGCCGGAGCCCATGCGCTGGCCGGCGCGGAAGAGGTCTTCAAAGTAGTAAGTCCATTTGTCGATAAAGGCGTCGGAATTTGTAAGTGTGTCGATGAGCTGGGTTCGCTTTTGCGGGTCGCGACTGAGGAGGAATGTCTGGAGTTCGGTAGGGGCGGGGATGCGACCGGTGGCATCGAGCCAGGCGCGGCGGGCGAACTCTTCGTCGGTGGCGAGGGCGGCGTGGGGGATGCCGTCTTTCTGCATCCGGCCGAAGACGTGCTGGTCAATGAAGTTGCGGCGGACGATGGGGGAGCGGAGGCCGGGCTTGGCGGGGGCCAGTTCGGCGGTTAGGGCGGCGGCGGATTTCGCCTTTTGGACGGGAGGTTTATAGAGCGGGGCGTGCGCCTGTTCGAGTTCGGGTGTCTGAGCGAGAAGAAACACCGGGAGGAAGAAAATCAGACGTTTCATTTGGCCTTTTTGAATATCTGGACTCGTTTGCCGTTCACTTCGGCGACATAGAGGTTACCCTTTTTGTCGGTCGACATGAGATGGGGGAGCTTCAACATCTCGGGATTTCCCCACTCTCTCGCTATTTTGCCATCACTCAGCGTGAAGTGGAATATCTTATTAATGTCGCCTTCGGAGACGAGGAGTTCCTGGTTCACAACCAAGAGTCCGAAGGGGTTGCCGAAGCCTTTCCACTCGGCGACGAACTCGCCGGCGGGAGAGAAGACCTGAACGCGGTTGTTGCCGCGGTCGGCGACGTAGAGCCGATTTTGCTTGTCGATGCCGAGGCCGTGAGCGGTCGAGAATTCGCCGTTTCCCTTGCCTTTCTTACCGAATTGCGAAAGAAACTTGCCGTTGGCGTCGAGATGGACAATGCGACCGTTCCCGGAGTCGGCGACGTACATTTCGCCGGTGGAGGAGAAGACGACGTCGTCAGGAGCGCGGAAATGAGTTTGGTCGGGTCCGGGTATGCCGACCTCACCCAGCGTTTTGAGGAGTTCGCCTTCGGGAGAAAATTGGCGCAGTACGTGGTTGCCGTTGTCGGTAGTCCAGACGTTGCCGACTCGGTCAACGCGGAGGCCGTGGGCGACCTTAAACATGCCGTTGCCCCAGCCCTTGAGATACTCGCCCTTCTTATTGAATTTGACTAAGCCGGGCTCGCCGCGGTGGAGGACGTAAATGTTCCCTTTCTGGTCGACTTCGACGGCGGACATAGGGCCGAGCTTCACTTCAGCCGGGATGGTGAGGAAGCCGCTGGAGACATAGGGGTCTCCAGCGGTGGCGAACAA
This sequence comes from Acidobacteriota bacterium, assembly GCA_025354525.1. GTDB lineage: Bacteria > Acidobacteriota > Terriglobia > Bryobacterales > Bryobacteraceae. Next base: position 23,237 of record JANXMS010000535.1, read on the forward strand.
GAGAGTAAGGAAAGGCAGCATGGTGTTAGAAGAGAAGCTTTAGCCCAAATTGGATATTGCGGGCATCGCGAGCCGTTGTGATCGTACCAAACGTACCGCTTTGGTTGCGCCCGTTCGGGCCGGCCGAGAAGCCGCCGCTCGGAAGACCGAGGTTGACCGCGTTCATGAAGTTAAAGGCTTCAGCGCGGAACTGCAGGTTGATCCGCTCGGTGAGTCTCGTGTTTTTGATCAGGCTAAGGTCCCAGTTGACGGTGCCGGGGCCACGGACGTCCGGTAGGACGCGACCGATGTTACCAAACGTGAAGTTGGCCGGATTGACAAAGGCATCGGTATTGAACCAGCGCTGGGCGGTGGGTTCATCGAGCTTGGCTGAGGCACCGGTGGAGTTCGGGCGGTTGGCACGGAAGTTGCTGGCACCCGAGATGGCAACCGGGAGGCCGGTCTGCATAATGCCGATGGTGTTCACCTGCCAGCCACCGATGACGCGTTTGACGAAGCCGGAGCCGGACTTGCCGAAGGGGAGTTCATAGAGCAGGCTGAGGACGGCGCGTTGAGAGACGTCGGTGGGGTCAACCGAGCGCTCGAGGCGACGGTTGAATTTTGAGTCCTGGTAACCAAAGATATTGGTCTGTTCGACGGCCCCGAAATCGACGGGCGAATTGAGGCCCTCCGAGATGAGCTTTCCGCCCGTGAAGTTGAACATGACACTTAGGCCTTGGGACATCCGCTTTTCGAGGCTGACGATAAACATGTGCGAGTTGAAGTTACCCATGCGAGCGCTACGAACGGTTACACCCTGGTAGTACGGAAACGGGAGAAGAGACTGTTCGCGAGAGATGGTGGCCCCGCCGAGGGCTCCTGGGAAGAGGCCACGGTTCGGATTGGGGACCTGGGTTTGGAGGTCGAGGCCGAGGCCGAGGTATTGGTTGTCGAGTTGGTTGAGGTTCCAGCCTTGGGTCGTGAAGTGACGACCGACGTTGCCCGTGTAGGAGACGTCAACGAGCCAGCGGCCGGGAAGCTGATGCTGCACCGACGCAGTGAACTGTTGCGACATCGGAGTGGTACCGAAGGACTCGTCCAGCGTCACGCTCTGGCCAAGGAACCCGGCAGCGCCGAGAGCGCGGCCGGCGGGCTGGAGGAGGGCCGACGGGAAACCGTCCTTCAACTGGAACGCGCGAACGTTGGGGTTGGCCGAGGGATAGCTGGTGCTGGTGTTCGCGAAGCCTTGCACGCTGCCGTAGTTCTGGCGCCAAAACTGAGACGGGTAGTAGACGCCATACCCGGCGCGAAGAACCGTTTTGCCGGCACCAAAGATATCGTAGGCGAGACCGATGCGGGGGCCGAAGTCGTTGAAGTCTCCATTACGGAAAGTGCGATCATCGGCGCTAGCGTAGATGGTTCCGCCAAGGAGACCATTCGGCAGACGAAGTGACGGATCAAAGTTGGTGATGCCGTTATTGGCTTCGACGGGTTGAGTCTGGTAGTCCCAGCGCATGCCGAGATTCAGCGAGAGGCGGCGGGAGATTTTCCAGTCGTCTTGGAAAAAGGCGGAGTAAGACCTGCCGCGCTGGGATTCGCCGAGGTGGGTGGTGCCGCTGGCGTTGGCGACTTCGCCGAGAAGGAAACTGCCATAAGAGGACCCATTGCCGGCCGGCGACAACGGATTTCCGGTGAGCCCAGCGTTGAAATTGAAGCTGCCAGACGGTGCCGAACGTTGCAGGTTGTTGCCCTGCAGCGTGCGGAAATCGAAGCCGAGCTTCATGGTGTGAGCGCCCGCAATCTTCGTGATCATGTCGAAGAACTGCGTGTTGACGCTGGCGCGGAGGCCGGCCGTACCGGTGTTGAAACCGGGGAGACCGTTCCCGATGCCAGGAAATGTATCGGCGGGGACGGAAGAAGGCAGCCCTAGCTTGGCCGGCCAGCCGCCGCCGAAGCTGCGGACGATGAACGGAAAATAGCCGCGGGTGACGCCGACGCGGAGTTCGTTCAGCAGGCTGGGCGTGAAGGTGTGGGTGTCAGAGAGGACGAAGTTTCTATTTCGGAGCGCATCGTCGCGCTTCGATACGACCGGGTTGGGATAGATGTTGGTGCCGTTGTCGGTCTCGTGAAGGAAGTACGAGTAGCGAGCGAAGAGGGAGTTTTTATCCGAAAAGCGGTGGTCCATCTTGATGGTGTACTGCCGCATGGCGCGAATTTCATTGGCAATATTGCCGAAGTTGTTTGCATTCGTCAAAGCGTTGGTAGGCGTGCGGTTAGGCAGCGGATAGAACTCGTTGATCTTGAGAGCGACAGGGTCGAGGCGGTTGGTCGGGATGCGATTGCCGGGGAAAAGATCGCGGACGAAGCCGGCACCGGCGGGGTTGACGCGAGTGGTGGCGGGGTCATAGAGGGGCACCTGACGGCCAGCGGTATCAAAAAGGTCAGAGAAGTCGCCGGTACGTTGGAGGGCGGTCGGCATGGTTCCGATCTGTGGAGTGCCGCGGCGGAACTTGTATTCTTCCCAGTTGCCGAAGAAGAAAGTCCGGTCCTTGATGACCGGGCCCCCTACGGCGACGCCGTACTGATTGAAACGGAACGGCGGTTTAACGGCTGCGAAGGTGTTGCGAGCGTCGAGTTTATCGTTGCGGAAGAACTCATAAATCGAGCCGTGCAGCAGGTTCGTGCCGGACTTGGTGACCATGTTGATGACGCCGCCGCCGGTGAAGCCGAACTCGGAGGACATAGTGCCGGATTGAACCTTGAACTCTTCGACCGCGTCGACAGCCGGGCTGATGGCGACTTCGCCGATGTAAGACTGGATATTGTTGCCGCCGTCGAGCGACTGGGCGTTCATGGCGTTGGGTCCGCCGTTGATGGAGATGGAGCTGAGCTGGATGCCGCGGTCGGCGAAGCCGGAGTTGGTGGGGCCAGCGTTCGATTTCACGCTGGGAGTGAGGAGGGTGAGGGCGAGGGCGTTGCGGCCGTTCAGGGGTAGTTCGACGACGCGGCGGTTTTCAACCACTTTGCCAACCGTGGCCGAGCCAGTATCGACGAGGGGCGCTTCACCGCGCACTTCGATAGTTTCCGTCGTACCGCCGACGTCCAGCTTAAAGTTGATTTCGGCGCGCTGGTCAACCTGTAGGTTCAGCCCGCTGCGGACGGCGCGTTTGAAACCCTGCTTTTCGATCGTGATCGAATAGTTGCCGATAGTCAGGAGCGGGGCTGAAAAGTTGCCGTCCGCGCTGGTTTCAACGACCGTGGACTGGTTGGTGTCGACGGCGGTGAGGGTGACTTTGGCACCCGGAATGGAGGCACCGGTGGAATCGGTGACGAGACCGAAGAAGCTGGCGCGGCTTTGTTGCGCGGCAGCGGGAACGACGGCCAGACAGGTGGCCAAGCAGAGGATAAGGTATCGCGACATAGTGACTCCCGGGAAACTGTCGCTATTGTTTCACATTTCACGCTGATTGCAAGAGGCTCAATCCGGCCAGGCTCATTCGGGACTTCGGCACTCGCTAGAATCGATCTACCCCTAGTCGCGGGAAGTTGACCACCAATCAGGCTTCGAGTGCACGGTGTGTGCCACGAGCGCGGGAAGGTGGCGCGCCGCCTCGCTATGCGGATAAAAATGCCGCCTTGCGCATACGCCATGACTTACACGCCTTCGCCGCGGATGATGAAGGGCTCATTCGCGGCGATGCCACGTGGCATCGGCTGTTTTGGGAGTGGTCAACTATATTCGAGCAGCACTGGTCAAGTTTTGGTGAGCGCCTAGGTTCGGGACCCTTCGCCGAACTCCCGATCCGTCTCCAGCACCGTCTTTGGCCACCTCCCAAACTGGCTTTCCGTTCACCAAAAGCTCCAAATTATGCACCCCCGCTTTTCCCGTGCCCACAATGATCAGGAAGGCGAAGCCCCTCGGACCGGCCGCCTTCGCCTCCAGACTCGTTGACCATCGCTCGCCATGCACCTACCCGCCTTGTCCGCGAAAGGGCACTGCAAGAGCCGGTAGCCTAGAGAACTTCGGTCTTCGAAGAGTTGCCCGCTCTGTGGCCTGGACAAACCCTGAACTTGCTTGTTCCCCTTGCGGTAACCCTCCTCTAAAACACCATCCGCAGCGCCAACTGCAGCACCCGAGGCGGGTTTGCCCCCGTAATCCTCATAAAATTGCCATTATTCTGAGCATTCACAGGATTCCCCAAGTTCACCCGGTTCAGCGCGTTAAACGCCTCCAACCGGAACGTCGTCGTCAGCCTCTCACTCGCCTTGAAGTTTTTCGCCAAGCCAAAATCAACGTTCGCCAACCCCGGCCCATAGTAAGTATTCCGGCCAATAGTCCCAAAAGTCCCCAGCGCGTTCGGCGAGAAAACCGACCGTCGCAGATACTCATTCACCACGTCATTCCGGCTCCGGTCGCCCGCAATCACTGCATTGCCCGAATAGTCCACCCGCTGGCCTCCCGTCCCCGTCCGCGCGTTGTCCACCCCACTCGCTACCGAGAACGGCTGCCCCGAAGTCAGGTTCAGAATCGTATTCAAGTTCCACCCGCCAATCAGGAAATTCGTCGCCTTGTTCTGGAACCGAATGGGCAACTCCCACAAACCGGAGAAGTTGAAAACCTGCGGTCGGTTGAAATCCGAAAGCGCCTTATCGAACGCCTGGTTATTCGGATTTGTCCTCACCTGACCCGTCCCCTTGTTCGCCGAAGTATCATCAATCGACTTAGAAAACTGATAGTTCGCCAGAATCGTAAATCCCTTGCTGAATCGTCGCTCCGCCGTTAACTGCAACGCATGATAGGTCGAGTTCCCCACCGGCTCAACGATGGTCGAAGAACCCATCGCCGGGCCGTAGGGCCGCCGCTGGTTCGTCGTCGCCGTCGTCACCCCCGGCGAATACACGGCTGCGTTTAACTCTCGCAGCACCATCAGCTTAGTCCCTTTCGAAGCCGCATACGAAGCGCGCGTCACGAAGGCCCCCCAAATTTCCCGTTCCAGCGTTAGGTTCCACGATTGAATGTACGGATTCCGAAAATCCGCCGCGTTCAAAAACTGCGAAGTGAACGCTGGAAACGCCGCCGTCGCCGGTGGGTTCTGCGGGGCAGGGAAGGGGTTCGTCGTGCCCGCCCACGGGTCGCTGAAGCTATTGGCGTTGGAACCAAAAACCGTCACCACCGTGCCAAATGGCGCCTGATTCGCCTGCGAATTTGTCGCAATGCTGTTAAACGAATCGAAGAACACCCCGTACGCCCCGCGCACCGCGGTCTTTCCGTTTCCAAACACATCCCACGCAAAGCCCACCCGCGGACCCACGTTGCCCCAGGTCGTCGGCACCGTCCCGCGCGATACATTCGGGTCACCCGCATAGATCACCCCTTTCGGCGCGTTCCGATACCGCGTCGATTGCTCGTTCGGCCGCCAAACCGCCACCTTGTCCAGCGTGTCGGTGAACGGGAAAAACGGCTCCCAACGTGCGCCGATATCGAGCGTCAACCGTTTCGTCAGCTTCCACGAATCCTGCACAAACAAACCCATCCGCTGGAATCGCGTGCCCTTGTATTCACCAATGCCCTGTGTCAGCGAGTTAAACGAACCCAACATAAAGTCCGCCAATCCGTCGGTCGTGAACGGAGCCGCTCCGTTAAAGCTCCACTGTCCATTGGCCCGGAAGTTGTTGATGATGTCGTTCGACCCCCGCCCATACTCGCCGCCAAACGTCAGGTTATGTTTGCCCTTCGTCCAGCGGAGCGTGTCGAGGTACTGATACTCCGTCCGCGGAAAAGCGTTCGTATCTCCTGTGTTAATCCGAAAGTAACCAGCAATGTCGATATCCCACTTGATAATCGGATCGTTGTAATACTTCAACCCCAAACTCGCCAAGCTTTTCTCCGGCTGCGGTGGCACAAATTTACCGTCCGTCCGATTGACACTGAACAGCGCCTGATTCACCAGCGTCGGCGAAATCGTGTGCGTGTCCGAAATAGATATCGAGTTATTGAACCACTGTCCCCCGCTTGTCTGTTCCAGCACGTTCTTCGGATTTAAAAACGCCGTCGACTCCGACCACGACTTGTAATAGCGCACCGAAAGTCGATTCGAATTCCCAAACTGGTGGTCGCCCCGCAGCATCAGTTGGTGGTCGTTGTTGGGCGACGAGACAATTGTCGAAATTCGCCCCAACGCCCCGCCGTCCGGCAGCGCGTTTTCCACAATAAATCGGCTCACCGGGTTGATGCGATTCGCCGGGATGATGTTGCCGGGAAACGGCGCATTCGTCAACGGATCCCGCAACCCCCTTGTCATTTGCGAAAAGTTTCCGCTCCGTTGCAGCGTCGTCGGCACAATTCGCTGCACCTCCGCCGGAATCACCCGCAGCAGCGTCGCCTGGTACGACGCAAAGAAAAACGTCTTATCTTTCCCGTTATAAAGCTTCGGCAAAACCACCGGTCCGCCAATCGTTCCGCCGAACTGGTTCCGCTTCAGCCCGTCCTGCCGCCTCCGCCCCGTGGCCGGGTTCGCCGGGCCGAAAAAGCCCGTCGCGTTGAACGCCTGGTTGCGCACGAACTCAAACGCGCTCCCATGAAAAGCGTTCGTCCCCGACTTAGTAATTGCGTTCACCAGCCCGCCGCTCTGCCTCCCAAACTCCGCGCTGAAGTTATTCGTCTGCACGCTAAACTCCTGCAGCGCGTCCGGGTTCGGAAACGGGTTCGGCGCGTTCGAATACGGGTCGTTGTTCTGCGCCCCATCCAGCACATAGTTCGTCGCATTCGCTCGACCACCGTTCACCGATACCGGCGTCGTCCCCGGGTAAGTCGTACCCGAAGTCACGTCGGCCCGCTGATCCACCACCACCCCCGCCACCAGCCGCATCAGTTGCGTTGCGTTCCGTCCGTTCAGCGGCAACTCTTCAATGCGTTTCTGGTCCACCACCGTCTTCAGCGTCACGCTCGTCGTATCCACGTTCACCACCGAACTCGACACCGTCACGCTCTCGGTCGTCCCGGCCACGCTCATCGATGCATCCACACGCGCCGTCTCATTCACCTGTAACCGAAGGTCGCGGATCTCCCAAGGCTGAAAGCCCTTCACCTCCACCCGCATCTTATAAACGCCTACCGGCAAGTTACGGAGCACATACGCCCCATCGGCACTCGCGTTGGCTTCAAACTGAGCCTGAGTCCCGGTGTTAGTGGCCTTGATGACGGCATTGGGCAACACCGCGCCGGAACCGTCTTTTACGGATCCAGTGATCGTAGCGGTTACATTTTGGCCCCATGCGAGAATTGTGCAAACGAGGAAAGCACTCACAAAGCGAAGAAACATGCCGAGATGCTATCACACGATTTACCCCTTCATCATCTCGTCCCAAGTCACTTCCCGCCGCAGGTCCATCGCCATCCGCCCCAGAATCGCCGTCAGCGTACTCTCCGCCCCGCGAACCCCCGCGTTCTCCGGCTTGCCGGTCCTCACCCGCTCGACAAACGCAGCCACCGAGTCGATCGTATTGTTTCGCGGCGTAAGCTCCGAAGTCTCCTGGCCCGGCCCCTGAAAATGTCGCCAGTGCTTCTCCGATGTCTCAATCATCCCCGTCTCGCCGAAAAATTGCTCCACCACATCCCGATATCCCGGCGGTGCCAGCGTCATCCCCGAAAGTTGCCCCTGAATCCCTTTCGCGTACTCAAACGCGACGAAATTGTGATCCCGCATGTCCCCCTTCCGCGGCGTTGTCGATCCGCCCGCTCCAATCGCGCTCACCGGTCTTCCCCCCAGAAACCAGTTCAACACGTCAATCGAATGGACGTTGTTTTCTACAATCAAATCGCCCGATAGACTCTTCCATTCGCCCCACTGCACAATCCTGTCGCGCTCGCTCTGCGGAGGCGTCCGCGGCGGTCCCGCTGCCACCACTCCGTCACTCTTAATAAATCGCGCAAACCCCAAATGGATCGGCCCTATCGCCCCCGAATCGGCCAGCTTCTTCGCCTTCAGATAGAGCTCGGAATACCGCCGCTGAAAGCCAAACGTGATGTTCAACTTCCGGTCCGCCGCGTCTGCGGCCTTCATAATCCGCTTACACCCAGCCACGTCCATCGACGCCGGTTTCTCAATGTAAATGTGCTTACCCGCCCGCAGCGCCGCTTCGAAATGGTCAGCATGCAAAAACACCGGCGTCGCAATCAGAATCGCGTCGATGTCGCTCGCCAGCATCTTCTGGAAATCCGTGTACATCCGCGCATCCGGCTCACCCAGCGACTTCTTCGCCGCCTCCATCTTCTCCGGGAAAAGGTCGCACACGGCCACCACCTTCGCCGGCGTATGTTTCGCCATCATCGTCGCCACGAAAGTGCCCCGGTTGCCCGTCCCCAGCACGCCCACCCGCAACGCCGAATTCTGCGCCGTCCCCCGCACTAAGCTCGCCGCAATCGACGCCCCAAGCGCCGTTCTTCTCGTCAGTTCACTCATGCCATCTCTCCCGAAGCCCGCAGCAAAGTTTCTTGCAACAACAGTTCGTGATCGTAGGAATGCCGGAGCGGTTGCCCGCTTTGAATACTCCGCCCCAGCTCCGCAAAGTCCGCCACGAACCGCGGCTGCGGCGGCAGTGTAATGTCCTGCCAACCGGCCTTATACGGCCCCTGCGCCTTCCGCATATGCACTCGCATCGTCGGTGGATTCCGCTCCGGATAAATCACAAAACTTCCGTCCGTCCCCAGCACCTCAAACGACCGATGATCCCCCGCTCCCGCCATCTTCGTCGCCTGCGTCACCACCGCCAGCGCCCGGTCATATTCAAACACCGCCATGTTGTTATCGGCCAACTTGTCCGGCGTACTCGTGTCATGCCGCAGCCAGCTCTTCACCGTCTTCGGCCGACCCAGAATCTCAATCACCCGGTCGATCACATGGCCGCTCAGCTCAAACAACCCTCCGCCTTTGTAGTGCGCTTCAATCGCCCGCTCCTCCGCCCCTCGGTCGGAACTCATCGTCCCCCGCACCATGAAGACCTCCCCCAGCCAGCCCTTCTTCGCCGCCTCAATCGCCGCGTTCAGCCCCTCATGCCACCGCCACAAATATCCCGTCTGCAACCGCAAATTCTTCCGCCGCGCCTCTTCCACTAACTCCCGAAACGGCTTGTACTCATTGCCCGGCGGCTTCTCCAAATGCAGATGCTTGCCTGCGGCAATCACCTTCTTGCCCCACGGCAACGCCTCCCAAGCCCGGCATTCCACCACGATCAATTGGATTGAAGCATCCCCCAGCATCTCGGCCTCAGTCATCCACCGCAGGCCCGCGTAGGCCGAACTCTTCTCCAGCTTTGCCCTGGCCTCCACCGTCTCCGCCACCACCCCTGCAATCTCAAAATGCGGCGACTCCATCATCGCCTTCAGCTTGCCGCTGAAATGGCTATGTCCGGTCCCTAACATCCCGGTCCGAACCTTGCCCGGTACGGCCCCCGCGGCGGCTGTGCTCGCTAGCGCCAACCCAGCCGTCTGCTCAAGAAAATTGCGTCGATCCATGCCCGCCACAATACTACTTCGTGCCTAGTTCTGCCAAGCGAACTTCTGCACCCGCCAGTTCTTGATCTCCGCCGCATAGATCGCGCCCTTGGAATCGATCGCCATGTGATGCACAAAATCGAACCGTCCCGGGATCTTCCCGTACTTGCCGTAAGAACCCACCACCTGTCCTTCCCGGTTCACCTTCACAATCCGATTGTTGTAACCATCACAAATGAACATCATCCCGTCCTTCTCGCTATAGGCCAGCCCCCACGGCGACCCGATCTTGTCCCAAGTCTGCACCAGCTTCCCCGCCGGGTCAAAAATCTGCACCCGGTAGTTCTCCCGATCCGCCACGTAGATCCGGCCCTTCTCATCCAGCGCCACATCGTGAGCAATGTCGAACTCTCCCGGTCCCTTGCCCCGCACCCCGCCAATCTGCATCATGAATTCGCCGTCTTTACTGAATTTCACCACCCGCGAATTCTCATACCCATCCGAAACAAAGAAGTCGCCATTCGGCAAAAAGGCCACCCCGGTCGGCCTGTTGAACGAGTCCTTCGTCGAGTTCGTCCCCGGTGCCCCGCCCGCGTTGCCAATCTGCATCAAAAGCTTACCCGTGTTCGAAAATTTCTTTACCGAATGCCCCACCACGTCCACGGTCCACACGTTGCCCTCCGGGTCAATCTTGATCCCGTGCGAAGACTTAATCGGCACGTCCGGCCACGAAGCGAGCAACTTCCCCGTCCGATCGAACTTCATCACCGGCGACTTACCCCGATGAAACACCCACACGTTGTCGTCCTTATCCACGGCCACGCCGGAGGTCTCCCCAAAATTAACGCCCGGCGGCAGTTTGGCCCAGTCGTTGACCAGTTGAACGGGCAGTGTCTGCGCATAGGCCACGCCCAGCGAAAGAATGAGAAACAGCAATCGGTTCATCGAAAAAACTCCCGCCCACAAAGCTACTACGAAAGCTTGCCGCGCGCATCGAACCACGCCCCCACCCGCCAAGCCACGCTCGCAATCACGATGCTGGAGAGCCCGTCCATAGCGTAGTGGTACCGCCCGTAAATCGTTGCCGCGTAGACGATCCCCGCCACCCCAAACGCCGTCCCCCAAATCCTTCTCCTGCCCGGTACTGCTACCAAAAGACCAAACGCGTTCGACATCGCCACCGCCACATGCCCGCTCGGAAATGCGCTCGTCAGTATATCGAGGTGGTCCAGCACCCACACGTTGATACTCCGTGGAAAACTTTCAAAAGTCGGCAAGTCCGCCCCAGGGTATGCCAACCGAGGGGAAGACACCGGCCAGACCGGCAGCAGCAAATACGCCGTAAACGTGCCTAAAAACAGGATGAACAGGTACCGCCCAATCCGACTCCGCTCATCGATCAGGTTGAGCGTCAGCAACGCCGCCGGAGGAAACGCGTACAAGAGCAGGTACAACAACTCCAAAACAAACGGCACCACCACGCCAAACTGTTCCACCCCGGCCTTCATGCCCAAATCGTACAGCAGCACCTGGTCCCACCCCACCCAGATCGGCTGCCAGGGAGAGAACCGCGCCGTCGACAAAAGCCCCAATGACCAGTACCCAGGCACAATCAGCCCCAGCGAAAGGAACTCCCGCGCTACGCGAGTCCACGGCCTGGAGTTGGCCTTCTCCACCGCCCAGCACGCCAAAATCAGCGGAGGCATCGCCATAAAGCGCACGTGCACGTCCAGCGGCAAGGTCCACCGCCAACTCACCGCCGCCACCAAACAGAAGAACAACAGAAGCACTTTCTCATACGCGCGAAGCGCGATCAATTGGCTAGCGACTGACGGCCGTTCGGGTTCTGAAATGATTGAGGTCGCTTGGGGCAGATCGTTTAGGCTACTACAACCCCGCTGTTTCAATCAACCCTTCCACACCGGTAGCCCCCCAATGCCCTCGTAACTAATTTGCGATAACATTCCAGCCACGATGCTCAGGGCCACCTTTGCCGTTCTCCTGCTCACCCTCGCTCTCTCCGCCCAGGATCCCCGCGCCTTCCTCAGCGGCACCGTCACCGACTCCTCCGGCGCCGTCATCCCCAGCGCCCCCGTCTTACTGAAGCACACCCGCACCGGCGTTACTACACGCCTGTCCACCAATCCCGTCGGCGTCTACGAAGCCAACTATATGCCCACCGGCGAGTACATCATCACCGTCGACTTCACCGGCTTCAAAGGCTTCACCCGCACGATCGAACTCCGCATCGGCGACCGCCTCCGCGTCGACGTCACCCTCGAACCCGGTGCCTCCAGCGAGCGGATCCAGGTCACCGCCGAAACCCCCGTCCTCGAAACCGCCAACGCCACGGTCGGACAAGTCATCGATCAGAAGGTGCTTGCCAACATGCCCATCCGCTCCGGCTCCATCTCCTGGCTCTACTCGCTCGCCCCCGGCACCACCCTGTCCTCCCTCCCTTACGACGGCCCCTGGAACGTCGATCAGTCCAGTTCCGTCCGCGTCGGCGGCTCCGGACTCGGAGGGGTCGACTACAACATCGACGGTGTTTCTAACAACGCCTACGGCGGAAAAACCGCCTTTGTCCCGCCCGCCGACATGGTCGAAGAAGTCCGCGTCGACACCTCCAGCTATGACGCAGCCGTCGGCCACACCTCCGGCGGGCAGATCAACGTCTCCCTCAAGTCCGGCGGCAACGACGTGCACGGCGCACTCGGCTTCTCCGTCGCCAGCGGCCCCATGATGACCCGCAACTTCTTCACGAATGGCTTCATCTTCGACCCCACCACCGGACCCATCACCCCCAAGAAAATCAAGGACAATACCCCCTTCACCCGTTGGCAGCGCCAGTCCGCCGCCGTCGGTGGACCCGTCTATATCCCCAAGCTCTACAACGGCCGCAACCGCACCTTTTGGATGTTCGGCTATCAAGCCCACAATCGCCTGCGCACCGTCGCCGGCCCCGTCACCGTTCCCACCGAAGCCATGCGCCGTGGTGATTTCTCCGCCCTACTCGCGGTGGGGAATAGCTATCAGATTTACGACCCCTTCTCCACCACCGTCGAAGGCGTACGCTTCCGCCGCCAGCCCGTGCCCAACAACATCCTGCCCGCCAGCCGCATCTCGCCCGATGCCCAGCGCTATATCAAATACTTTCCGCTCCCCAACGCCGCGGGCACCGCCGACTTCACCAACAACTACGTCTTCGCCCGGCCTGACAAGCAGGACCTCTACCAGCCCATTATCCGCATCGACCACAACTGGAGTGATCGTTGGCGCACCTTCGGCCGCTACGCCCAATCCACCTTCAACGGAAGCTTCGACAAGTTTGTCCCCGGCAGCGACGTGCGCGGACGCCTGCGCCAACGGCCCTACAAAGGCGTAGCGCTCGATACCGTCGCCACCCTCAGTTCCAGCCTCACGCTCGACGTCCGCTATGGCTACACCTGGTTCAGCGAGAAACAGGCCTTCGTCAATCAGGGCCGCGATCTCAGTGAATTCGGCTTTCCCTCCAGCCTAACCAGCCGCCTCGATCCGCGCGGCGTCACCTTCCCCAGCGTCACCTTCCCCAGCGTCACCGTCACCGGCATGCTCCCGCTCGGCAACGATGGAGGCTTCGATCAGCGCTATTACACCCACTCGCTCCTCAGCGTCCTCAACTGGACCCACGGCAAACACAGCACCCGCTTCGGCTTCGATGGCCGCCTGACTTACGACAACTCCACCACCTACGGCAACGTCAGCCCAGCGCTCACCTTCGGCGACACCTTCACCCGAGGACCGCTCGATAACGCACCCGGTTCCCCCGGCTCCGGTCAAAACTTCGCCAGCCTGCTCTTCGGTATTCCCACCGCCGGCGGCATCGATATCAACGACTCCCGCGCCGAGTCCAGCCCTTTCCATTCGCTCTTCGTACAGGACGATTGGCGCATCGCCAAAACCTTCACCATCAACGCCGGCCTTCGCTGGGAATATGAAGGCCAAATCTCCGAACGCTATAACCGCAACTCCGCCGACTTCGACTTCGTCACCCCCAACCCCATTCAGGCCCAAGCCCGCCTAAACTACGCCGCCGCCCCCATCGATCAAATCGCCCCCGCCAACTTCCGTACCCTAGGCGGCCTAACCTTTGTGGGCAAAAACGGCGTTCCCCGCCAGTTGCGCTCGGCGTCCTACAACACCTTCATGCCCCGCCTCGGCTTTGCCTGGAACATGACGCCGCGCACCGTCATGCGCGCCGGCTATGGCGTCTACTATGGCCTCATCGGAGCCGACTTCACCGACGTCTCCCAGCCCGGCTTCAACCGCCGCACCAACATCGTATCGTCCAACGATAACGGCCGCACGTACGCCGCCACGCTGTCGAACCCCTTCCCCGGCGGCGTCGACCAGCCCGAAGGAGCCTCGCAGGGACTCTCCACCTTTCTCGGGCGCGCCCCCGGCTTTTTCGCCGCCGAAGGCCGCCGACCCTACACCCAGCGCTGGAGCTACAACCTGCAGTTCGCACCCTTCGCCCGCAGCGTCATCGAGATCGGCTATCAGGGCAATCGCGCCACGCGCCTCCGCGTCAATACCGACTTCAACGCCCTGCCGCTCCAGTATCTAAGCACCTCGCCCACCCGCGACAACGACCGCATCAATTTCCTTACCGCTGCCGTGCCCAACCCCTTCCGCAATATCGAAGCCTTCCGCGGTACCGCCTTCTTCACGAACGTCAACACCACCCGCAACCAACTGCTCCGTCCTTATCCTCACTTCGGCGCTCTCTCCACCGGCCTCCCAGCCGGCTCGGCTTGGTATCACGCGCTCACCGCCCGCTTCGAACGCCGCTTCGGCCAAGGCTTCATGGTGCAAACCAACTACACCTGGTCCAAAGCCATGGAAGCCGCCGAATACCTCAACCAGGGCGACGCCCAACCCACCCACATCATCTCCGACCTCGACCGCACCCACCGCATCACCTTCGCCGGAATGTATGAACTGCCGTTCTTTAAAAAGAACCGCTGGATCGGCGGCTGGCAGATCCAGGCCATCTATCAGGGCCAGACCGGCCCGCCAATCAACTTTGGCAATGTCGCCTACTCCGGCACCTACGAGCAACTGGAAGTCTCCAAACCCTCCGTCCAGCAATGGTTCAACACCGCCGGATTTGAACAACGCGCCGCCTTCCAACTCGATCAAAACCTCCGCACCTTCCCCTTGCGCCTCGCCAACGCCCGCGGCGACGGCATCAACGTCTGGGACATGTCCGTGCAAAAAAACTTCCCGATCAAGGAAGGCATAAAGCTCCAACTGCGCGGTGAAGCCGAAGGAGCCACCAACACCCCCAACTTCAACCCGCCCAACACCGCCCCGGCCAACACCCTCTTCGGCCAAGTGACCAACACTCAAACCGGCCAGGAAGAACGTCGCATCTTCGTCGGCCTGAAACTCATCTTTTGACGCGCGCAGCGCAAAATATCGTAACCCATGCGAAGACCGCGCCCATTTCTCTTGGATCCTCCCAATCCGGCACCAACCCATCTCCAAAGCTTCCGCGCAACCAAGATGCCCGACCCGGCCAACGGTCAGCCGTTCCCCGGCAACGTCTCGCTCGATATCCGAACTCCGACCGGCTTACCCGCCTCTGGTGAGCTCAGCGCCAAACACTCGGTGCCATTGTTCTGTAAGCTGAATTTCTAAGAAACCCAACCCATGCGAACCCCGCGCCCCTTTCTCCTGTTTGTCTGCGTCGCCGCGTTGGCGCAAGTTCACGACCCGCGCAACATTGTCACCGGCACCGTCATCCCCGACGAGTTCTATGCCGACCAACCCTACATCATCAAAACGAACGACGGCGCTTGGCTCTGCGTCATCACCACCGGTCCCGGGGCGGAAGGCGCTGGCGGCCAACACGTCGTCAGCCTCCGCAGCGTCGACAAAGGCAAGACCTGGCAAAAAGCCGTCGACATCGAACCGAACGACGGACCCGAGGCCTCCTACGCCGTCATGCTCAAAGCCAACTCCGGCCGAGTCTATGTCTTCTACAACCACAACACCGATAACATCCGCCAAGTAATCGCCGATAAGCCCACTTACAAGGACGGCTTCAATCGCCGCGTCGACAGCCTCGGCCACTTCGTCTTCAAATACACCGACGACCATGGCCGAACTTGGTCCAACGATCGCTACGAGATCCCTCAGCGCGATTTCGAAATAGACCGCAAAAATCCTTACGCCGGCAAGCTCAAGTTCTTCTGGACCGTCGGCAAGGCGTTCGCCTATAAAGGCGCTGGCTACGTGCCGCTGCACAAGGTCGGCGGCTTCGGTGATGGTTTCTTCACCTCAAGTGAAGGCGTGCTGCTGCGCAGTGCAAACATCATGACCGAAAGCGATGCGAAGCAGATCACGTGGGAGACGCTGCCCGACGGCGACATCGGAATTCGCACGCCCCCGGGTGGCGGCACCATTGCCGAAGAGCACTCCTTCAGCGTGATGAGTGACGGGTCCATCTTCTGCGTCTTTCGCACCATTGACGGGTATGCGGCGCACACCTATAGCCGGGATGGCGGTCGAACTTGGGAGCCATCCCAATCCATGCGCTTCGCCGACGGCCGTCTCATGAAACATCCGCGTGCTGCCAATTTCGCCTGGCGTGCCGAGAACGGCAAGTATCTCTACTGGTTCCACAATCATGGCGGCCGCTTCATTCGCGAGCATCCCCGCCAACGCACGAACGCCTACGAGGAGCGCAATCCGGTCTGGCTGTCGGGCGGCGTCGAGGCGGATGGCCCCACCGGAAAGATCATTCACTGGTCGCAGCCAGAGATAGCCCTCTATGACGATGACCCCATTATCCGCATGAGCTATCCCGATCTGGTGGAGGACGGCGGTAAGTACTATTTGACCGAAACGCAGAAGGATGTCGCGCGGGTTCATGAGATCGATCCTGTCCTTCTGGCCGGACTATGGGGAGCCGCCAAACGCCCCACGCCCGGCCCGGTTAGCGACGTCACTTTCTATCAACGTTCCAAGCGCGCCGACCACGGCAAGGAAGATCTCCGGGCCGGTTTCTCGCTGGACCTCTGGGTGAACCTACCCACTCTCGACCTCGGGCAGACACTGCTGAGCAGCGCTGGCCTGGCGCTCCGTACGGTTGCTGGCGGTGCGGTGGAACTAACGCTGACCGATGGGCGATCGGAGAGCCGTTGGGCATCTGACCCCGGCTCGGTCGCGGCGGGCAAACCGCAGCATATCGTCGTGATTGTCGATGGTGGGCCGAAGACTATCAGCTTCGTCACCAACGGGCGATTCAATGATGGCGGCGAGCACCGCCAGTACGGCTGGGGACGCTTCAGCCCAAACCTGAAACACCTGATGGGCCTGGGAGAGCTGAAGAAGTCGCCGACGGTGTTGAAGCTCGAAGTCTACAACAGATATCTGCGGACTGCCGAGGCAATCGCCAGCTATCGGTCTCGACAATAATCGCCCGAAGGCGCGCATCGAGCCCGTACCTGGTTCCGCGCGTGAACGCCAACCCAAGCTCGCCCTCCAGCAACGCAGTTGTTCCTAGTCGCCAGAACAGTGCCTTCTGTGTCGGCGTCTGTCTGCCTCGGCTTGCCTCTCGCTCTGGCCCTCCGCGCCGCCCACGTCCAACCCCTCACCAAGCAAGTCGAGATCTATTTGCGCACCGACAACTGGAAACTCCAGCGAGGCGACAAGCCCAGTTGGGCAGCGTCGGATTTCGATGATTCCATGTGGGAAACAGTTTGCTTCTGATCGTGGGTTACTGCGGAGCCTGGCGGTTCTTCTCAGGAGACTGGCAATCACCCACTTGGCAACGCCTCTCGATTATCCCCACCCGCGAACTCTTGTCAAAGTCGCCGTCCGAGATCGCCGAAGCCGCTAAAGCTTGGGGCCAAAACGACGACATTACCGTAGTAACAATCCAGAGGATCTGACTCTAGCGGACCTCGCCAAGTATGCGGCTTGTGAAGGCGAACAGGGCTCTGGTCGCCGGGTCAGCAGGCAGCCCGAGCTCCCGGTCGAGTTTCATGTGCTCGCTATCCTCAGCACCGAAGATCTGCGCCGGGATCCCTGCCTGATCCAGAGCGGCCCAAAGCCGGTGGGCTTGGGCAGAGGTGTCGGTGTGGTCAGCGAGGTGCAGCAACAAGAATGGCGGGATACCGCGATTGAGGGCGACGTGATTTACCGCGGAGAGTTCGCGTTGTTCCCGCAGGTTGCCAAACTTTTCCGCGTGGCCCATCTTTGGAGGCGGTTGCTTCAAATGTTTCCGGCGGGCGGTTGCCGTCGCCACTTGCAGAGGTACGTCGTAGGTGTCACCGTCTACCGGGACGCAGCCGATAACGCTGCTACGCGGGACGCCTTCGGCTTCCACGTAACGGCTGTCAGCAGCCAGGAGGGCGACCAGTTGCGCGCCGGCCGAATGGCCCATCAGGAAAATGCGTTTCGGGTCCCCGCCGTGGCGGTCGATGTTGGCATGCACCCAGCCGACGGCCTTGGCCACGTCGCGTACAATCATGCCCATGGTCACGTTCGGAATGAAGCGGTAGTTCACCGATACAAACACAAACCCCTTCTGCATAAAGGCCGCTGGCTTGCTGTCCACCTCGTGCTTGCCGCCACGCATCCAGCCACCGCCGTGCACCCAGACGACGACGGGGTGGTTGGTGCCGACACCCGCCGGGGAGTAAATGTCGAGCGACTGGCGTTCATTCTTGGGCTCGACGTACGGGACGTCGCGCGTCACGAGGGGCACCGATTGCGCCACGCCTAAGGGCAAAACGCCAACCAGCAGGAAAAGGAGACGCCGAAAACTTCCCATGCTAAACACCCTATCATGCGGCAGAAGGACCCCTGCATTTGACGGGCCATTCATTCATCTGTTATCTTGGGAGACATCCGGAGTCGGGTCCGGACATCCCAACTGTGAATCTTTCCTTCCGCTGCTTATCTCGCAGTCGTCTCCACGACCGCCAAGCATCCTTTTGCCTTCCTCCCAGAGAGCCCCTCTATGCGCTCATCTGCTGTATTTCCGCCCCGTCTGTACCCGACAAACTTGCTTTAAACCCGCGGCTCTAGCACCCGACGCTTTGCCGCTTGCCTCTTTTTGTGCATGTCTTTTAGGAGTGAATCATGAGTAGCCCTGCGAACGTTACCCAGCGCCAACGGTTGGACTTTTCCAAAATTAAGACTTCGGTACCCATCCCGAACCTCATCGAAGTCCAAAAACAAAGCTACGAGCGCTTCCTGCAAATGGACTTGCTCCCCACGGAACGCGACGACTCCGGTCTCCAGTCCGTCTTCGCCAGCGTCTTCCCCATTTCGGACTTCCGCGGCCTGTCCCAACTCGACTTCGTCGACTATTCGATTGGAAACTGGGAATGCAAATGCAGCAACCTCAAAGGTCTGCACAATCTCCGCTCCACTTGCCGCTCTTGCGGGTCGATTATCAAAACGGATCCGTTCCACCCCGGCGACGTACTTTGCGACAAGTGCGGAACCTTCAACAAAAACGTGGTCACGTTCTGTAACCGCTGCGGAGACCCCGTCGGCCTCCAACTGAAGTACGACGTCCCCGAGTGCGAAGAGCGCTCGATGACCTACGCCGCGCCCCTCAAAGTCACCATCCGACTCACCGTCTTCGACAAGGACCCCGACACCGGCTCGAAATCCGTCCGCGACATCAAGGAACAAGAAGTCTTCTTCGGCGAAAT
>JANXMS010000552.1 GCA_025354525.1 Acidobacteriota bacterium
ACCGCCCCCGGCACCATCCTCACCGCCGCCTACTTCGGCGATTCCGCCGACTACGCCATCCGCCCGGCCGCCCCGGGAGCACTCCTCAGCATCCTCGGCGCTCGCGTCTCCGAAGTCCGCACGGGCAATCGCCTCGCCTCCGTTCTACCCTCAACCGCCACCGAAACCCATATCCAACTGCCCTACGATCTGACCGGAACAGGCGTCTCCCTCTCTTTTCTGGCCGCCAATCAACGCATCTCTCTCGGCCTCCCCCTCCAGCCTTCTTCCCCCGCCATCTTCATCGACCCCGATGGCTCCCCGCTCGCTCTCGACGGAGAAACCGGCGTGCTCCTCGACTCCCAAAATCCGGCCCGCGCAGGATCCGCCGTCCAGATCCTGCTCAGCGGACTCGGTCGCGTCACTCCCGACTTCCCCGCCGGACAACCTGCTCCCCTCGAAAACCAACCCCGCGTCGTCGCCGACGTCAAAGCCTTTCTCGATGGCACTCCGCTAGAGGTCCTTCGTGCAACGCTTGCGCCGGGCTACGTCGGCTTTTATCTCGTAGAAGTTCGCGTCCCTGCCATCGTCAATCGCGGCCCGGCGGAATTTGTTGTCGAAGCCGGCAACGTTTTGAGCAATCGAGTGCGTCTACACATCGAGCCGTAAGGAATCTCTCATGCGCTACCTTCTCTTTCTCGTCCCCTTGCTTCTCCTCGGCCAAACGCCGCCAGAAAAGAAAACTCCGAAGCTCGCTCCCTACTACCCCACGCCGGAATTGATCGTCGAAAAGATGCTCCAATTTGCCAACGTAAAGAAGGGGGAGAAGGTGTTCGATCTCGGCAGCGGCGACGGTCGTATCGTCATCATCGCCGCCGAAAAATTCGGCGCTAATGCCGTCGGCGTCGAGTTCGACAAAGATCTGTATCAACAAAGCTCCGATCGCATCAAACGCCTCGGCCTCGCCGACCGGGCCAAAATCATTCACGGTGACTTACTCGAACAGGACTACACCTCCGCCGACGTCATCACCGTCTACCTACTCCCCGTCTCGAACGAAAAAGTCCGTCCTCTTCTCGAAAAACAGCTTAAAAAAGGAGCCCGCATCGTCGCGCACGATTTCACCGTCGGCGGTTGGACGCCCGAAAAAGAGGTGACCATCGACGACGACGGCGAGGGGCGAAGCCACACGTTATACTTGTATCGGCGTCCGTAAGCCGACGAAATTCTCCCCGTGGCATCTCCCCCTGTCGAAAAGCCCTTTGCGGCTGAACGCGTCTCGCTAGCCCTCAATTGGCGCCGAAGCCTAGCCGTGTTCCGAGCCGTACTCGGCGTCCTTTGCCTTGGCTTATCCTTCGCCGCCGCCAATCCCAATACCCGAAACTTCGCCATCCTCTGGGCCGCCTTCACCATCTACGCGGTCTCGTCCATCTTCTGGCGCAAGGTTGATCGAAACTATCCCCTTTTCAGCTTACTCGTCGATGCGGTTTTCCTGCTCATCTGCGCCGGACTCCCGCTCGAATACTCCGCCGGGATGACCTCGCTCTTCTATCTCTACGTCCTACTCGCCGCCGCCCTCCTCCACACAACCCGCGAAGTCATCATCGTTATAGCCGTCACTTTGGCTTTCTTCTACGTCGCCCGGCCCACTGAAATCGTTGTCCTCTCGCCGTCCTTGCTCCTTTCCGGCATGGCCGTCATCATCATGGCCCTCCAGAAAAAAGCGTTGCAAGACCGGCTCTCCGCCGCCGCTAAACAGTCCATCATGTTCCGCTCGGAAGCCGAACACGCCCGCGAGGCCGAACGCCAGCGGATTGCCGCGGATTTTCACGATGGCCCCCTACAAAGCTTCGTCGGCCTGCAAATGCGCCTCGAAGTGGTCCGCAAAATTCTCGAGCGCGATCCCAAGCTGGCCATGGAAGAGCTGCTCCAACTCCAGGAACTGACTCGGATGCAGTCGGCTGAACTCCGCGCTTTCGTCCGCGGCATGCGTCCCGTCGAAGTCGATGGCGCCGGCCTCGTCCCCTCGCTCCGCAAACTGGTCGAAGGCTTCGGAAAGGAAAACGGAATCTCGGCGAGCTTTGTCGGCGGCAACACCCGAGCCACCCCCGACTCCCAAACATCACTCGAAATCGTACAAGTGGTCCGAGAAGCGCTTCATAACGTACAGAAGCACTCTAAAGCTTCCCGCGTCACCGTTGGCGTCGGTCGAGAAGACGACATGTTCGAACTTTCGATCGAAGACGATGGGACCGGCTTCCCGTTCAGTGGAGCCTACACCCTTAATGAACTCGACCTGCTGCGCTTGGGGCCTATCTCCATCCGCCGTCGCATTCGCATCATCGGCGGCGAAATGATGCTCGATTCGCAACCCGGAAAAGGTGCCTCCCTCAAAATCCGCATCCCGTTATGAGGCTCGGCCTTTCGCTCCTCCCCCTCCTCCTCCTAGCTGGCTGCGGCCGCTACGCCGATTTCACCCTCCCGCCGCCCGTCGGCCCTGATCGACCCGTCACCTGGACTTGGCAAGATCATGGTGCCCCCGTCCTCCCTCTCGGTACCGTCGGAGCCTTCGATAGCGTCGATACCCTCAACCCCTCCATCGTTTCCGTTCAAGGCCGCCTCTGGAATTTCTACTCCGGCTGGGATGGCCGCCAGTGGCGCACCGGACTCGCTCACAGCGACAACGGAATCGAATGGATCCGCTCCGCTAAACCCATCCTCGCTCCCCAAGCTAACCTCGGGGAAGGGAACTACATCGCTGCCAACGGCTCCACGCTCCATCAGAATGGCCAATTCTTCCATTGGTACCAGTCCGGAAACCCACCCCAAATCTCGCTCGCTACCAGCCCTGACGGCCTTCAGTGGACCAAACACGGCCCCGTTCTCCCCGTCGGCCCCCGCGGGGCCTGGGACGAACGCGGCGTCGCCGATCCCTACCTCATCGCCGCCGACGGCAAGTTCTACCTCTACTTCCTCGGACAAGACCGCGCCCGCCGCCAACGCCTCGGCCTCGCCGTCTCAGCCGATGGAGGCCACACGTTCTCGAAACTCCGCTCCAACCCCGTCCTCGAACTCGGCAACCCCGGTGCTTTCGACGAACTCGGCCTCGGCGAACCCGCTCTCTGGACCTCCCACGGCCGCTGGTGGATGCTCTATACCGGCCGGGACCGCCAGGAACGCCGTAAGATCGGCCTCGCCTCCTCCTCCGACGGCGTCCATTGGCAGCGGACCAGCGAGCGAGCCCTCATCGCCGGATCCGCCCCCTGGAACGCCGCCGTCGTCTGCGACCCCGAACTCCTCCTCCAACCCGATGGCTCCCTTCGCATCTGGTACGGCGGCGGCGACGCCCCCCAACCCGCTGAGAACCTCCACGGCCAAATCGGTACCGGCCTTCTCCTTCCCCGCTAGGCCGCCAGCCGCGTTGGAACGACGTCCAGCCGTTTTCCGCTCGAACTCAACTCAAACCGAATCGTCGAATCCGGCGCTATCGCTCCCTCCGCCACCAACGCCGCCAGCGGTTGCATCACGAACCGATGCATGGTCCGCTTCAACTCCCGCGCGCCATATTCAACGCTCGTTCCGTGCTTGAGCAAAAACTGGCGACTCCGTTTCGGCACTTCAATCGTAAAACTCCGCTCGCCCAACCGCCGATCCAGGTGCTCCTGCAAACTGGTCACCTGCATATCCAAAATCCGCTCCAACGCCGCTGCATTCAACGCCTGATAAGTCAGCATCAAGTCAATCCGATTCACAAACTCGGGGGCAAACTTTCGCTTTACCGCCGCTACCGCCACCGCCTCCAAACGCTTCCCTTCGCCCTTTCCATCATCGATACAGCGGACCTTGCCCGCCTCGAATCCAAACTCCGGCCGCAACTCTCGCGCCATCTCGCGTGCCCCTAAGTTGCTCGTCAAAAATATCAACGAACGCTCAAAGCTAACCGTCGAGTTGTCCCCCAGCCGCAGGCTACCCTTGTCGAGCACCCCCAACAACAACCGCTGCAGCGACCCGGCCGCCTTCTCGATTTCGTCAAACAACACAATCGAAATGTTGTTCCGCTCGCTCATCACCGCGTTCAATTTCACCTGCGTAAACGCCGGCTGCGTCTCCCGATGTCCCAAGTATCCCGGCGGCGCGCCAATCAGCTTCGCCACCTCATGCTCCATCTGATACTCTCCGCAGTCGACGCGAAGCACATTCTTGGCGCTGCCGTGCAATACTTCGGCCAACGCTTCCACCGTTCGTGTCTTCCCCGTCCCGGTCGGCCCAAGCAGCAGAAAGATGCCGATCGGGCGACCCTCCGGCGATAGACCCGCCTGGTACATCTGCACGTAAGGAATGATTGCGTCCAAACTTTCCGGCTGACCGACAACGCGTTCAGCTAATTGTGCCGCCATCTGGGCACCACGAGGATTCAGAGTGGTCTTTTTGTTTCGGGCTGGCAGTATGATCTTCACGCCTCGGAGTATATCCCCCTCCCACCAAATAATCGGCTCGGGATACCCCTCGAAAACGGCACTTTGCGAAACAAAGTGAAAACTTTATTTCCTGAAGAATGAGAGAGTTGCCGCCGAAATACGCTCACTTGCGTGCCCATCGCCATATGGGTTGTGAACGACTGCCATCGACTCCCTCATTTTTGGCGAATTCAGCAGCAAATTCGCCTCCGCCACAATCTTTTCCCGGTCCGTTCCCACCAGCTTTACGGTTCCCGCCGCCACCGCTTCCGGCCTCTCCGTCTTGTCCCGCAGCACCAATATCGGCTTCCCTAACGACGGCCCCTCCTCCTGCACCCCCCCCGAATCGGTGATCAGCAAGTAGGCCCGCCGCATCAAGTCGATGAACGGAACGTAATCTAGAGGCGCGATCAAATGGACATTCGCCCGGCCCGCTAACGTCCGGTTCACGGTCTCAACCACATTGGGGTTCGGGTGCACCGGATAGACAATTTCCACGTCCGGCCGCTCCGCCAACTCTCTCAAAGCCTGGCAAATCCGCTCAAAACCAGCCCCAAAGCTCTCCCGCCGGTGCGCCGTCACCAAAATCAGCTTCTTCCCCGGGTCTAGGTGGCTCCAATCCATCCCGGATTGCAACCGCCCTTCCTCCAACCCCGCCCTCACGAGCAAAACCGCGTCAATCCCCGTATTTCCGGTCACCCAAATCCGCTCTTCCGCCACGCCCTCTTTCCGCAAATTCTCCGCCGCCCACGCCGTCGCAGCAAAATGCAGGTTGGCCATGCGCCCCGTCAAAACCCGGTTCAACTCCTCCGGAAACGGCTGTGCTAAGTCCCCTGTCCGCAACCCGGCTTCGATGTGGCCCACCGGTACCCGCGCGTAAAAGGCCGCCAACGCTCCGCATAAAGTGGTCGTCGTGTCGCCCTGCACCATCGCCACTTCTGGCTTCCAGCCGTCCGTACCTATAAGCACCGGCTCCAGCGCCGCCATCATCCGCGAAGTCGATTGGAACAGCGTCTGTCCCGGCTGCATCAGGTTCAGGTCGTAGTCCGGCTTCACGCCGAACGCTCCCAGCACCTGATCGAGCATCGCCCGATGCTGCGCCGTAACGCACACCCGCACGTCAAACCTCTCCGGCTGACTCCGCAGATGCAACACCACCGGGCACAGCTTAATCGCCTCCGGACGGGTTCCGAATAGAAAAAGGACTCGGACGGGCATCGATCAAACGCTCTACTTGTGCCGGTACGTAATCCGACCTTTGGTTAAATCATAGGGAGACATCTCAAGCGTCACTCGATCCCCGGCCAACACGCGGATCCGGTTTCGCCGCAATTTGCCCGCCAAATGGGCCAAAATTGTCTTCTCTTGGTCCAATTGGACACTAAACAAACCGCTCGGGAATTTCTCAACTACGGTACCCGTAACTTCAATACTGTCTTCTTTGCTCATTCGCCTCTCAACTCTTCAGTATAGACTCAAATTCTCGCCGTCGTGGACGATAAGTCTTCCCTCCACCATGATTTCCATCAAGGATTTCCTCGACCAACTCGCCGTTCGGGAGCAACTCCAGCAGAAGCCGACTCAAGACGCTATCGATGCCTATCGCCAAGCGATCAAAAACACGCAGCTCCACATCTTTCCTCTCTTCCCCCGCGCCGGACAAGCGCAGCAGTCGGCGGTTCGCCAAATCCTCTTACAGGTCGATGCCTCTCCGTCGGACATTGCGGTCACCACCGGCCCTTGGTCGGCCACGCTTCAGGCCTTCGCGCAGGATGCCGAGGCCTCTCGCGCTCACGACCTTGCCATGGTCCGAGAACTCATCGCCATTCTCGCTCGGGCCGCCGAGGACTCAAGAGGCCAAGCCCATGCCTCCACCGCCAGCTTCGAACACCTGAGTCAAAATCTCGAAGTACTATCTGCCGCCCCCAACTTGGAAACCCTCCGCGAAGGCCTCTCTCGCCACATGGGCGACCTGCGTGCCTACGTCTCTCAAATCGTCGCCGACCACGACCGTTCCACCTCCTTGCTTACCACCGAGATGGCCAACTTCGAAGGCCGCGTCGCCGAACTCGAAGCGCTCGCCGCCACCGACCCGCTCACCGGCATCGCCAACCGCCGGGCGTTTGAGACCGCACTGTCCGCCTCCCTTGCCTCTTCTTCAAAGGTTTCGCTTCTCCTATTTGACCTTGATGGCTTTAAGGGCATCAATGACCGCCTCGGCCACGAGGCCGGCGACCAAGTGCTCTGCCATTTCGCCCGAGCGCTTCGAGATGAGATTCGCCCGCAAGATCTCGCCGCTCGACTTGGCGGCGATGAGTTTGTCGTCCTCCTCCATTGCCCATTCGATGGTGCCTTACGCCGCGGTACCCAAATTCTGCAACGTCTCGAACGACGCCACGAAGTTTCTCTCAACGGCCGCAACGTCCCCGTACCCATCCGCGCCTCCATCGGCGTCGTCGAACTTCGGGCTGAAGAAGACGCTGCCGCTCTCCTCCGTCGCGCCGACGAAGCTATGTACGCCGTCAAACGCAGCCGAAAATCCGCCCCTTAGCGCGGCCTCCGGCTCTGGGTTCGTTATGATACCCTCCGATTGAGCTCTTAACTTGCAAGGAAAACGCATTCTCATCACCGGGGCCGGTCGAGGCATTGGAAAACGACTCGCCATCGGTCTCGCCGCCAATGGTGCCACCGTCGGTCTCGTCGCCCGCACCAAAGCCGAAATCGATCTCACCCATCTCGAAATCCAGCACGCCGGCGGTGTCTCGCTGCGTCTACCCGGAGATGTTCGAGAACTCGACCGCATGATCATGGCCGCCGAACGCATGCGTGCCAGCTTCGGAGGCACCGACGTCCTCATTGCCGCCGCCGGCGTCCAAGGGCCCATCGGCCTCATGCACGACGCCGATACCCGCGCTTGGCGCGAAACCTTCGAAACCAACGTCTTCGGCGTCATGCACGCCTGCCGCGCCGTCCTTCCGGAAATGGTGCAGCGCCGCGCCGGCAAAATCATCGTCCTCAGCGGCGGCGGCTCCCTCTCTCCTCGGCCTCATTTCTCCGCTTACGCCGCCTCCAAATCCGCCATCGTTCGCTTCGTCGAAACCATCGCCACCGAATACGCTGAACACAACGTCCAAGCCAATTGCCTCTCCCCGGGAGGCACTTACACGAACATGACCGACGAAATTCTCGCCGCCGGCGAGGAACGCGCCGGTTGGAAGGAAATTGATGACGCCCGTCAAGTCCGCATGACCGGCGGTGTCTCCCTTGAAAAACAGCTCAAGCTGGCCACTTTTCTCGCCAGCGAAAGCTCTAATCACGTCTCCGGCAAACTCCTCCGTTACGATGATGACTGGAAAAAACTTGCCAACGGCTCTGTAAGTCCGGAACTGTTCACCTTACGCCGAGTCACTAAGTCTTAGTTCGCGCGTACTTGATTAGCGGCCTCCCTCTCAATAGAATCAATGGTTTCCGTAGCGCCCTGCGAGCCTTTAGCATGATTTCGGGGGCCCTCCGCAGCGCAAATTCCAAAAACGCGAGGAAATTGGCCCAAGTTTGGAGGCGAAAGGTCCCGAAACCCGCTAATTAAGTACGTTCGCGCTATAGTGGAAAAGTCCGCGCTGCCTCGCTTCAGTAGGCACATGATGTGCAATCGACTCCTTCTTGCTCTTATTGCTCTTGCAACGCCCGCTAGCTTGCTTTGGCCCCAAAGCAAGCCGGTCCGTATCGGTTCCGCCCTCGCAGTGCCCGATGCGTACCGCCTCCCCGATGGCACCCTCTCCGGTTTTTACGTTGACGCCTACAAAGAAGCCGCGCGTCGAGAGGGCGTAGAAGTTACTTGGATTTTTTTCAACTCCTCCGCCGACGATGCTATAGCCTCCGGAAAGTTCGACCTCATCGCCGGTGTCTTTCCCTCTACAGATCGTCGACTTCGCATGTATCTCACCGAGCCCTGGTGGATCGTCCCCACCTACTACGTCGTTCGCACCGATAGCCCTCTCCATTCCTCCTCCGACCTTCGCAACCGCTCCGTCCTGTACTCCGCTTCGCCGCCCCCTCCCGGCCCACTCGCTTCTCTTCTCCCCGGCCTCCAATTCCGAGAACTTCGGTCTGGCCCGGATCGGCTCTCCGCCGTCTGCCAGGGTACCGCTTCCGCCGCTCTCTTCACCCAACCCGCCCTCGTCCCCTTGCTCTTTGCCCGTCCTCCCCCTTGCGCGCAAATCTCTCTTCGCCTCCTGCCGCAAAACGATATCGAGATGTGTCTCGTCATCGCCAGCCCACCCGCCCAATCCGCCCTCGCCGACCGTTTCCGCGCTCGCCTCCGCCAGATGGCCACCGATGGCTCTCTCGGTGCCATTGCCAGAAAACACGAGCAAAACCCCCTCTCGCCCGATTCCTTCTCCCTCCCGTCCCCCTGGACCCCTACGGTCCTTGCCCTCGCCGCCATCGTTCCCCTTCTCCTCGGTCTCCTCGCTTGGAACCTCCTCCGTCTTCGTTCCGCCCGTCTTCAGGCCCTCCAAGCCGCTCGCGCCAAAGAAGAGTTCTTCAGCATGATGAGCCACGAAATCCGCACCCCCATGAACGCCGCCCTCGGCTACATGGACCTCCTCCTCGAATCCCCCCTCCAAGTCGAACAGCGCCGTTTCGTCGAAGATATTGGCCGCGCTACAACCTCCCTCCTCACCGTTCTCTCCGGCATAATGGATTACTCAAAACTCCGCAGCGAATCCCCCGTCGCGCTGGCCGATCCCTTTGTCCTCGCCCCCCTCCTTGACGAAGTCGTCGCTACCCTCTCGCTGCAGGCCGAAGCCAAAGGTCTCGATTTCCTCATTGATGTCGGTCCCACCGTCCCCTCTCAACTCTTCGGCGACCCCACCCGCCTCCGCCAGGTCCTCATCAATCTCCTTGCCAACGCCATCAAATTCACCGACGCTGGCTTTGTCCGACTCGCCATCCGCTTCTCGAAACAACTCGAAATCACGGTCACCGACTCCGGCATCGGCATACCGCCCGCGCAGCAAACCACTATATTTGAGCCCTTCGCGCAAGTCGACTCCTCCGATGCCCGTCGCCATGGTGGCGTCGGCCTCGGCTTGGCCATCGTCCGCTCCCTCGTCGTCGACAACATGAAAGGCACCATTCGCCTCGAAAGCACGCTTGGTCTTGGCTCCCAGTTCTTCCTCCGCCTCCCCTTTCGCTGCGCCCAGAATAGTAGCGTTTGGCTCTCCGACCTGGCTACCTCATCTCGTGGTCAGATGGTCCTCGTCGCCCACAATTCCGCCAACGCCATGCTCTTCTCGAGCTACCTCCAACATCTCGGCTGGGAGCTTTTCCAATTCCCTGATGCGATCTCGGCCCAACAATCCCCTCTCCCACGCCCAGGATGGTGGTTCGCCGTCGATCCCGCCGCCACCTCTGACCTCCTGGCTCTCGCCACTTGGGCTAGCGCCAATGGAGCCGGCTCCACCCTCCTCCTCGGCACCCTCAGTTCGCTCCGCCTCGTTCCCGAAGCCGTCCGCGCTCTCTATCCCGCCACCGTCTCCTGGCCCGTCACCCCCTCCGCCCTCCGACGCCTGCTGACGGCAGAAGCCCCCCCGACGCCTCCCAACCTCGATCCCGTTCCCTCCAATTCACTCCCCGTCCTCGTCGTCGACGACAACCCCATCAATCGTAAAGTCGCCGGTGCCATGCTTAGTCGCCTTGGCTGCGTCGTCGAATTCGCAGAGAACGGTCGCATTGCTCTCGAAAAATGCAGCGTCTCCCGCTATAGCCTAATCCTGATGGATTGCCAGATGCCCGTCATGGATGGCTACGAATCCGCTCAGCGCATTCGCGCCCTGCCCGGCCAACGTATCCCCATCTACGGCGTCAGTGCCAGCACCGACGCCGACACCAGTCGCCGCTGTCTCGAATCCGGCATGGACGGCTATGCGCCCAAGCCCCTCTCGCTACACAGCCTCCGCGTCCTGCTTACGGCAGCGTTACCGCACTCTGCGCCGGCGTCGTAACCCCCGGCGGCAGTTCCATAATCCGAATGTTCCGAAACCGGATCTTCGCCCCTTCGCTCTCTAAACACAAATACCCCTTCTTCTGCGAAGACTTCGCAATCCCGTTCACAAACTTCCCATTGATCGCCAGCTTTATCACCCCGTCCACCGCGACAACATCGTAAGTATTCCACTGCCCCCTCGGTAAACAACGCATCTCCACCGACCGGCTCCGAGTCCCCCGCGCCGTGTCCGGCTCCGTTGTCACCCCGCCTACTCCAAACAACTCCCCACTTACATACGACTCCGGCGGAGCCACCCCGTCTTTCGTATTCAGCTTCACCCAGTCAAGCTCCAACATCTGCACCTCCACCCCGTCCGGCAGTCGGTTCCGATCCCCCGGCCGTGCCCCGCTCCACACAAATACCCCACTATTCCCCCCCGCCTCGGTGTGCATCCATTCAATGTGCAGTACGAAATTCTCATACATCCGGTCGCTGCGCATCACCCCAATCGGCAGCCCCTTACAGATCAACTCCCCGTTCTCGACGGTCCATGTGTCGGGTGCCGTATTCACACTCACCCAACCCGTCAAATCCTTCCCGTTGAACAAATCCCGGAAACCGAATGGCGGTTCCGCCGCCCAAATCATCGAGCTCACAAACAATGCCGTTAGTATTTTCATTTTCAACTACGATAATAGGTCATGCGGCGCTTGGCTACCCTCCTCTGCTTTCTCCTTTCCTGCATCTCCTCCGCACGCTCCCTCAACCCCACCGAATTTTCCACCCTCATCGCCGAGCTCTCCGAGCCCGAAGGCTACTTCGACACCGACAATCTCATCTCCAACGAATCGACGTTTCTAACCATTGCCGAACGCCTCCGCGCCCTCCCTCGCGGCGGCGTCTACCTCGGCGTTGGTCCCGATCAAAACTACTCTTACATCGCCCAAATCCGCCCCCAGTTCGCCTTCCTGGTCGACGTTCGCCGAGGCAATCTTCTGGAACATCTCCTGTTCCGCAGCCTCTTTGCCCAGTCCCGCAATCGCCTCGAATACCTCTGCCTCCTCCTCGGCAAAACGACTCCGGAAGATCTCTCTGACTGGGACGAGCGGCCCCTACCCGAACTCGTCAAATATCTCGACAAAGCGCCGCGCGCTTCTTCCATCGGTCCGCTTAAGGATCCGGGCATTCCCCTCTCCTCCGACGACCGTATGACCATCGCCGGCTTCCACAAACGGTTCATCGCCGACGGCCTCGATCTCCGCTTCAACACCCACGGCCGCGAACCTCGCCCCTACTATCCCCGTCTGCGTAATTTAGTTCTGGCCACCGATGCCGCTGGAAAACTGGCGAGCTATCTCGCCCGCGAAGAAGACTTCCGCTACGTCCAACTCATGCACCGAGAGAATCGCATCGTCCCGGTGGTCGCCAATCTGGCCGGCGAAAAGTCCCTCCGGGCCATCGCTGACTTCATTCGTCAGGAAAAACTCACCGTCGCTGCCATCTACACCTCCAACGTCGAACAGTATCTCTATCGGGGCAGGGAACTCGTCCAGTTCGTCACCAATCTCCAGTCCTTCCCCTCTACCCCGGATTCACTGATCATTCGCAGCGGCATGGGGCCCTACGCCCGTGGCAATACCTACAGCGACCAACTCACCCAACCCCTCGAATCGTTCCTCTCCGGTTGGAAAGCCGGACGGCTGCGGAGCTACCCCGAGATCATCCAAGCCAGCCGCCCGTAACCTGCTCGCTCCGCGCTTTGCCCAGTCCTGCCGCGGACCCTCCCATCCAGGTGCCCACCAGCCTCCCGCATCATTCTCTTCTTCCTCCTCCTGTCTACCGCCCAAAGTCGTCGTCGAAGCCCAAGTCTCCACCGTCAGCCTCGTCTCCGGTTCCTTAAAGCGGCCTCGTCGACCAAAAGCGAATGCGCGACCCGCCTCTCGATGGGCGCTCCTTTGAACAACTCGAGCTCCTCCAACCCGGCGTAGTCGGAGGGCGCGGCAATAAGATCTTCCTCAACGGAGCCGGGCGGGCGTTGCGATCGGGTACGCTGACGATGCCAGTGACGCCGAGTCGTTCTTTCAGGGACCATACGCCCCGAAGAAGAAGGTTTTGTTTCGTGATGATCGGCCCGTCGAAGACACTGCGGGAAGCTGTTTTCTTTGAGCCTGCAGAGGCTTTAAGTCCCAACGAATACCTACTGAACAGCATCGCCGCCGTCCAGGCCGGCCCCCCCCTCACCGTCAGCATCCGCGTCAGTCGCTCCGGCAATCTCAATACCACCGGCTTCGCGCAGCACGAACGGCCTAGAGCGATACCCGCCTTAATGGAGGCGTTCTGGAAACCCGAACTACCGGCCCCGTATTGGGCGGACTGCAAACTACGTTTGTCCCAGCTCAGGGCCCCGTCAATGCATGCGCTTGTCGTCGATCTCGCC
>JANXMS010000620.1 GCA_025354525.1 Acidobacteriota bacterium
GCGGTGCTGGCGGCGGGCCGGGTTCGGTTATAGCAAGTCTTGACTTAACAGAGGGCATATCCGCGACGTCTGAATAGATCAGGAGCAATGTCGGGAGAGAGGAAGGGGGAGAGAGCCTCGGCGAGATCGACGACAAGCGCAAGCATTGACGGGGCCCTGAGCTGGGACAAACGTAGTTTGCAGTCCGCCCAATACGGGGCCGATAGTTCGGGTTTCCAGAACGCCTCCATTAAGGCGGGTATCGCTCTAGCACTGCGAGAACCTGCTCGCTGCCCGGCTCATTCAGAAGAGCGGCCAGAAGTGCAGAAGTGTCCAGAATGTGGCTATAGGTCGCGCTCACGTGCGGCCTCGAGTCGCCGTTCTTCGATTTCCTCTTCCGACCAGACTTCGCCCGGATTCTTATATTTAGCCAGTAGCTGCTGCGCCTTGCGGAGCGCCAATTGACGGGAACTGATCTCGACGCGATTTGATGCTTCATCCAGAGTAAACACGACATCCGTACCCGGCAGCAGTCCCATTTCCGTTCTCAATTTGAGCGGAACCAGAACTCTGCCAAAATTGTCGATCTTGGCAACTATAGCAAGTCTTGACTTAACAGAGGGCACATCCGCGACGTCTGAAGAGATCAGGAGCAATGTTGGGAGAGAGGAAGGGGGAGAGAGCCTCGGCGAGATCGACGACAAGCGCGTGCATGGACTGGGCCCTGAGCTGGGACAAACGTAGTTTGCCGTCCGCCCAATACGGGGCCGGTAGTTCGGGTTTCCAGAACGCCTCCATTAAGACGGGTATCGCTCTAACTTCATATTTCCAGATTATCACGACCCGAAAAGTGATTGTCCCCGCGCTCGCCTCGAACTTCGGCGATTGCGTACGTGGCAAGTTGGCGTGCTTAGGCCTCTCTGAGCGAGAGTAATATAGAGCTAAGGAGTTTAGGCTATGGCAGTTCTAGATTGGTCGCAATGTCCCGCGGTGGAAAGCGTTCCCGGCAGGGTGAGCGGCGCTTGGACGTTTCGCGATTCTCGCACGCCGGTGAAGGTCGTTTTTGAGAACCTTGAAGACGGCATGTCGTTCGATGAGATTATGGAGCAGTACCCCGTTTCTCTAGAAGAGATCAAAGCCGTGCTCGCGTTCGCTTCCGCCAGTCTCGATAAGGAACCTAGCTTTTAGGCTCTCGTGCTGATTTTGCTGGACAACAACGCGCCGCGCGGACTTGTCCGCGCACTGGCCAATCACGCCGTTATCGAAGCGAGAGAGTGCGGGTGGGCGACGCTGAAGAACGGCGACCTGCTAACCGCCGCGGAGCTAGCGGGTTTCGACGTCTTGCTGACGGCGGACAAGAATTTTCGATACCAGCAGAACCTGAAAGATCACAGGATCGCAGTCGTCGTTTTGACTCAACTCCGGTGGGGTCTTGTGAACAAGCGGTTGACAGAAATCACCGCGGCGGTGAACGCGGCCACACCTGGAAGTTACGCCGAAGTAGCCATCCCGTTTGATTTGTAGAGACGAGGCTTTGCCTGATGCCCTAAAGAATGGCGAACACGGGCGGGGTGCCGAGGGGCGCGTCGGTTTCGGGTTCCTGCAAGACTTCGACGCCGCGGACTTGGCTCCAGCGGGGCCCTTGGTGGAGTCGACCCTCGAAATCAGCCAGGACATCGAACGGGCCTTCGGCAAGAGCTTCGACCCGACCGTCGTCGAGATTTCGGACCCAACCTCTGAGGCCTCGGGAGACGGCCTCGCGTTGGACGAAATTTCGGAAGCCGACTCCCTGCACTTGGCCGCGGACAAAATATCGGCGGCATTCGGCCATGACTGCTATTCAGCCTGGGGTGCTGCCGCGGCGGCGGCCTTCTTCCCTTCAAGGTATCGAGTGCGGCTTTCGATGATGGCCTTGCGGGCCTCAATGGGGCCTCCCCAGCCGTCCATTTTGGGCATGGAGCCTTGGAGTTCTTTGTAGATCGAGAAAAAGTGCTCGATCTCCCGGCGGACGTGAGGGAAGATCTGGTCCATCGTATGGATCTGATCGTAGCGGGGATTTCTGGTGGGGACGGCTAGGATTTTCTGGTCGCCTTCGTTGGCGTCCACCATGTTGAGCACTCCGACGGGCCGCACTTCGATCAAGCAACCGGTAAAACTGGGCTCCTGGACGAGAACGAGGACGTCCATGGGGTCGTTGTCCTCGGCTAAGGTGCCGGGGATGAAGCCGTAGTCGCCGGGGTAATGCATGGGCGAATAGAGAGCGCGATCGAGCCGGAAAATCCCAAGTTTGCCGTCGTACTCAATTTTGTTCGCGGAGTTTTTGGGGATTTCCACAATGGCGCGACAAATTTCGGGGCAATCGGGACCCGGTTCCATGTCATAGAGGCTGATGGGCGAGTGCACCTGCTCAGGGTAGCAAAATGGAGTTGGTGAAGGGAAGCGGGGGGAGCCGGTCTTGGGGTAGGAAAGGCTCTCGACTACAACCCGTTGTGGGGTCCCTCCATAATTCGCCTTTCGTTCGCCATGCAAGGTCGGATGATTCCGTAAAGCGTTTGCCGACAGCAGTTTAGCGAAGAAAGATGATGCCCGTCTTTCGCAAGATTTCTCTTGCTATGCATCGTCAGGCAGCGTAAACTTTGGGAATAGTAGCTTCAAAGCGGCTCCAAAGTAGCCCGGAAGTACTAAGAAAGCGTAGAATAGAGTGTAGCAGTGACAGAAGAAGAGCTCAGCCAAAAACAGCTTGAGGCCCCGCCCGGGAGTTTTTCTCTCAAGGTGGACGGTCAAGGTCGTTTGGCGATTCCTCGGGAATGGGAGCACTACTTCGTTGGCAAGTTGGACGAGAAGGAATTTTTCATCACCTTCGAGAAGGGCTGGTTGAAGATTTTTCCGAGGCAGATTTGGTTTAAGCAGAACGCGACTGCATTCCGGGAGAAGTCCGAGGAAGAGTACGAAGACTGGAGCATCACGATGCAGCATTATGGCGTGATGACCGGATTCGATAAAGAGTATCGGCTCACCCCGAGCCAGACACTGCGGACGGAGATGAACCTGAAGGGTGCCGAGTTGATCATGATGAATCACCAGGGCACTTTGCGGGGGATGTTGAAGACGGATTATGAACAGCGTCGGCGTGACGCTGAGGAAGCAACCAACAAGCAACAGTCCCGGCCGGATGGCCTGCGGATGCTGTAACCGAAATTAGATGCATGCACTACCCTGTACTACTGCCGGAGACGATGGAATGGATGAATATCCATTCGGGCGGCGTGTATGCGGATTTGACATGCGGCATGGGTTCTCATACCCGGGCGTTAGCCGAGCGGGCGGCTCCGGGGATGGTTTATGCGCTGGACCGGGATGCCGAGTCGCTGGCGATGGCCAAGGCGAACTTGGCGGACGGGCCGCAGAACATAGAATTTATCCACACGGCATTTTCGGAGGCGCCACGGGTGCTGCGGGAGCGGGGTGTGGGCAAGCTGGACGGACTAACGGCAGACCTGGGCGTATCGCGGGTGCAGTTAACGGGTCAGCGTGGGTTTTCCTTCTCGACGGACGGTCCCTTAGATATGAGGCTGGATGCTTCTCAGGGATTTACGGCCGCAGAGTTAGTGAATCAACTTCCGGAACGGGAGTTGGCGAATTTGTTGTTCAACTTAGCCCAAGAAAGGAGGAGTTACGTCATAGCCAGAGCACTCGTAAGGAATCGACCGATTCATTCTTCGCTGCAGTTAGCGGAGATTGTATCCCGGTCGGTTCCACGTACGAGCCACAAGTTACACCCGGCTACTTTGACGTTCATGGCTCTTCGGATGGCTGTCAATCAAGAGTTGGACGAGGTTACCGCGCTGATGGAAGCGCTGCCCGAGTTGTTAAAGCCTGGCGCACGAGCCGCCGTGATTGCTTTTCATTCCGGGGAAGCAAAGATTGTAAAGACGTATTTTCAACGCTTGCACAAGGAAGGGCGGGCGCGACTCTTAACCAAACATGCCGTCAAACCGACGGATCGGGAAGTATTCGAAAATTCAGCCAGCCGCAGCGCCACGCTCCGCGTACTGGAATTGGTGTAATCGAGTTAGTAGGGAATGTCGAGGGGGTAACAGAAAATGGGAACTTTCGCGAGTGTATTTAACCGAGTACTGCCGCTGATTGCGGGCGGGGAACGAAACGATTTCAAGGAACGGATGACGCCTCGCCCTGAGCCGTGCGCATTGCGCGCGATGCCGAACGAGGACATTCATTTATTTATCAAGCGGATCGATAACAATCGCGTAATCCGCACGGAAGACAAGCAAGCGACGGCGACCTGTTGGCGGACGATCGGGGTGGCAGGCCTTTCGGCGGTAATTGCTGTGGGCATGATTGTTCCGACGGCCTACGGGCAGCTGGCTGGCTATCAAATTGAGCGCTCGCGGGAAGAGCAGTCGCGGTTGAGAAAGCAATTAGCGCAGCTTGAAGCGATGGAAGCCCAGTTGTTGAGCCCAGCGACGCTGGCGCGTATGGCGGATGACCAGAATTTTGTCGAGGCTTCTCCGGAGACGATGGTGGTCCTCAATGTCGATCGGTCGACGGCATTGGCGATGAATCAGAGTCCGAAGCAGTAGAAACAGTTTTTCCATGCCGGGGGCGGCTGGCTTCCATTCCCATTCCCCCGTCGCGAATTTCGGTTCGCGAACAGCCGCCCTCGGATTCTTTCGATTTTTGTATCTGAATTTCCTCCCCCGAAGGAAAGGCCGCAAGGTCCTGGAAGTAGGGCGAGCGTGCTTACTGCACAAGTAAGTAAGGCCAACGACACGCTTGCCCGGTTTCCAGTGGAATTATTACGATGGACAGCAACATGGAGACGACGGCAGAGCCGCAATCGCATAAGCGATTGATTTTCGTGACTTGGTGTGCACTCGGTTGGGGACTGATTATCTTCGGACGATTGGTGCAGCTCCAGGTTTTCGAGCATGAGGAGCTTTCAAAGCGCGCCCAGGCTCAACAATCGAAGAAGACAAAAGTCGTAGCGCTTCGAGGGCAGATCCTGATGCGCGACGCGGGTAAGCTGGCGATGAGCGTACCAGTCGATGCGATTAGCATCAATCCGATGCAGATTCCGGACGTCGACTTTGCGACCAGCATGTTGGCGTCGACGCTGGAGTTGAAGGTGGCTGACCTTGAAGCGAGCATCATGGAAGCGAGAACGGCTCGGCGGGGCTACCTGCGGATCAAAGAGCACGCGACTATGGAGCAGGTCGACCGGCTGCGGTCATACAAGCTGGACTATGTGACAGTGGAAGCGGTGGGTAAGCGGATCTATCCGAAGCAGACGTTGGCGGCGAATGTGGTTGGTTCGTTGAACGGCGACGGGCGGGGCGAGGGTGGTCTGGAGCTTGGCTCGGAAGAGGATTTGGCGGGACTCGATGGCCATTTGATTGTGGATCGGGATTCCCGTAGCCGGGGATACAACCGGAGCTACGAAGGCGAGCCAACGGCGGGGCAGGACATTACGTTGACGCTGGACGAGGGCATCCAGTTCATCGCCGAGAAAGCACTGCGAGAGGCGATGGAGCGGGAGAATATTCCGTTTGGTTCGTTGGTGGTTCTGCACGTGAAGACCGGCGAGATCCTGGCGATGGCCAGTTGGCCTACTTTTGATCCGAATGTCCGTTTCCAGGACAAGCGCGAGTTCAGTGGCCGACTGAACAATGCGCTGACGGTCCCCTTCGAACCCGGATCGGTTTGCAAGGTGATGACCATTACGGCGGCGCTAGAGACGACGAATCTGCGGCCGGAGACACCGATTGTTTGCGGTGGCACGGTGATGCGGATTCTGGGTCGGGACATTCATGATGAGCACGCCTACGGGGTATTGCCGATGCAGATGGTGCTTGCCAAGTCTTCGAATCTCGGCGCGGTAAACATTGGCATGAGGGTGGGCAAAGAGAACCTTTACCACTACATGAAGCTGTTCGGGTTCGGCGATACGTTGGGCATTGGCTTGCCTGGCGAATCGGGCGGTGTGATGCGACCGACGCGGCAGTGGAATCCGGATTCGATTGCATCGATCGCAATTGGCCACGAGATGATGACGACGACGCTGCAACTGGCGCAGGCGGCTTCGATCATAGCCAACAATGGAACGCTGATGAAGCCACGGCTGATCTTGCATCGGCAGTCTCCCGGCGGGCCTATCGAAAGAGAGCCGGGGGCGGTTCCGGAGAGGCGGATTAAGCCGGAGACGGCGATCATGATGCGCCGGATGATGGAGATGGTGGTGCTTGAGGGGACCGGCAAGGCGGCGAAGTTGAAGGGCTACACGTCAGGCGGCAAGACGGGCACGGGCAAAATTTTTGAGCAGGGCAAGGGCTATCGGAGTTTGTACAACTCTACGTTCATGGGCTTTGCTCCGGTGGCGAACCCGGAGATCGTGGTGGTGGTAACTTTAAACCGGACGACGAAGAAGGCTGGCGGAGTCGCTGGACCGGTGTTTCGCGATGTGGCCCAGGGCGCTTTGCGGATTTTGGGTGTGCCGAAGGACCTCCCGGAGCCGGAGCCCGTGAGCCAGGCCCCGGCGCGGAGTTCAAAAGAGACCGAGACCCAAGACGAAGAGGAAGAAGAGAAAGAGCTGGAGCGTCAGTTTAATGTTGCGCAACAGGATTCTCGAGTCGTGGCCGGGCCCAAGGTACCTAACTTTAAGGGCATGACCCTGCGAGCGGTTTTGCACAAGTCGGCGGCCGAAGGTTTTCGGGTGGACGTGGTGGGGTCTGGCGTGGCGAAGCGGCAGCAACCGCCGCCGGGCGCGGTGCTGGACCAGACGCGGCGCATTCTCGTGGTGTTTTCGCGGTGAGCGACACAATTGGAGAGAACCTCGCCGCTAGTGGCATCGTGTCGGTGAGCGAGGAATCGGTGCTGGGGCAGCCTTGCCAGGGTCTAGCCTATGACTCGCGTCAGGTACGAGACGGCTACCTGTTTTTTGCGTTTGTAGGTGCCGCTCTGGATGGCCGGAAGTTCGCGCATGCGGCCATCCAGAGCGGCGCCACGGCAGTGGTAAGCGAGGCTCCGCGCCCGGAAGAGTTGACGATGCCTTGGATCGAGGTGGGGCACGGACGCCGGGCATTGGCGGCGGCGGCGAAGCGGTATTACGGCGCTCCCGATGAACGGCTGGGACTGACGGGTATTACGGGCACAAACGGGAAGACCACCTGCACCTATCTAGTAGACGCGCTGTTGCGGGCCGCTGGGCACACGACCGCGCGCATTGGCACAATTGGGTGCGAGGTAGCTGGGGTGGCGGAGGCGGTGGCGAACACGACGCCGGAATCGCTGGAGCTGATTCAGATCTTTGCAAGGACCTTAGAGGCTGGTGGCAGCTACGCCACGATGGAGGTTTCGTCCCATGCTTTGGCCCAAGGGCGGGTAGCGGGATTGCACTTTCACACGGCGGTCTTCACGAATCTGACGCAGGACCATCTGGACTTTCATGGCTCGATGGAAGAGTATTTTGCGGCGAAGCGGAAGCTGTTCGAAGGGGATTTTAGGCCACCGTTTGCGGTGATCAACGCGGATGATGCTTACGGCCAGCAGATCAATCCTGGCGCGGCTACGACGACGATTCGGTATGGGCTGAGCGAGGCGGCCGACTTGCGGGCGGAGGCGATTGAGAGTTCGCATTCGGGACTGCGCTTTTTGGCTTGCTACGGCGGCAACCGGTACGAAGTGCGGTCGGCGATGGTGGGCGAGTTCAACGTTTATAACATCCTGGCCGCCCTGGGAACCGGGCTGAGTTATGGGCTGGAATGGGATACGATGCTGGCGGGGATTGCGTCCTGCCCCGGCGTGCCGGGCCGCTTTGAGCGAGTCGACGCGGGCCAGCCGTTTCTCGTGATCGTAGACTACGCCCACACTGATGACGCGCTACGGAATACGCTGCGGGTGGCTCGGCAGTTGCTGAGCGGCGGCAAGTTGATCACCTTGTTCGGCTGTGGGGGGGATCGCGACCGGACCAAGCGCCCGCGAATGGGAATGGCGGCGGGGGAGTTGAGCGATTATGTCGTACTGACGAGCGACAATCCGCGGTCGGAGGAGCCGCTGTCGATTCTGAACGACGTGCTGGTGGGCTTGCGCCGGTTCGATACGCCGCACGCGGTGGAGCCGGATCGGGCGGCCGGGATTGCGCGGGCGATGAGCCGGGCGCGGGCGGGCGATATCGTGATTTTGGCGGGAAAGGGGCATGAGACTTATCAGGTTCTGCGGGGTCGCACGATCGATTTTGACGACCGGGTGGTGGCTCGGCAAGTCTTAGCGAAGTTGGGCTTTGGGGTGTCGTCATGCGTATGACGTTTGCCGAAATCGTGGCTGCTACAGGAAGCGCTTCGTCGGCCCCGGTGGGGAGCGTGGGCGACTGGAGTATCGACTCGCGGACGTTGGCAGGAGAGGCGATTTATATCGCTCTGCCTGGCGAGGTTTATGATGGCCATCAGTTCGTCGAGCAGGCGGCGGCGAATGGAGCGGTGGCGGTGCTGGTCGAGAAGGAAGTCGCTGCTTTGGCAATTCCTTGTATTCGGGTTTGGAACACGCTGGTGGGGTTGCAGGAGCTTGCCCGCCGGGCGCGACTGCGGCTGACAGGCACGGTGGTTGGGGTAACCGGGAGCGCCGGCAAGACCACAACGAAAGATACGATTGCGACTTTGTTGGGTGGTGCGTTGCGCGTGGGAAAGAACGAAGGCAACCTGAACAACCATATCGGGCTACCGCTGTCGATTCTGCGGCAGAGCCCGGTCGAGCAGGTTTACGTCTTCGAAATGGGGATGAATCACCTGGGCGAGATCCGATTTCTGGCTTCGATGGCGCGGCCTCAGATTGCGGTGGTGACCAACGTCGGCACGGCGCACATCGAGAACCTGGGCTCGCGGGAGGCCATTGCGCTGGCCAAGCGGGAGTTGGTGGAGAGCCTGCCGGCGGACGGGATTGCTGTGTTGAACGCCGATGACGCGCACGTGGCTCGGTTCAGTGAAATCCATCCGGGGCAAACGGTAACGTATGGGCTGGAATGCGAGGCCGACTTCCGCGTGGAGAGCCTGACGATGTCGGAAGCTGGAGCGCGTTTTCAAATTGGCAAGACGATTTTTGAAACAGCTGTGGCGGGAAAACACTCCGTATTGAATGTGGCGGCGGCGGTTGCGGTTGGCAGCTTGATGGGCGTGACGCCGACGGCGATGGCCGAGCGAGCGAGGCTGCTGGAACCCGGGAAGATGCGGGGGGAGCGCGAGGAACATAAGGGAGTGACGATTCTGAACGATTGCTACAACAGCAACCCGGACGCCGCGAAGGCCATGTTGGCTTATGCCGCGATACTACCG
The DNA here is from genome assembly GCA_025354525.1 of Acidobacteriota bacterium. Classification (GTDB taxonomy): domain Bacteria; phylum Acidobacteriota; class Terriglobia; order Bryobacterales; family Bryobacteraceae. The sequence goes on from JANXMS010000620.1 coordinate 9,321, forward strand.
GCGCGTCGGCGCATTGCGGTGCTGGGGGAGATGCTCGAACTCGGCGACTGGTCGACGGCGCTGCACCGGGAGGTGGGCGAACGGGCCGCCGAACTACGCTTCGATCTTGTGGTCGGGGTGAAGGGCGACGCTTCGCATTTGATCGACGCGGCGAAGAGTGGAGGGGCTGAAGCGCTCTACTTTGCCACGGCGGAGGAGGCTGGTGAGGCGCTTCGTTCTTTGACAGAACCGGGCGATCTGCTGCTGTTCAAAGGCTCCCGCGGCACGCGGATGGAACTCGCGCTCGAAAGGTATAAGGCCGGCTGATGCTCTACTGGTTACTCTACGAACAAATTTCTCCGGTTTTTGGTCCCGCCCGCCTCTTCGGGTACGTGACGTTTCGCACGGCGTTTGCGAGCCTCACGGCGCTGTTCCTATCGCTTTTCCTGGGCCCCTGGTTGATCCGGCGGCTGCGCGAGTTCAAGTATGGGCAGCAGATCCGGGCTGAGGTAACGGCGCACCAGAAGAAGGCCGGTACGCCGACGATGGGCGGCTTGCTGATCATTGTCTCGATCGTGGTACCGACGCTGCTCTGGACCAATCTGCGCAATCCGTACGTCTGGATTGCGTTGTTTGGTCTCGTGAGTTTTGGCACGATCGGCTTTTTCGACGACTACGCGAAAGTGAAGAAGATGCAGAACATGGGGTTCACGGCGCGCAAAAAATTCTTCTGGCAGGTGGTTGCCAGTTGCGTGATCGGCGTGATGCTGCTGATCCTACACGCGCGCGGGGGCTACGATCCGGCGATGAATGTACCATTCTTCAAGTCGTTCAAGCCGAGCCTGCTGATCACCGCTTTTCTAGGGAACCCTTGGACCTATCCGCTGGCGTTTGGGTTCTTCTTCCTGTTTCTCATCGTCGTGCTGGCGGGCTCATCGAATGCGGTGAATCTGACGGACGGCCTGGACGGTTTGGCGATTGGCTTGATGATCATCGCCGCCGGCGCCATGACGATGTTGACGTACATGAGCGGGCACCGGACTTTCGCCGAATACTTGGACCTGAACCGTCTTCCGGGCGCGAGCGAACTGACGGTTTTTTGCGGCGCGATGATGGGGGCCTCGTTGGGGTTCCTGTGGTTCAACGCGCATCCGGCCGAAGTGTTCATGGGCGACGTCGGCTCGCTGGCGTTGGGCGGCGCGCTGGGAACTGTCGCGGTGTTGATCAAGCAAGAGTTGCTGCTCGTGTTCATCGGCGGCGTTTACATCATCGAATTGATGAGCGTCGTTCTGCAGGTGGGCAGCTACAAACTGCGCAAGAAACGGATCTTTAAGATGGCGCCGCTGCACCATCATTTCGAAATCGTTGGTTGGACGGAGACCAAGATTATCACTCGGTTTTGGATTCTTGGTTTGATCATGGCGCTGTGTGCGTTGACGACTTTGAAGTTGCGGTAGCGGAGATTTTGGTGGAACTGGTCGGCAAACAAATCCTCGTCGTCGGGTTGGGCAAGAGTGGCCTGGCGGCGGCGCGCTTAGCGTTGCAGTTGGGGGCGAGGGTTACGGTGTGCGACGAGAAGCCGCTAGCGGAGACCCGATTCGCGGCGGAGGTAGCAGAACTAGGGGTGGGCTATTTGCCGCAGGCGGAGGCGGTAGGCGCTGCGTTCGATCTGGTGATTCAGTCGCCGGGTGTTCCGCTGGAAGCGCCGGTTTTTGCTGGAGCGCAGGTGACCGGCGAACTGGAGTTTGCGGCGCCGCTGTTGCGCGGCCGGACCATTGGAATTACCGGTTCGAACGGCAAAACGACGACCACGGCGTTGATCGGCCATATTCTGCAACACGCTCAAGTGCCCGCGCAGGTGGGGGGCAATATCGGCACGCCGCCAACGGCGATGGTCGAAAACTCGCGAGTCGGCCAGTGGAATGTGCTGGAACTGTCGAGCTTCCAACTCGAGACGATTCAAAGTTTTCAGGCCGACATCGGGCTGATTTTGAACATCACGCCGGATCACTTGGATCGACATAAAACGATGGAGCGATACGTCGACGCGAAGGCCCGCTTGATCGAATTGCAGACTCGGTTGAACGTCGCTGTGCTGAATGCGGCGGACCCGTTGTCGGGCGAGTTGGCCAAGCGGACCCGGGCTCGGATTGTGTACTTCAATGCGACGGCGCCGGGCCCATGGGCGATCGCCGAAAAAGACGGCTTGATCACGGTGGACGAGCAGGTTTTGATTCCGATTGAAGCCATCTCGCTGCGGGGTCGACACAACGTGGAGAATGTGATGGCGGCGGCGGCGGCGGCGTGGTTGGCCAATGTGTCGCTCGACGATATTGCAGCCGCGATCCGCACTTTCCCCGGAGTGGAACATCGGTTGGAGTTTGTGCGCGAGGTGGCTGGAGTCCGCTACTACAATGATTCGAAGGCAACCAACGTGGACGCGACGGAGAAGGCGCTGGACGCCTTCGACGGTGGGTTGTGGGTGATTCTCGGGGGCAAGGATAAGCAGAGTGACTATCGGGCGTTGGCAGGTCGCCTGCGGAGCAAGGCGCGCGGCATTCTGCTGATTGGCAAGGCCGCAAGCATTATCCGTCGGCAGTTGGAAGAGGTGGAACCCGGCCTGCCGTTGCTCGATTGCGGCACGCTCGGGGAAGCGATTCGAGTGGGCCATGCCGAAGGGCAAAGTGGCGACACGGTTCTGCTGGCGCCGGCGTGCGCGAGCTTCGATCAGTTTCAAAGTTATGAGCATCGCGGAAGCGTGTTCAAAGAATTGGTTCACAACCTGAAGTAGGAAGCGACGATGGGAAAGAGACTTTACACCGACAAAATATTGTTCTATGCCGTCGTGGCGTTAGTCACGTTTGGCTTGATCATGGTCTATTCCGCGAGTTCGATCATTGCCGTGCAAGGCAAGTATGACGTCGACTCGAACTATTTTTTCGTACACCAGTTGAGCTGGGCCGTGGTTTCGTTTCTCGTCCTAATGATCTTGAAGCGGCTGAACTATCGGATCTTCAATACCCCCGCATGGGCGTTTGGGGGTATCGGCGTCGTGCTCACGATGCTAATTGTTGCGTTCTTAACCGACACGGCGAAACATCGTTGGCTCAAGCTCGGAGTCGGGTCGCTGCAGCCAAGCGAACTGGCCAAGCCGGCGCTTGTCTTGTTCCTGGCGTTCTTTCTTTCTCGCCGGATTCGCGCGGTCAACAATGCCCGCTTTACGCTCGCCGGTTGCGGCTTGGTGCTCTCGTTCGTCGTCTTCTTTGTGTCACTGGCCGACCTGGGAACGGCGGTGGTGCTGATCGCAACGACGGCTTTGACGTTTTTCGTGGCGGGTTTGGATCGGCGCTATCTGCTGTTGGCGGTGCCGGTAGCGGCGCTGTTTATGCTCGTTGGCGTCGCGGCTAAGCCGTACCGAGTGGGACGCGTCGTCGTGATGCTGGATCCAGAGCACAAGGTTCTGAACGTCGTCGACCCGAACGGCTGGGTGATGACCTACGTGAAGAGCTCCACCGCTCCGTCGGACCCGGCCTATCAGGCGCTGCAATCGAAGATCGCGATCGGTTCGGGTGGACTATTCGGCCTTGGGCTGATGGACGGCAAGCAGAAGCTGTTCTATGTCCCGGAGCCGCATACGGATTTCATTTTTGCTGTGATTGGCGAGGAGTTTGGACTGCTCGGTTCGACAGCCTTGCTGGCGGGGTTTTTCGTCATTCTTTGGCGAGGGTATCGAACCTTCCTGATGGCACCCGATGACTTCGGGCGCTATATAGCACTTGGGGTGACGACGATGATTGTCTTCCAAGCTCTTTTTAATCTTTCGGTAGTAACGGGCTTGGGCCCCACGAAAGGAATCCCGCTGCCGATGATCAGCTACGGCGGCAGTTCGCTGCTGGCGACGCTGTGCTCGGTTGGCCTTTTGCTCAGCGTCAGCGAGCGTTCGCACTAATGGTGTTTCTTATGGCAGGAGGCGGCACTGGCGGACATGTGATTCCCGGCATCGCGGTGGCCCGCGAACTGTCTGCCCGTGGCCACCGTCCGGTGTTTGTGGGCACGCGGCGCGGCCTGGAGACGAAGCTAGTGCCTGCCGCCGGGTTTCCGCTGGAGTTGATCGAGATCGGCAGTTTGCAGGGGCAAGGCCGGTGGCATCAGTTGACGACCCTAGTGCGCATGCCGGGGAGCATCATCCGCTGCCTGGCTCTGCTGCGGCAGCACGAAGCAGCGGCGGTATTCAGCATGGGCGGGTACGCGGCGGGCCCAGTGGCTGTGGCTGCGGCGCTGCGACGGCTCCCCTTAATCCTGATGGAGCCGAACGCCATACCGGGCCTGACCAATCGCTACATGGCCCGTTTCTCGCGCAAGGCCCTATTGAGCTTTGATGAAGCTGTAGCTTACTTTCCGGCGGGAAATGCCGAGTTGACCGGGCTACCGGTGCGCCGAGAGTTTTTCAATTTGCCGCAGCGGAAACGTGGCGAGATCCTTAACATCCTGGTGACCGGCGGCAGTCGCGGGGCACGGACGTTGAACCAAGCCGTGGCCGGCCTTTGGCCGTTGCTGGCAGGACAACCCGTGCGAATTCTGCTGCAATCGGGCGCGGATGTTCCGGACATTCCGGGGGTAACGGTGGTTCCCTTCATCGACGATATGCCGACGGCGTTCGCGGAAGCGGATCTGGTGATCTGCCGAGCAGGAGCGGGGGCCGTGGCCGAACTTGCCGCCGCGGGTAAGCCGGCCATACTGGTTCCCTACCCCTACGCCGCCGATGACCACCAAGCCAAGAACGCCGCCGCGTTCGAACGAAAGGGCGCGGCTCGCATGGTGCGCGACGGCGAATGCACGCCAGAACGGCTGCGTGACGAGATCGCGGTGCTGCTTTTGCCCGGAAACTTGGAGGCCATGGGCACTGCGGCGAGACGCTTCGCCCGACCCGGCGCGGCGGAACGGGCGGCAGACCTGCTTGAGGAATGTGTTGGAGTATTGAAACAATAGAAAGTTGAAATGTTTTTTAAGCCACAACACGTTCACTTCACCGGCATCGGCGGCATTGGCATGAGCGGCCTAGCCATGGTGCTGCACAATCTGGGTTACACGATCACGGGTTCTGATCAGAAATTCTCCGCGACCACGGAGCGTCTCGAGAGCTTAAGCATCAAGGTTTACGAGGGCCACACAGCGGCGCATGTAGCGGGTGCGAAGGCGCTGGTGGTGACGTCGGCCGCGAGCGCGGACAACCCTGAATTGCTCGAAGCCCGGCGGCTCGGCATACCGATCATTCCGCGCGGCGAACTGCTGGCCGAATTAATGCGCCTGAAGTATGGCATCGCGATTGCGGGGAGCCACGGGAAGACGTCGACGACTTCGATGACGGCGGCGATCCTGGCTTACGCCGGGCTCGACCCGACGGTGGTAGTTGGCGGCAAGGTAGGGACCCTGGGCGGGGGCAACGCGCGCCTGGGTAAAAGTGATTTTCTGGTGGTCGAGAGCGATGAGAGCGATGGTTCGTTTCTGAAGCTCGCGCCGATTCTGGCGGTGGTAACGAACATTGACCGGGAACACCTCGATCACTATCACTCGATTGAGGCGATCCGCGCCGCCTTTCGGGACTTCGTCAACAAGGTTCCTTTTTACGGAGCGGCGGTATTGTGTTTGGATGATGAAAACGTGCAGCAGATCCTGCCCGAGGTGAAGCGCCGGACGATCACTTATGGGTTCAGCTCCCAGTCTGACCTGCAGATTATTGATGCCGACTGCGGCCACTTCTTGTCGACTTGGAAGCTGCGTTTGCGGGGTGAGGACCTTGGTACATTTCAGATCCGCGTGCCGGGCGTCCACAACGTTTTGAATGCGACGGCTGCGATTGCGGTGGCCGACGAGTTGGACGTGCCGCAGGATGTGATCCGGCGCGGGTTGCTCGAATACACGGGCGTTGATCGGCGGTTCCAGTTGAAGGGCCAAGAGGGTGGCGTGACCGTGATCGATGACTACGGTCATCATCCAACCGAGGTCCGCGCGACGCTTGCGGCGGCTCGACTCTGCAAGTTTGGGCGCATTCACGTCATATTCCAACCGCATCGGTATACCCGCACGCAGCACTTGATGGACGATTTTGCGCGCAGTTTTCATCAAGCCGAAGCGGTTTATTTGCTCGATATCTACGCGGCCTCGGAGGCTCCGATCGCCGGGGTCACCGCCGAAGCGCTGGTTTGCCGTCTGCAGGATTTCGGCCACCGGGGTGCCCAATTTTGTGGCACGATTGAGGCCGCTATCGAAGCCGTCTTGGCCGCCGTGCAGCCAGGCGACCTGATCATAACGCTAGGAGCCGGCAGCGTCTGGCAGGCCGGCGATAAACTCCTTTCCCGTCTGAAGTAATAGGAAGACATTTATGGCACGCAAACAGCCCACTCCCACCGCCGTCCGCACCGAAGATCGCCAGGCTCGCTTTCGAACCGTGCGTAAGGGTCTTGTTTGGGCCACGCTGTTTTCAGTCGCGCTAGTCAGCCTGCTTCTCGGCTGGCAGGAAACGCAGAACTATCTTTTGCGAGACGCGCAGTTCCGAGTGCCAATGCCGCCGGACTTAGGTGAGGAGAGTCCGAATCTTGAAATTCACGGAATCAAGAATGCGGCCCGGGCTCAGGTGGCCGCTCCATTTGGCGCTGACTACGGACGCAGCCTTTACATGGTTCCTATCCGTCAACGGCGCCTTCAGTTACTGGAAAATCCCTGGATCGCCGAAGCGAGCGTAACTCGGGTTTGGCCCAATCGGGTGCGGGTTCACATTACCGAACGGGAGCCGGTAGCGTGGATCCAGATACCGGGCGAAGATCAATCGGCGCGACCCGCATTGATTGATGGCGATGGCAACATTTTGCAATTGCAGCAGCCTGGTGACTTCAAGCTTCCAGTGCTTTCGGGGGTAACTCCTCGTCAGGCCGAGGACGATCGAAAGTTGCGTGTTCACCGTTTTGTTAAGCTGCTGCAGGACGCTGGAACGTTGGCCGAAAAAATATCTGAAGTCGACGCCGCCGATCCGGGTAACCTAAAGGTGATGCAGGATGAAAGCGGGCACGTGGTTACACTCCTTCTAGGGGACCGTCAGTTCAAGCGGCGGCTGGAGAAGTTCCGGCTGAGTTATCCGGAGATCCAGAAGCGTGCGCCGGAATCGACCATTTTTGACCTTCGGATAGAAGGCAGCATTCTGTCCGTGCCCCGGGGCCCCGGGCAAGCGGAGCAGATCATCCGAGTTGAGGTTCCGCGTGGAGTCTAGCGGATCGCTCTTGCGCGCCGGACTCGACGCGGGCAGCGTATATACGCGCTGCGTTGTGATTGAGTGGAGCAGTGGTCGACCGCGTTTGCGCAGTGCCAGCGTCGTACCTTCCCAGGGCTGGCAGGACGGTCGGATTCGAAACGCTGACGCCGTGGGGGGGTCCATATCGGCGGCAGCACTTTCGGCTGGCATCCGGGCGGGCATATCGGTGGACGCGATCACGGTCGGGTATGCCGATTCGTTCAATCAGATGGAAGCCTTAAACGCCGCGATTGAGCGGAGTGGCCTGCGCGTGGCTGATTTCGTGGTCGAGAGCGAGGCTGCTCTGCTAGCGACGACTTCGGACTTAATGAGGCAAGGGGGGATCAGCGCGGCGGCGATTGGCGTCGACGCGACCGAACTAGCTTATAGCGATTTGACTGGCGGCATTCGCACGGCCAGCGTGGATGTTGGCTCGCGCGAATTCACGCAGGATATCGCTAGCCTTTTTGATTTGCCGCTGGCCGAGGCCGAACACCTTAAGCTGGCGGAAGGGAGCATTGGCCGGATCGGCGTGGAACAAAAAACCACCCCGTTGCAGGAGATTCTGGAGGCGCGAGCCGGACAGTATCTTCACATGCTTGAATTTCGGATCGAAGAACTATCCGGACAGTTGCCGCCTCCGGGTGGGCTGATTCTAGCGGGCGGAGGCGCTTCCCTGCCCGGCTTATGTGATTTCGCGGAGAGGTTATTGCAATGCCCCGTCCGGTTGGGCCAAGTGATCGGAGTGGCGGAATGGCCGCTGGAACTTTCCGCACCAAGCTGGGCCGTTGCGGCAGGGTTGGCGCTGCATGGAGGTGTCTCCCATGGCTGGTAGTCGGGTTCGTTTAGCGGTTGGACTGGACGCCGGAAGTTTCTACACCCGCTGCGTGGTCTGCGTCGTCGAGGACGGCAGAATTCGCTTTCTGGGTTCGGGCGAAGTCGAGTCGAAAGGTTGGACGAAAAGCCGGATTGCGGACCGGGACGTGATGTCGGAATGCATCTGTCGAGCGGCTGGGGAAGCTGAGCGCCAAGCGCAAATTTCCTTCGATGCGGTCGTGGTTGGTTTAGGCGGCGAAGCGGTGAAAGGGGCCAACGCGCGGGGTGTCTACGAGTTCGGTCGGCCTCGCGAAATCGACGATTCGGACATGCGCTACGCGGTGGAACTGGCGTGCCGGGTGCGGCTCGAAGATGATCGAATTCTGCTCCAAGTATTGCCGCAAGACTTTACGGTCGACGGTCGGACCGGCATACTGAACCCACGCGGTATCCGTGGTTCGCGGCTCGAGGCCAATGTGCACGTCGTGACGACTTCGGCCATCGACCATCAGGCCCTTGTCAGCGCAGTTCATCATGCGCATCTGGCGGTGGAAGAGACGGTTTTCGAGGCGATGGCGGCGGCCTATGCCTGCGTTCTTCCAGAGGAGCGGGCCAAGGGTGTTGCGGTCGCCGACATCGGGCTGCACTCGACTGAACTGGTCATCTACGACGGCGAGGCGATGGTGCAGGCGATCAGCATTCCTGTCTCCGCGGATCACTTCACGCGGGACGTGAGCACGGGCTTTCACGTTACGCACGAGGACGCCGAACGGCTCAAGATTGAATACGGTTGCGCGATCCTGGGATTGACGGCGGACAACACCTTCATTGAGGTACCGTCGGCCGAAGGAAGACCCGCCCGGGAGGCGCCTCGGCGGGAGTTGAATGACATGCTGGAAGCGCGGGCGCAGTTTCTATTCGAGTATCTGCAGCGCAAAGTAATTGAAGTGGACATGGATCGGTCTCTGCTCGAAGGCATCGTGCTGTGCGGCGGCGGTGCTCGACTGAACGGCATGTGCGACGTCGCCGAACTCGTACTGAATTGCCCCGCTCGAAACGGTCTCCCGGTCGGCATCCAGGACTGGCCGAGTCGACTCAACAATCCGAGTTGGACTACCGCCGCGGGCTTGGCCATGTACTCGGGCCGCTTGAAACAACACCGCGACGGGCGCAAGCCCCGCCCCCCTTTTCTTAATCTTTTAATGCGCTAAGCGCGGAAGGTATCACCATGGCAGAACTCAAATTTCAAATTCAGGAAGAGGCCGAACTCGGCACCCGGATCAAGGTGATCGGCGTCGGAGGAGGTGGATGCAACGCGGTCGCTCGCATGATGAACGCTGGGTTGCAAGGCGTAGAGTTCTACGTCCTCAACACCGACATGCAGGCGCTGCAGGCTTCTCCAGTGCCGAACAAACTGGCGATTGGCAGCAAGATCACGAACGGCCTAGGGGCGGGAGCGAACCCGGAGATAGGACGCCAGGCGGCGATGGAGGACACCAACCGTATCATCGAGATTCTCGAGGACGCCGACATGGTCTTCATTACCTCCGGTCTGGGAGGTGGCACGGGCACGGGCGCAACGCCGATCGTGGCCTCATTGGCTCGGGAACTAGGCGCGCTTACGGTGGCCGTCGTCACCAAGCCGTTCAGCTTCGAAGGGCCCCGTCGGATGAAACAGGCCGAGCAGGGTCTGGCCGAGATCGCCGGCGTGGTCGATACCGTAATCTCAATCCCGAACGATAAATTGCTGAAGCTGGCGGGTAAGAACACAAGCTTTCAGGAAGCGTTGCAGATGGCCGACGACGTGTTGCGGCAGGCCGTGCAGGGCATCGCCGACATCATCACGACCCCAGGCATCATCAACCGGGACTTCTCCGACATTCGAGCCATCATGTCCGGCATGGGTTACGCCATGATGGGCACTGCGTCGGCCACGGGCGAAGATGCCGCCATCGAAGCCGCGCGGCAGGCTATCAACTCGCCGCTGCTGGAAGAGGGCGGCGTGGAAGGTGCCCGCGGCATTCTTATCAACATTACGGGCTCGAGCCGTTTGGGTCTACTCGAAGTCAGCGAGGCTTGCACCCTGGTTCGCGAGGCTACGCAGAACGATGACGTGCAGATCAGCTTTGGCGTTGTCGCCGACGAGAGCATGGACGAGACGGTGAAGCTCACCGTCATCGCGACCGGCTTCGAGCGGCAGACCTTGCCGCAGATTCAACGCCGGAAGACGGCCGGGTCGCAACCGGTGGCCATCGACCCGGCGCTGTTTATGGACTTGCCGACGCCCCCACCCCCGATCAATCTGATCGAGCGAGAACCTTTTTCTGAGACCGAGATCCAGACGCCCGAGGCCGAGTGGGTCGCTCCGCCACAGCCTGCGGAATCGGCTACGCCAGAAGCGACAAAGCCAGTCGATCCATTCGACGACGTGGATACCCCGGCGTTCTTGCGCCGCGAACGTAGGCTCTTCCGCTAGCGCAACACGCGCTGAAAAAACGCGGCGATCTTGGCCAGGTTCTCGGCCGTTTGGAAGGCCGGCCCGCCGTGGCCGGCACCATGGAAGATCGTCATTTCCACCGGCACGCCGGCCTTCTTTAACGCATCCCGCAACAGTTCACTCTGCTCGAGGGTGACCAGCGGATCGGCGTCACCGTGCTGAATCAGGAAGGGCGGGTCGTCCTTCGTGACGTAGGAGATGGGGTTCACCTTTTCGGCCAACTCCGCGTTTTGCTGCACAGGTCCGCCGATCAGACGGGCCTCCGGAGCCTCGGGCGAATCGTGATCCATCCTGGATGCGTACATCGACATGCGACGGAGCGCGGTGGGTCCGAACCAATCAACGACGGCTTGGACCTTATCCTCCCCTTCCCCGATGGTGCCGAGCAGGGCGACCAAGTGACCGCCGGCCGAAGACCCCCAAACGCCGATCTTCGTTCCGTCGTAGCCGTATTTGCTGGCGTTCTTGCGTAGAAAGCGAATCGCGGTGCGGCAATCGTCGATCTGAGCAGGCATCGGAGCCACTTGGCTCAAGCGGTACCGAATGCTCGCTGCCGCAAAGCCTTTGGGAACCAATTGCAGCGATGGCGCGTTCTCTTTTGATCCGTTCTGCCAGGCTCCGCCGTGGATCCAAACGATGAGAGGCGGCGGCTTTGCCGGCTTCGACTTCGGGACGAAAACGTCGAGCAGTAGACCCGGGGCGTATTCCACGTTCAAGTGAGATTCAATGCCATCGGGGATCGGTCGTTGCGGCCCAGCAGGAGAAGGCTGCAGAGCGCCTTCGGCGAAGAGCGCCCCTTTGCTGCCTTGCGGCATCGCGATAGTTGGCTTGCCCTGCAAGAACCCTTGCGAGCGCAGAAAGCCATCGGCCAAGTAGGTGGTCGAGGCATGCCAAGTGCCGTCGCCGCGATCGTTGAAAAATCCGTGTGGCTGGCCTTTGGCGACAAACAGTTGCACCGGCAGTCGCTTGGCCTGCGCCTTCCGCCAATACGCTTGCGCTTCCGGGTACATCTTGTCGGCTGAGCCGAAGAATAGAATGGTGGGCGGCATCCCCGCAACGGGTTCGGCCTGAGCCAGGCCAGCCGGATTGAAGAGCACCATCGAAGCTGGTTTGGCACCTGTTTCCAAGAGCGACAGCGCACAGGAGCCGCCCGCGGAGCCGCCGCCGGCTGACAACTTCGCTGGATCGATGCCCTGCTCCCGCGCATGGGCTTGGAGCCAGGCGAAGGCCGCTTGGCAGTCAACCAGCGCGTCTTCTTTGGAGGTTTTGTGCTGGCTCTTTACCCGATACTCGGCGCTCGCCGCCACAATGCCGCGGCTGGCCAAGTAGCCGGCCTTGGAGTAAAACTGCCGCGTGCTTCCATTCACAAAGCCACCGCCGAAAAAGAGAACGATACCCGGTCGGACATCCGTCGGCTTCCACCCATCCGGGTAGAACACGGTCATCTTCAACTCGCCCTGCGGAGTCGTTCGGTAGACAACTTCCTCGCGGGTTATACCCCACCCAATTCCCAGCACACCCAGCAGACACAAAAGACGGATCATCCCGATACTCTACACTGAAGGATCGAATGGCTGAACCAGTATGGTCAAAATATATTCACCCGGGGACGATTCTTGAACAAGTTCAAAACACGGCTCCTTTTCTTGCGTCGCGCCTGCATCCCCTGCCTGGCCCACTGATCGCGATGGGCGCGCCGCCAGACGGATTCCTTAACGTCCTCGCGTCGGCCAAAGACATTGGAACAGTCGAGGACTATTTCGCTCTCTGTTGCTCCGCCCATCAAGCGACGGTTGCAACGTTCGTCCCCACCGATGTCGACAGCAAGATCCGAGGCATTCTGTGGAATGAAACGCGGGACCCGCAGGTATTGGGGCGCATGGCGAAGTTTGCCCTGCAGATGCAGCATTGGACTCTCGACGGGATCTCCCAGCGAGTTACGGTCGACCCCGAACTGGGCCTCGTCTCCGGACACAACGGGGAATGGTTCTCGGTGGCCAGCGGCGGTCTCGGCCGGTTTTTGCAACTGGGTTTGGACGAGCCGTTCACGGAATTGATCGACGCGGAACTGAAGCGCGAGGCACAGGCGTTCCTCAACGCACTGCGCACACCTGGCCGCGAGATCGACACCATGCTGCTTGTGGTCTCGATCACCCACAACGTTGGAGACCTCGACCAAGGCATCAGCTTTTGGGAAGGTGCTGGCCAACACTCCGAACAGAAGCAGCGATTCAATCGTTTGGCCCACGAAAACAAGCTGGCCTACGGCGGCATCTTCCAACACATCGCGGGCCTTTACAAGGACTGCCTCAGCGCTGAGGGCCACCGCCACTACCCGCTGCGGCCGATCAAACCCCTGCGCCAGTCGCCGACGCTGCTGTTGCCCCTCGGGCCATTTTTCGATGAGTGGGGCGCAATCATCGGCGGGAGCCCGCTGCTCACCGACAGTGACCGAGCCGAGGTCCTGGACGCCCTGTTGAAAGGCTGCAAGAAAGTCGACAACCAGTTCGGCTATTTCCGCGCCATGGCCGGTTGGCAAAATGAGCAAGCGAACAGCTTCCAGCGAGCCGCGGACCGGCTACCCGCCGGGAGCAAGAAGCTTTTAAAGGAGCCGCTCATGCGCCAGAAGCTAGCCGTTCCCCGGCGGAGTTTCGAGTCGACCTACGTCAAGCGGGTGGAGGCTTTGCGAGCCAAGCTCCGCTGAGGCATGAGCCTAGCCCGCTCGGAGGGCTCCAAATATCGCCACTTTCCGACGTTCAACTCGCCGATCCCCAGCGGGCCGATCGCCACCCGGACCAATTTCAGCACCACCGAACCTAGCGCCTCCACCATACGTCGCACCTGCCGATTGCGGCCTTCGGTGATCGTAATCTCAAAATGCGTGTACTTCTCGCTGTCGCGCGCCCGCTTAACGAAAGCGGGTCGCGTTGGCCCGTCTTCAAGTTCCAACCCGTTCCGCAGGCGACCGAGCTCTTCATCGGTCAGCAACCGATTCGCCTTCACGAGATACCGCTTAGCGACGTGGAACTCCGGATTCATGATCCGTTCCGCAAACTGAGTATCGTTCGTCAACAGCAGCAAGCCACTGGTGTCAAGGTCGAGCCGCCCGACGGGCACGACGAAGGTGCCCACGTCCTGCAAGAGATCGTAGACAGTCGGCCGTCTTTCTGGATCTTTGTAGGTTGTCAGATAGCCTTTCGGCTTGTAGAGCATGAGGTAGATGTGCTCTTTTTTCTCGAGCGGCTTGCCGTCGAAGTGCACTTTATCGAGCTCCATGTCGACCCAATGGTCCGGGTTTTGGATCACGCGTTTGTTCACCGACACCCGGCCGGCACCGATCCAACCGCGGGCCTCAGTCCTCGACCCTAAGCCTGCCTTCGAGATCACGCGCTCTAAAGTTTTCAACGGTCGTTTCAACCCTCTAGTGTATCTTTAAGAGCGATGCCCCTCCGCGTTGCTGTCGTGCAAGCCGGTTCCGTTCCCTGGGACACCCCGGCCACCCTCTTGCGACTTGACCATTGGGCCGGAGCCGCTGCGGCGGCTGGTGCCCAACTTGTAGTTTTCCCGGAAGCCTTCGTTGGGGGCTACCCCAAAGGCCTCGACTTCGGTGCCACGGTCGGTCGTCGTACGCCCGAGGGCCGCCGAATGTTCGCTCGTTACGCCCAGTGCGCCATCGACGACCCAGCGCCGCTCGCCGCCGTAGCCGCCGCCCACAACGTATGGCTGGTCGTCGGTGCCATCGAACGAGCGGGGGGCACCCTCTACTGCACGGTCTACTATCTTTCACCTGATGGAGCTGTCGCCGGCAAGCATCGCAAAGTGATGCCGACCGCCATGGAGCGGATCATTTGGGGTTTTGGCGACGGCAGTACGCTCGCCGTGATCGACACTCCCCATGGTCGCCTCGGCTCGGCGATCTGTTGGGAAAACTATATGCCTCAGCTTCGCCTGGCGCTCTACGGTCAGGGCATCCAACTCTATTGCGCCCCAACGGTCGACGATCGAGAGACATGGCTACCGACCATGCGCCACATTGCAATGGAGGGTCGCTGCTTTGTCTTCAGCGCCAACCAATGGCAGGTCGATGGCGAATGGGCCGCGATCCAAGGAGGCAGCGCGATCATCGGGCCACTCGGCCAGATCCTCGCCGGGCCCAAGCGCGACGGGGAGGGTCTCCTCCTTGCGGATCTCAATCTTGCCTCAATTACGGAGGCTCAGTTCGACCTTGATGTGACCGGGCACTATAGCCGTCCCGACCTCTTCGAACTCCGCGTCAATACATCTCTCCAAACTGTTACATCGATAGGCGATCCAATCGATCACCCGGAGCCCTGAATCCGCAAAAGCGACAAAAGCTCCTGGGGAGAAAACGGCTTTTGGAGCACGACCGCCCGCCCGCGCTCGCCTTCCGACAACATGTCCAAAGCCAACGGATAGCCGCTACAGAGAACCGCTCGAAGGCTCGGGTCGGCGCGGAGAAAGGTGCCGACCAGATCCAACCCCGAGCCGTCAGGCAAAGTCAGATCCGCCAGAACGCACGAGTAGGCTCCCGGCACAAAACGCTCGACGGCCAGCGCAGCCGTTTCCGCCCCCTCTATTTCCATCCCAGCCCTTTGGAGATAGCGAACCAAAAGGCGCAAGAGCGCTGGATCGTCTTCGACGACTAAAACGCGATCCACGCTAGCCGGGAGGGCTGTCATCGCTGACAGCTCCGAAGCGTTCCGAAGCTACTTCCCAAATGGAAGCGAGGTCGGAGCATAGTTTAACCCAAACGAAACGCGACTCCCGCTACGATCAAAGGACGATCCTTCAATCTTAAACTTGCGGTATTCCACTCCACCCGTAAATCCTATCTCGCGGGTAAGCTTGCGCGTCAACCGAACTTGAAAGCTATCGCTCGAAAACGCGCCCAATAGGTTTCCGGTGCCTATCGAGTCCATCTTGCTGCGTAGCGCCAAAGCGGTCATGCTCCACTTCGCCTTCAGTTGATAGTTCGCCGAGGCGGTGTAAGTAGAGACGATAGAAGTCAGAATCAAACCGTTTCCTGGCTGTACACCACGTTCGGTCCCGACCGAATACGAGCTCAATCGAATGCGTTTTGAGACGTTAGCCCCAAACCCAGGCGTTCTCGTAACATTTCTGAAAGCCTCGGAGCCCTGATTCGCACCGAGCAATGCGGCAATCACCGGGTCCAACGCAACCCGGCGAACGCCCACCGTCCGAACGTCGAAGATGGAAACATGGGCCGAAGCCTGCCACCCTCTCCCCAGCTCCCGTGAATAGTTCCCGGAGACACCGTTGATATCCGATTCGCCAAACTGCTTCCCAAAGTCGAAATGGGAATAAGTGTAAGTCAATCCGAGCGAAGACCGCCGATTCAGGCGATAGTTCGCGCCCACCGCTCCGCCAAACAAGTTTGTGTCAGCAAGGGCCCGGGCCTGCCTTCGCACGACCCCGCCATTGCCAGAAAATTGTAGCTGCCAACGATTATTCAAGCGGTAGCCCAAGGCCATGCTCGACTGGAGAAAATAGATTCTGGCGTCAAACAATTCATTGGTCGGAGCCGAGAAAAACTCAAAACCATCCGTCTGCCGATTGAGCAGATTCCCTAAAACCCGATTCGAGATGCTCCCCGCTGTGTTCAAGGTCAGTTCGGTCCGCTTGGTCATCCGTCGCGAATACGCTAAATTTATCGACTGATTGCTTCCATTGAAATTAGACGCGTTAAAGAAGTGGTTGTAGTTAGCCAGATAGGAGATCCCGAATACAGCTCGCCGAAGCTTCTTCTGGCCGGAGATAGTAAACCCTCCATCGACACCGTACGACCCAGAACCGGGAGTCAATTTTCCATCTTTGTCGACACGGAACGCCCCCAGCAGCGTGTCATAGGACCCGTCCAGCGTCATCGAAATGGAGATAGGAACGGATTCAGCTCCCAGCATCCCAATCCGGATCGGACCCTGACCCGCCCCACCCTCATAGGGGGTCGCCACGTTCGAAGAACTGCCGGAGGTGGAATCCTGTGCCCAGACCGAGGAGGCAAGGGAACACACGAAGCATAATCGGACGAAAACTTTCAAGGCGCAAACTCCCTAATGTAGATATCGGCTGACTCGGGCGGTTTCTTTACTCAAATTCCAGCCTTCTGCCCAATCACAAATGACCCCTACAATTTACCAAGAAATTACCCTAGGTAGCCGAAAAGGTCTGGTGCTCCTTTCCTGTTTTCGCGAAACGCGTCATCATCGAGTCGAATCCTATCATGACGAAACGTCAAATTTCCGCGAAAGGATCGGCCTCCCGGCGAAATCCCCCAGTGAACGGAGAACCCATGAAAAACAAAATCGTCCCCGCCGTCCTCGTGGCTACGGCTCTTGTTGCCGCTGAACTGCCCGTAAAACGGGTGGTGCTTTACAAACATGGCGTAGGCTACTTCGAACGCGCCGGCGAGGTCCCCAGCGGCCAGACGGCCCGTCTCGAATTCAAGCCCAACGAAATGAACGACGTCCTGAAGTCGCTCGTCCTCGACGAAAAGGGCGGAGGGCGGGTTACCGGGGTACGTTATGACTCCGCCAAACCAGCTCGCAGTTCGCTCTCGGTCGAAAACGAAGTCGCTCTCGCCAAATTCCTCGACGGCCTCCGCGGGGCGAAAGTCGACGTAGAACTAGTCTCGGGCAAACTCTCCGGCTCCATTCTGAGCGGACGCGTCGTCGCCTCCACCGATCAAAAGGTGCAGCAGGAACTGCTTGTGCTGCTCACCGATTCCGGCGATCTTCGCACCCTTGACCTCGCCAGCGCCAACTCGGTCCGTCTCACTGACCCCCTTCTTCAACTCAAGCTCCGTGAATACCTCCAATCCATGGCCGGGCTGCGCACGCAAGAGCAGCGCGCCGTTTACATCGATGGCGAGTCCACCCGCTCCCGGCAGCTCCGTGCAAGCTATCTTCTGCCCACCCCGATTTGGAAATCGAGTTACCGTCTCATCCTTGGCGCGACTCCCATACTCGAAGGCTGGGCGATCGTGGATAACACGACCGACAGTGACTGGACCGGCATCAGCCTCGCCCTCGTTTCCGGTAAGCCCGTCAGCTTTCAGAGCCGACTTTACGATCCCAAATTTATCGAACGCCCCTTCGCCGAACTCGCGGAAGAGCGCGCGGTCGCGCCCGAACTCTACGCCGCCGGCATGGGCGGCGGCGTCGGCAGCGGCGGACCTCAGCCCGCCCCGATGGCCATGGCCGCCCCGATGTCCAAGCGCTCCATGGCGCGCGCCGAATTGATGGCCGACACTGCCTTCGCCCCCGCCCAGAGCAATGTCGCCGTCAACACGGCCGGTCGCGATCTCGGCGAACTCTTCGAATACGCGTTCTCGACACCAGTCACGGTGAAGAAGAATGAGTCAGCCATGCTGCCCTTCCTGCAGCAGAAGATCGAAACCCGCAAACTGCTTATCTACAACGATGAGTCCCAGCCCAATCCCCGTACCGCCTCCGAAATCACGAACGGCACGGGGAAGACGCTAGACGGCGGTCCCATCACCGTCTTCGACAACGGCGCGTACGCCGGCGAAGCGCTCGTCGAAACGGTGAAAGCCGGCGACAAGCGTTTAATCTCTTACGGCATCGATCTGGGGACCCGCATCACCACTAACTTCGATAGCGAACAGCGCCAAATCCGCGAAATCCGAGCCAATCGCGGCATCCTCATCGCCAAGGCCAGCACCGAAGAAACCAAAACCTACACGATCAAGAACGTCGACCCGCGCGCCAAAACACTGATCATTGAACACCCCCTCCGTGGCGGTTTCAAACTGATGGGACTTACCGCGACGGAGAAGACCGCCACCGCTTACCGCTTCTCGCTCAACCTCAAGCCCAACTCCGAGGAGAAATTTGTCGTCAAGGAAGAGTACCTTTACGATCAGTCCTACGCGATCTCCTCCACCACTCCGGACCAAATCAACATCTTCCTGCGTAACCCAACGCTCTCGCCCGCCGGGAAGTTGGCGCTTGAAAAAATTCAATCGCTCAAGAGCCAGATCGCCGAGTCCGACCGACGCCTGCGCTCAACCGAAGCCCAATCGGCCAGCCTCGAAAAAGACCAGGAGCGCTTGCGCGAAAACATCCGGTCCCTCAATTCAGTAAGCGGCCAAGCACAGCAAGTGCAGCGCTACGCCAGCGACCTCTCAGCCCGTGAAACCAAGATCGTCGAACTCCGCGATCAGGCCCAAGCCGAACGGCTGAAGAAGGGTGCGTTAGAATCAGAGCTGAATGGCTTTCTGGCTACCGTCACTTTTTAAGGCACCCGCTTGCGCATCGCGCTAATCGGATACGGCAGTGTTGGGAAAGCGTTTGCGCGGCTCCTTGAAAGCCAGCGCAAACGCTTCCCCTTCCGCATCACCGCTATCCGGACCCGCAAGGCAACCGCCTACGACCCTAAGGGACTGCCCGTCAGCCCGGAGTGGGGCCCGGAGTCGACCGTCGACGAATTTCTCGATATCGCTCAGCCGGAAGTCGTCATCGAAATTACGTCGCTTAATCCGGTCGACGGCGAACCCGCAATCAGCCACATCCGCTCCGCCTTCGCCCGCGGCATCCCGGTCATTACCGCGAACAAAGGGCCCATCGCCCACGCTTATTCCGCCCTTCGCGCCGAGGCCGCCGCTCGCCATATCCTGTTCCGGTTTGAGTCCACCGTGATGGACGGTTCGCCGGTCTTTAATTTGGTGCGGCAGAATCTGCCAGGCATCACGATTAATGGTTTCAGCGGCGTACTCAACTCCACCACCAAAATCGTCCTTGCCGAAATGGCCAAGGGCAATTCGCTGGCCGCCGGCATCACCCTGGCACAAGAAATGGGCATCGCCGAAACAGATCCCGCTTACGACATCGATGGTTGGGACGCCGCCGCCAAAACGGCCGCGCTTGCCAATGTGCTCATGGATGCCAACGTCACTCCGCAAATGGTGGAGCGTACCGGCATCGCCGACATTACACCCGCACAGGTACAGGAAGCCGCCGCCAAGGGCTTCGTCATCACGCTCGTCAGCCGCGCTACCCGCCGGCCAGACGGCTCCCTTCAGCTCAGCACCCAGCCAGAGCGCCTGCCGGAAGACGACCTTCTGGCCAACGTCGACGGCACCTCCAACGTTCTCCTCCTCCACACCGATTTGATGGGTACCCAAGGCATAGTCTCCGTCTCCCCCGGCGTCGAGCAAACCGCCTACGGCCTCTTTGCCGACCTCGTCGATATCGCCAAACACTTATGAAACTTCTTCGCTTCCGACACAACAATCAGATTCACGCTGGGGCGCTGACCCCCGAGGGCGTCCTTCCCTTCCCTTCGAGCGATCTCCTCGCGCTCATCCACGCCGGAGCCCATCCGGTTCAAATGGGTGCCCCCATTCCCTTGGCCGACGTTACCCCGATCCTGCCGTACGACATCCCTCCCAAGATCTGGTGCATCGGTCTCAACTACCACTCCCATGCCCTCGACATCAACGCCGTGCAGCCCGACCAGCCCGGCAGCTTCATGAAGCCGGCGTCGTGCATGTTCGCCCCCGAAGGCGAAATCATTCTCCCGCCGCCCGCCGTCTCTGACGATGTCGACGCCGAAGGCGAACTCGCCATCATCATCGGCAAAACGGTCAAGGGGCTCGCGTCTCTCGACGAAGCCAACGACGCCATCTTCGGCTACACAACCACGCTCGACCTCACTGCCCTTGACGTTCTGGCGAAGAACCCCCGCTATCTCACCCGCGCCAAGTCGATGGATACGTTCTTCTGCTTCGGCCCGGTCATCGTCACCAAAGACGAAATCGACAACGTCGACGACCTCGAAGTGATCACCGAACACAACGGCAAAGTCTGGTCACGAGATTTCGTCCGCAACATGAAACACCGCCCTCTCGAACTGGTTCGTTTTCACAGCCAAGCGATGACCTTGTACCCCGGAGACATCATTTCCACCGGTTGCCCGAAAGGAGCCCGCATCAAATCGGGCGACACGGTCCGAGCCCGCATTGAAGGAATCGGCACGCTCGGCGCTTCGGTTCGCTAAACTACTCACCATGGCTTCGGCTTTCCAGCGTTTCATCTTGTGGGACTACCCGCGCGCCTCTTGGCAATACGATGTGATGGTGCTGCTTATCGTAGCCTTCATCTTCTTTACGCCTCGCGATTTTTTTAAGGATCAGCCTCGCGCTGCTTCTATCGTCCTCCTTCCCAGTGAGGGTGCCGACGAGGTGTTCTACCTCGAACCCAAACTCCTCGCCGACCTCGACGAGGCCGATCGGTTGGCGAAAGCCTCCGATCTCCTCCGGAACAAGGACGGCAAAAAGCTCGATCTCCAACGCCTGACCCCGATCTACGATAGCGAAAAGGAGATCAAGGGGTTCATGGCCTATACGAGACTGCGGAAGTAGGTAACCGCTGCCGCGCCCGAAGCATCCAAGAGAGTGAAATGCGACCGATCCTGCTCATTTGCGTAGCCGCCGCAGGCCTTACAGCGGCTGAAACTTTAGACCAAGTACGGGTTCGCATGGACGCCTCCGCGAAGGCCTTCCAGTCCCTCACAGCCAAAGTTCGCAAGGTCACCTACACCGCCGTCATCAGGGACACGCAGTCAGAAAGCGGCACCTTCACGCTCAAAAAAGTGAAGGCCGGCGACCTCCGCGTGCGCATGGACATCAACCAGCCCGATACCAAAGCGATCGCCCTCAGCCGCAACAAATACGAACTCTACCTGCCTAAAATAGCCACCGTCCAGGAGTTCGACCTCGGCAAGTATCGCAGTTTGGTCGACCAGTTTTTGCTCCTCGGCTTCGGCACCCCGTCGAAGGAACTCCTTAAGAGTTACGACATGAAGGTGCTCAGCGCAGAGACCCTCGACGGCAAAGCAACCACCCGGATTGAGCTCGTCCCCAAGTCCGCCAGCGTTAGAGAGCACTTGAAACGCGTCGAAATGTGGATTCCACTGACTGATGGAAATCCGATTCAACAAAAATTCTTTCAGCCCAGCGGCGACTACTTCTTATCGGCCTATACCGACGTCAAAATCAACCCGCCCGTCCGCGAAGCCGAACTCGCCCTCAGTTTGCCCAAGGGAACAAAGCGCGAATTTCCCCAGAAATAACGCAGCCCTTGCGATAGCCCCTCCGGGAACGATACCGTGTCAGGTATATGAAACGTCGGCACCTGCTGCAAACCCTCGCGGCGACCCCCGCGCTGCTCCCCGCCCAGCAGACCACTCCTTCTCCCGATGAAAACGTCGTTCTCGCCGTAGTCTCGCCAGACTTCGCGGGTCTCCCGGTGCGCCGCTTCCTCACCCCCGACCAGTACGCGACCCTTCAATCGCTAGCCGACCTGATCGCCCCGTCCATCGACGGCCGCCCCGGAGCAAAGGAAGCCGAAGCCGCGCCATTCCTCGATTTCCTGCTCGCCAAATCCCCGCGCGACCGCCAAGCCCTCTACCAGCGGGGTCTCGACACGCTCAACCGAACCGCCCGAACTCGGCACCAAAAGGCCTTCGCTGAACTTCTCCCAGCCGACGCCAACGCGCTCCTCGCGCCCCTCAAAGCCAAGTGGACCTATTCTGTTCCGACTGACCCCGTGGCGGCCTTTCTCCGCGCGGCGAAAGCCGACATCATCCGCGCCACCACAAACTCCCGCGCAGTCGCCGAAGCCAACGTCGCTGGTCGCCGCCGAGCCACCGGCCTGAACCCTTACTGGCAAGTCATCGAATAACGAAACGAACCAATGCCAACTTTTAACCACGACGTCGTCATTATCGGCTCCGGTGCCTCCGGCGGCATGGCCGCCTACATCCTCGCCCAAGCGGGCGTAAAGTGCCTCATGCTCGAAGCCGGCCCCATGGTCGACTTCACCCGCCACCGTTCGCTCAAAGCCGTCTACGACCTGCCCTTCCGCGGCTTCGGCGAACCCGGCCGATTCCCTCACATTACCCAGGCTTCGGAGTTTGACGCCAACCTCTGGATCGACGAAAAGAAGAACCCCTACTCCCATCCGGAGAACGATCCCTACTACTGGGTTCGGATCCGTCTGCTCGGCGGCAAAACCCTCCGTTGGGGCCGGGCCTCGTGGCGGCTCTCCGACTACGAATTCAAAGGCAAAGATCACGACGGCTGGGGTGAAAATTGGCCTCTCTCGCTGGCCGACCTTGCCCCCTTTTACGACCGCGTCGAACCGCTCTTCCGCGTCTCCGGCCGCAATGAAGGCTGGGCCCAATTGCCGGACGGCAAACTGCTTGCCGACGAATCCACCGAGTCCCTTAGCATGGAGCGGTTCCTGGCCAGCGCGAAAAAGCTGGGGGTTCCCACCACCAAACCGCGTCGCGCCACCGGCACGCTCGCCAGTTCTGTAAATCTGCTCCTCCCGGCCGCCCAGGCCACGGGCAATCTCACGATCGTTCCCAACGCCATCGTCCGCGAAATTGGGATTGACCCCAAGACCGGCCTCGTCAATGCCGTCCACTACATTGACCGCCGCTCGAAACGCGAATACACCGTCCCCACGAAAACTTTGTTTCTCGGCGCATCAACCCTCGAATCCACCCGACTTCTGCTTAACAGCCGAAGCCGCCAATACCCCACCGGACTCGCCAATTCCAGCGGCGTCCTCGGCCATTATCTGTTCGATCAGTTCTACGTCAAGAACTCCGTCACGGCCCTCGTCCCCGAAGCCCGCGGCGGCAAGGGCCCGCGCAACTTGATGGGCGGCGCCGGCTATGTCCCTCGCTTCACGAACCTCAAGCCGGGCAAGCCCGAAAAGAATTACCTCCGCGGCTGGGCCTGGGACTTCGGCAGCGGCGGCACTCCTTCGCCCGAACTCTTCCCCCAGTGGGGCGACGAACTCGCCCGAACCATGGCCGACGCGCAAGGTGCTGGTTTCTCCATGACCACGATGGGCGAAAGCCTGCCGCGATTTGAACATAAGCTCACCATCCATCCCACGCTTCGCGACGAATGGGGCATCCCCGCCCCTCATCTCGAACAGCGTTATACCGACAACGAACACAACATGGCAAAGGACGCCATGGAAACCGGCGTTGCAATGTGCGAAGGCGCCGGGTTCGAAGTGCTCGCCGCTCACTCTCAGATGGTTCCCCCGGGCGAGTCCATCCACGAACTCGGCACTTGCCGCATGGGTGCCGATCCGAAGAAATCGGTCCTGAATTCCTTCAATCAAGCTCACGACGTGAAGAACCTATTCGTCCTCGACGGCAGCGCCTTCCCCAGCGGAGGCGCTCAAAATCCGACCCTCACCATCCTCGCTCTTACCGTCAGAGCGAGCGAATACCTCCTCGAGCAGAAGAAACAGGGCAAACTATAAGTATGCGGTTACTGCTGATTCCGGCATTGCTCTTGGTGGCTTTGGCCCTCGCGCAGGCCCCCGCGACGGGCCCCGTCCAACCGATCCCCTACAGCCACGCGCTTCACGCCGGCAAACTAAAACTCAAGTGCGCCATGTGCCACGAAAACAAGGACCCCGGTGAACTGATGGGTATCCCCACGGCCGCCAAGTGCATGACGTGCCACCAAGCCGTGAAGACCGACGCCGAACCAATCCAGAAGCTCCGTACCTTCTTCGAATCGAAACGGGAGATCCCCTGGGTCCGCGTCTATCAAATTCCCAGCTACGTCTTTTTTTCTCACCGCGCGCATACCGAAACCGGTGCCACTTGCCAGGAATGCCATGGCTCGGTCGCGACCACCGATGTCCTCAAGCGGGAAACCGACATTTCGATGGGCGGTTGCATGACCTGCCACCGTCAGAAGAAAGCACCGCTCAACTGCACCTATTGCCATGAACCGCGAAACTAAGCTACTCTCCAAGTTCGGCCAACAATGATTCCCAACACTTTCACGCTCACTCTGCTCGCCCTATTGTTCTCGATCCTCTGTTGGGGCTCCTGGGCCAGCACCCAAAAAGCAGCCGGCAAATGGCGGTTTGAACTTTTCTATTTCGACTTCGCCATCGGTGCCGTGCTGACGGCTCTCCTGTTAGCGTTGACGTTTGGAAGCTTTAGCGACAACCTGACCTTTGAAGACAATCTCTCCATCTCGGGCAAACGGCAAATGGCTACCGCTTTTACCGCCGGAGCAATTTTCAATCTCGGAAACATGTTGTTGTTAGCCGCCACCGCAATTACGGGCCTTTCCGTTGCCTTTCCCATCGCTATGGGCCTAGCCTTCATCGTTACGTCGGTTGTCGGCTATTTCACCGCTACCCCTGCGAACCCCGCCCTGCTGTTCGGCGGCATTGCGCTTATCTTGGGCGCGATCATCGCCGACGCATTGGCTCATCGCCGTCACACCATCGAAACCGCCGTGACTAAGAAACAGGGTGGAGGCATCAAAGGAATCTTCATTAGCCTCGTGTCCGGGCTCCTGCTGAGCGCCTTCCTTCCCATACTGGCGTCCAGCCGCGCCGGCGACATCGGCCTCGGCGTTTACGCCGCCACCGTTTTCTTTACTCTTGGCATTCTCGCCAGCAGCGTCTTCTACAGTTTATATTTCATGAATCTGCCCGTTCAAGGGGATACGCTTTCGCTCAAGAACTACCGGAACGGAACCATTGGTCAACACGCTTGGGGACTCATCGGAGGTGCCGTCTGGTGCGCCGGCACCGTCGCTCACTTCGCCGCCGCCAGCGCGCCCAAATCTGTCCAACTCAGCTCCGCGCTGTGCGGCGTGCTCGGCCAGGCGGCAGCCGTCGTCGCCGCCGTTTGGGGCCTACTTTGGTGGAAGGAGTTCGCTGGGGCATCGAGCGGCGTAAGGGCGCTCATTGCCGCGATGCTCGTGCTTTTCTGCGCAGGCCTAGCCCTTGTTGCAGTGGCCTGAACCCGCGGATTGGATCGCCGGCCGGCCAAGGCAGGATGCTACACTATAGTTAATCTCTTAGATCACCTTTTTCGAATCTGAGGAGTCTCGACGCCTTCGGGCGCTAGGACGTTTATGGACAAACTGGCGCAAAACATACAAGAAGCATTTCTCAATAATGCGCGCAAAGACAAAACCTTCCTCACAATTTACCTGATGAGCGGAGTGAAGCTTTCCGGACGGATCAAGAGTTTCGACAAGTACTCGGTCGTGCTCGAATCGAACAATCAGGAACAACTGATTTTTAAGCACGCCATATCAACGGTCGTTGTCTCCCGACCCGTCCATTCCCATGCCGCCTCCGTCCAAGCCGCGGCCGCCACTGCCGGAACCATCGAGTCTCCCGGAGAGCCCGGCGAAGCTTGAGCCGACACTTAGAGCTTACGCAGTCCGGCCCTGAGAAGACGATTCTCGTGTCCGTCGAGATCCGTCGGCGGGCCAAGCGGGATTTCTCGCCGGAAGAATCGCTCGAAGAGCTACGCACTCTCGCCTCCAGCGCCGGAGCCGAAGTCGTCGACGTCTACACGCAGGTGCGCGACGTTGCCGACCGTGCCCACTTCGTCGGCGAAGGGAAACTCGAAGAACTGAAAGCAGCGGTCGAAGCAACCAAAGCCGATCTCGTCGTCTTCGATAACGAACTGAGCCCCACCCAACTGCGGAACATCGAAGCCAAACTCGATACCCGAGTCGTCGACCGCACCCAACTCATCCTCGACATTTTCGCCAAGCGGGCCCGCACGCGCGAAGGGCAACTTCAGGTCGAGCACGCGCAGCTCAAGTATCTTCTTCCCCGCCTCAGCGGAAAAGGCATCGCCATGTCTCGCCTCGGCGGCGGCATCGGTACCCGCGGACCCGGCGAAACCAAGTTGGAAATTGATCGCCGGAAGATCAGCCTTCGCATCAC
The DNA here is from genome assembly GCA_025354525.1 of Acidobacteriota bacterium. Classification (GTDB taxonomy): domain Bacteria; phylum Acidobacteriota; class Terriglobia; order Bryobacterales; family Bryobacteraceae. Next base: position 35,701 of record JANXMS010000620.1, read on the forward strand.
CAAAATCGAGAAGAACCTCGAGACCGTCCGCAACACGCGCCTCGTCCAACGCAGCCAACGCCAAAGTGTTCCGTTGGCTACCGTCGCCCTCGTCGGCTATACAAACGCCGGAAAGTCGTCGCTCTTCAATCGGCTGACCAACGCCGCCGTCTTCGCCGACGCCCGCATGTTCGCGACGCTCGACCCCACCGTTCGCGCCGTCCAACTGCCCTCGCGCCGCACTGTTCTTCTCAGTGACACCGTCGGCTTCATTCGCAACCTCCCCACCACCCTCATCCGAGCCTTCCGCGCCACTCTCGAAGAGGTCGCCGATGCCTCGCTCCTCGTCCATGTTGTCGATTCCAGCGCCGAGGGTGCCCAACATCAAATGGCGCACGTTCAGGCGGTGCTCGAAGAAATCAAAGCCCACGAAACGCCCCAAATCCTCGTCTGGAATAAACAAGATCGAGAAGGTTCCGCCCAATTGCCTGAAGGTGCGGTCGGCGTATCTGCCCTGACCGGTGCCGGTATCGAAACGCTCCTCGCGCGCATCGACGACGCCCTCACTCTCGATCCTGTCGCGCCTTGCGTTCTTCGAATTCCTGTCGGCGATGGAGCAGCCCTCAGCATCCTCCACGAAACCAGCAGAATCCTTTCGAAAACCTACGAGGACGAAACCGTACTCATCGACGCCGTGGCTCCCGAATCAGCCCGTCGCCGCCTATCTAAATATCTGGTACTGTAAGCTCGGGATATAGTGGATAGACCGGGATGAATCTCCCCAACCTGCTGACCATCCTTCGGATCTTTTTCGTACCGCTGCTCGTCGCCGCGCTGGTACAAGAAGACCTGCGCATCGAACTCTTCGGCTTCCGCATCGCTCAAGAATTCCTCGCTCTCGCCACGTTCCTCGCCGCGGCCCTCACCGATCTTCTCGACGGCTACCTCGCCCGCCGCTGGAAACAGGTCACGACCGTCGGCACGCTTCTCGACCCCGTCGCCGACAAACTGCTCATCTCCGCCGCCCTCATCTCCCTCGTCCAGATCCGACTCATCCCCGGCTGGCTGGCCATCCTTATCATCGCCCGCGAATTCGCCGTCTCCGGTCTCCGATCCATCGCCGCCGCGGAAGGTTACACCATCAAAGCCTCGGACCTGGGGAAGACGAAAATGGCCACTCAGGTCATCGCTATTTCCCTCATGCTCATCTCCATCCGCTACAAAGACTGGTACAGCTTTGCCATGCTCTGGATGTATGGAGTTGTCTTCTTCGCCCTCGTCAGCGCCATCCAATACTTCGCCAAGTTCTGGACCCATATCGACGGCCACACCAAGCTCCGCCGACGCCGCGAACTCATCAAACTAGAACGGCACGATAAGCTCGAACATCGCCGCCAACGCCGTCAAAACCGCGCTAAGGCGCCAGATAGTCCATCCGGCCCCCATCGACCACCATCACCTGTCCAGTAATAAAACCGGCCCGGTCCCCCGCCAGAAAAGCAATCACGTCCGCGATGTCTTCGGGCGTTCCCACCCGCCGTACCATCGTCTTGCTCGCCATCGTCCGCAACAGTTCCTCGCCCTGCTCCTGGCTTCGCCCGCTGAATACCATATCGGTCGCGATGAATCCCGGTGCCACGGCATTCACGGTAATCCCTTGGGGCCCCAACTCCATGGCAAATCGCTTCGTCAACGCGATCACCGCCGCCTTCGTAGCCGCGTAAAAAGTCGTCCCCGCCATCGCCGTTCCGAAGGCCGCAATCGACGACAAATTCACGATCCGGCCGTATCCCGCCGCCTGCATCCCCGGCAACACCGCCCGCGTCATGTGCACCAAACCGTCAACGTTAATCCGCCGCATCGGCTCCATCTGCGCGAAGTCGAAGTCACCCAAATCGCCCCGCTTCAACACCCCCGCATTGTTGACGAGAATCGTCACCGCCCCCAACCGATTCGCCACCTCTTCCACCATTCGCGGTCCACACGCCGGGTCGCCCACATCCCCCCGCACCGCAATCGCCCTTCCTCCCGACCGCAGAATCAGCTCCGCCGTTTCTATCGCCGCCGCTTCATTCTCCCGGTAGTTTACGGCTACCGCCACCCCGTCCATCGCCAGCCGTAGGGCCGATGCTCGCCCTATGCCCCGCGATGCCCCCGTCACAATCGCGGTCGCCAATTACTCCGCCCCCTGGGTCGCCGGTTCCACTACCGCCGTCATCGACCCCTTAGAATTCGCCATCCGCGGATCCGCCCCGTAGCCGTGGATCATCTCCTTCGACACCGTTGCCTCTTCAATCTCTCCCGTCAACACAATCGTCCGCTTCATCGTGTCCACCTCCACCGTGTGCCGCAGAGCCTGGGCCTCGCCCAACGAAAAAAGCCGCATCAGCATTTCGATCACATAGTCGTAGGTGTGCTCATCGTCATCAAGCAAGACGACGTTGTACAGAACGGCCCGTTCGTTCTCATTCTCCTCGCCCGTCTTTCGTTCAATGGTGGTCCGCGTCAACGTTCCTGGCATAAATGAGAAAGCCTATCCGTGACCTAGCTTCATCAGCCAGCCCAACCCAAAAATGGTCCCCACGAAGCAGGCAAAACAATAGAGCCCGTATTGCAAGCGGTCTCGATCCGTCTTCTTCGTCACTACACCCAGCACCACTGAAATCAGTAGCGCAAACAGAATAGCGGTCTCCAAATGCGTTAAAGCAATCTTTGGCATCTGCGTTAGTCCTTCTTCCCCGTCGCAATCTCGTATGCGTCCACTAACGAAAGTACGTTCAACATTCCAGCACCGGCCAAAAACTTAGTGCCGTAATCGTGCACGTGCCCCGCCACATCCGCTTGGTTGTAGCCCAGCCATGTCGCCAGAAAGTACGGAATCCCAACCATCTTGTTCGCGATGTTGCCGCCCGTATAGATCAGCGTCGTCAACAAATCACCCGTCTGCGGCTCGAAAAACGCGCCGCGCATCAACAGCCCAAATAGAAAACAAACAATCGTCGAGACGCCCAGCAGCAAGCCGCGTTGCATCCGGCCTTGGTAAATGTGGCCGCCGCCCGGCACCAGCCATCCAATTAACACCGGCGTCACCCACTTCATAATCGGGACGCTCTTCTTCGAGTTCAACGCCGCCACTACGCTTTTGTCTGCCATAAGGTCACTACCTCGATTTTCGCATAGAACCCCGAAGAGCCGCGTCCTCGGGGTCCGATGCGGCACCACTACTTTTGCTTGGCGATGATCTTGTCTTTGATCTTGTCGTAGACGCCCTGCGGCACCCCGGCCTTCTTCACAATCTCGTCTTTGCCCTTGTACGGGCGATTGGCGATGATCTTTGCCGAATAGGCATCTCCAACCCCCGGAATCGACTTCAACGTCGCAGCGTCCGCGGAGTTGATATCAATCAACCCAGCCACAGCCGGGGCCGCGGCCTTCATCTCTTTTTTCGCAGCAGGGGCCGGCGCTTTCTTCGCCGCCCCCTGAGCGAACGTGGGCGCTACGGTCAAGCAAAGCGCCGCAAGCAAAGCAAGCAAGGTTTGTTGCAGTTTCATAAAGCGTATTGTACGCAATTCACTCCCCCGTGCGTGATAACCTAGGCGCCAGAGCCCCCCATGCGCATTGTCTTTCTCGAAGTGGACACCGAAAGCCAGTGGGCGATGGCCTCCCTCGGTCCCGCCTTCCTCGCCGCATACCTCCGCCAGCACGGCCACCAAGCCATCATGGTCCGCGCCCTCGTCGATTTGCCGGACGCCGAAGTCGTCCGCCTCATCCGGGAATCTGCTCCCGACCTACTCGGCGTTTCGATGACCACCCGCCAATGGCTTCGCTCGCGCCACCTCGTCGGGGTGATCCGCGCCGAACTCAATGTCCCCGTCATCGCCGGCGGACTCCACGCCACGTTCTCTCCAGAAAGCATCCTCTCCGCCCCCGGCTTCGATTTCGCCGCCCTCGGCGAAGGCGAGGAAGCCCTGCTCGAACTCGTCGAGACTCTCGCCGCCGGACGGTCGCCACACGGCATCCGGAACATCTGGGTCCGCGGCGGCTTCAAACCCGTCCTCCGTCCGCCCGTCGAACCCATCGACCGCCTCCCCTTCGCCGCCCGCGATATCCTCGACGAACCCCACGGCGTCGTTCAAGTTTCCACCCAACGCGGCTGCCCCTTCCCTTGCACCTACTGCGGGGCCCGCATGTTCAACGAACTCTACGAAGGAACCGCCGAGTACGGACGCCGCCGCTCTCATCAAAACGTCCTCGACGAACTCCGCG
>JANXMS010000038.1 GCA_025354525.1 Acidobacteriota bacterium
GGCTTCCACCGCCACCTTAGCTTTCAAAGCCGGCGAGTGAGTCTTGCGTGTTCGAGGCATTGATTCTCCTTCATTTTCAATGCCCTCCTACACTTAAGCAATAACCATTTTTGTGTCTAGTTTTTGGGGTCCACCACAGTCTTCCACTTGCCTGCGCAACAGCAGGGCCAGGAACGAACAAAATACATGCCCTCGGATCGTTTCGTCGCACTTGTGGAAGATCGGACGGGTGTCCAGTAGCGACTTCATCGAACGGAAGATATCTTCCACCATCCATAATTGTTTGGACTGAATCGCCACTTCCATCGCCGTCAAATTCGTGTTCGTCGTCAGCACCCACTTGCCGTCGTAGCGCGCTTCCTCCTTGATTTTGTGCTCGTCGACAGCGAACTGTTTGCCTCCAGCATCCAGGAACTTGCCATACCCTTTGTTGCCCACCAGAGACTTGTCGCCCCGGCCTAAGGCATCCCGCAGCGAGGCCACCACCGCTTCGCGATCAAAGCGATCCTTCTTGGCCTGATCTTCGTTTAAGCACACCACATAGCGCCGTAAATCCTCCACCCAGACTTCTTTTACTTTCAGGGGCGAGGGGTCGTTTCTCTCGTCGCTTTTCGGATGCACTTGAGCATAGCTACCGGCCCGTGCCAACACCCCCTTTGCTTCGGACGAACTTCGCATGCGCACGCCCAGAATGTAGCTCCATCCCCGCTTTTCCACTTCTAACAGCGTCTTGGAACTGATCATCCCCCGGTCAGCAACGATGCAGACCGAACCGATTCCGAACCGGCTCTTCAACCGCTCCACGACGGGAACCAAACTCGACACATCAGCGGTATTGCCCGGCCAGAGCTCGCTGCAAATCGGATTGCCTTTTTGGTCCACGACCATGCCCACCACCATCTGCTTCAGGTCTGGGCGATGATCTTTGGAGTGCCCGCGCTGGCCGATGGTCGCGCCACTTTCGCCCTGAAAATAGATCGACGTTGTGTCAAAGAATACGATGTCCAAATCCGTGAACAGGTCGCGGCGCTGGGCGAACAAAGACTCTTCAACCAGATCCTTGTTGGTGCGCGGAGCGAAAGGGGTAGCCCCATTTTGCTGGTCTTTCGGGAGCACCTCGCCCAGCCAAGCCATCGCCCGGTAAAGATGGTGCAAATCCAAATTGTCGGTGCCTTCGATGGAGTATTCATCTTTCCACTTTTCCGCGGCGCGGTCGCTGCCAGGCGCGAAAAGGCGGTGCAGCACGGTGAGGAAGATAGCCCGCTCGATGGAAAACTCAAAGCGCCGGCCTTTAAGCAGGTCCGTCAGAACTTTGTCGATACAGCAGGCTTGCCACATTCGTTGGAAGATCAGGGCCGGGCCAATCTTGGCACTGCGAGTGGTGATGCTCTCGCCTCGGGCGTGGGTGCCGAGCACCGCGAGCTTTTCCGAGAAGCGCCCCAGCGATTGAAGGAGGGAGTCGAGTTGCCCACTGGCGAGCAACTCATCGAGACGACCGAGACGGTGCAGGACGCGCTGCTTTACCTTGCCGTCTACCCACTGGTTATCGACGATGAGCAGATAAGTGCGGGAACCGTTGGTTTGGGTGCGAACGAACAGCTAGGTGCTCCTATGTCACCATAATATCCGCGTCCAAAGGCTATTTACAAAAGGTATCGACCGGATATCTGCTCTATTCTGTGTTACTAGGATTCCACCCGCAAAGACGTCGCCTTGTGTGGAACCAATCAGTTAGAGCTGCTTTGCGGCGCCAAGTGTAGAAGATGAGTCAAGGGTATAGCGCATTAATTCGCCCACCGGGAGAAGCGTCTGCCCGGCCAAAAGCCCAGCCAACACTCCTTCCAAGACGACGAAACGAACCCAGCTCATTTGACTACCGTTTGTGGGTACTTCGACGATTTCAACAGCTCCACCACCTTGTCGCCTTCGCTCGTATCCGTGCTCAACGCCGCCGCCATGTTGAAGAAAATGTCGGTCTGATGCATGTACCCGGTGAAGAACAGCGCCCCCGGACCTTCGGCTGTCACCGACACGCTGGAACCGGTGTGGTCGCCCGTCCGGAAACCAACCGAAAGTCGCCGCAAACCGGCACCCGTATTCACCGGATAACCCGTCGCCACATCCACCTTGTAGGCTGGAGAACCAAAGTAATTCGAATAAGTGCTCGCGCCCGGATCACTCGCCACGCTCGTACCCGCAAACGAACTCGGCGGCCCTGCCGTCCCACCATTATTAATTGCGCCAGAGCTCGCATTAATGAACGGCAGACCCGCCCGCGCATTCGAATACGCATCGCCATAAACCGTGAAGTCCTGCGCGCCGCCCGGGGTCGTGTAGCTGATCTTCGTGCTCTTGCTCCGGTTAAAATACTCCGCATCCGGGGTGTTCGACACACCAATGATCCTAAATTCGGCGGTTACCCCTCCGGTAGCGGGTTGATCGGGCTCTCTATCGGGGGCGATCCGCCGTAGAAATACCAGAAGATTCTCCGCAGCAGGGTGCTCCATCGCGCCTTTTCGTCCAACTGCGTCGCACTGGCCAGAAACCGATGCAGATACTCGCTCATGCCACTTGATAACTTGGCTATTTTCTTCGCCTTGCCGTGCACACTCGTCATCTCCAACTTCACTTCC
>JANXMS010000063.1 GCA_025354525.1 Acidobacteriota bacterium
ATTCCATCATGGAATACCTGGCGGCGCGCAACCAAAATCCGAAACGCTACGTGTGGAGAGCCTCAGGCGTCGCAATCCTGGAAAAGATCGAAATGGCGAGGATGGCGCTGAGGCCAGTTCTTACAAGCTAATTCGATTACGATACACTAGAGAGATGCCGACCTTGCCCGTCGCGATACTCGGGCCCTCCCTGCTTCGAGCCGCCAGCGTTCTCGCCCTCGTTTTTTCCCAACTGGCGCTGCCCAGTCTGCTCCACGCCATTCCCGTCGAGGAACGGCTCTCGAACCTCTCCATCCGCCGCTGGGGCGCAGAGAGTGGAATCCCTGAAGAAACGTTCGCGGACCTGCTCGCTCCCGGCGATGGCTACGTCTGGCTCGCTTCCAACCACGGCCTCGTCCGCTTCGACGGCCACCGCGCCGAAGTCTTCCGCCTCGGCAATTCCTTCCGCGCCAAAAGCACCGGCAACTGCTCCAGTTCCACTCTCAGCACCCTCCTCCGCGGTGCGGACGGCACCATCTGGACCGGTTCCGCCGGCGGATGCCTCTTCCGCTTGGTGCAGGATCGCTTCGGCAGCTTTGCCAATTTCCAACTCGCCGGCGTCGATGCCCCCGGCCTCGACCGCGAAGGGAACGGTGTCATGGCCCTCCGGAGACCTCACTCCGGCCCGGGCATCGAAGTCAGTCGCCGGAAACGAATCGCCGTTCTTCGCCAAATCGATCCCGGCATCCTTGGCACTCTCGACGCCACGGATTTAACCGCCACTACCTCCAACGAACAGCCCTTCCTCGCCGCCCCTCCCGGCACCCAGATCCTGCTCAGCGCCCGCGACCACAACGGCGGGCTCTGGGCCATCATGAGCGATCAAAAGCTCTACCACGCACTTCCCTCTGCCGCGGACTGGACCCTCAAATTCGCTCCCCCCGCCACTCCCCGCCGCGTCCTCGTCGGCCGCGACGGCTTTGTCTGGATCGCCACGACCGAAGGCCTCTTTCGCTGGAAAGATGGCCAGACCCAGCATTGGGGGCGCGCCCAAGGCCTCCCCCGACCTGAAATCCTCGCCATGCGAGAAGACCGTGCCGGTTGCATCTGGATGGGCTTGGCCGCCTCCGCCGCCCGGCTCTGTGGAGATCGGCTAGAGTCCATCAAAGTCGGGGAAGATGACGAAGAGACGCTCAGCACCATCGACGAAGATCCCCACGGCAACATCTGGTTCGGCGGCCGCTGGGGTAACCTCTATCGGCTCAGTCCCAGCAACTTCCGCATCTATACCCGCCACGAAGGCCTCCCCGAAAGCCATCTCACCGGCGTCGCCGTCGACCAGCAAGGCCACGTCTGGGGCAGCCTCCGCTACTCCGGCCTCGTCCGCATCGTCGATGGGCAAGTCGTCGCCACCTATCGCAACGCCTCCATCGCCGAAACCCAAACCCTCCTGCCCCACCCCGTCGAAGGCATCCTCGCCGCCGGCACCTCCGGCCTCTTCGTCGTCGATCAACGCGGCGTCCGCCCACTGCCGCTTCAGACCCCCATCACCTTTCGCTCCCTCCCCTCCCTCTTCGCTCCCTCCTCCGATCAGATTCTTTACTCCAACTTCGACGCCAGCTATCGCCTTCGCCGCCAACTCAGCAACGCCGGTGCCGAGTCCTGGGCCGTCGACCCGCTCACCGGACCCGGCCGCCTGCGCCAGTTTGCCCGCCATGCCCAAGGCCGCGTCTGGGCCTTAGCCCAGTATGACGGCCTCCACTGGCTCGACGGCGACACCTATCGGCCCGCCGAAAACGCCCCGCCCACCCGCGCCCGAGCCTGGTATAGCCTCATGATCGACGGCGCTGGGCTCCTCTGGATTGGCACCACGAACGGACTCGAAATCTATTCCCCCCACGAAAAGAAATTTCTCAACCCCACCGCCCTCCTCCCCACCGACCAAATCTTCCACATCACCCTCGACCGCTTCGGCAAAATCTGGTGCGCCACCCGCCTCGGCCTCGTCCGCTTCGCCCGCCAACAGGCCCTCGCCGCCACCACCCCCGGCCACCCATCGCCCCTCCTCGTCGAACGCTTCGGCGAAACCCAGTCCCTCCCCACCACCAACTTCGGCCTCGTCACCTCCGCCAGCGGAGCCACCGACCAATTAGGCCGCATCTGGTTCCCCGGCTTGCGCGGCCTCGTCTCCGTCAACCCCACCGACTTCGAAAGGATCCCCCGCCCCCCAGCCGCCTTGCTCCTCCGCGTCAGCAACGATGGCACCCCGCAAAATCTCAACGCCAACCAGCCCATTCCTGCCGGAAGTAAAAGGCTCGAGTTCGTTTTTCAAACCGTTCGACTCGATCCCCTCGGCGGCGACTTCTGCCGCCTCCAAATGCGGGGCTTCGATCCCCACTGGCTTCCTTGCAACGAACGCCGAACGGCGCAGTACACCAATCTTCCGCCGGGCCAGTATCAGTTCGTGCTCCAAACCTCCAGCCAAGCCGACCAGTGGAATGGCCAACCACTCCGCCTGCCAATTACCATTAACCCGGCCTATCACGAACTCGCCTGGGTTCGCGCCCTCGCCGTCCTTCTCCTCTCCGCCTTCCTCGGTTTAGTCGCCTGGCGCCGCCGCCAAAAAGCCAACCAACGAACCCGTTTCCTCGAAGAAAAAGTCGAAGAACGCACCATAAAACTCGAAGGCGCCATGCACGCCGCCCACGCCGCCAACCGCGCCAAAACCGAGTTCCTCGCCACCATGAGCCACGAAATCCGTACCCCCATGAACGGCGTCCTCGGTGCCGTCCAACTCCTCGCCAATTCTCCGCTCAACCCGGAACAGCACGAATTGGTCGCCGTCATCCAACAATCCGGCGAAGCCCTCGTCGGCATCGTCGACGATATCCTCAACCTCTCAAAAGTTGAAGCCGGCCTCCTCACCCTCGAAAAATCCAACGTCCACCTCCCCACCCTCTGCGAAAACCTCGTCGCCCTCTTCGCCGCCAAAGCTCAAGCCAAAGGCGTCGCCGTGCGCTTACTCCTCGACGAATCCGTCCCTACTCACATCTTCAGCGACCCCCAACGCCTCCGCCAAATTCTCCTGAACCTCGTCGGAAACGCCGTCAAGTTTACCAACTCGGGCGAAGTTCGTCTCCGCGTCACCGCCGACCTCCCCGCCGCTACTCTCTGTTTCCACGTCGAAGATACCGGCCTCGGCATCGCCGCCGATAAGCTCCCCTCTCTCTTTGATCCCTTCGTCCAGGCCGACTCCTCCACCACCCGCCGCTTCGGCGGCAGCGGCCTCGGTCTCTCCATCGTCCGCCGCTTCATCGAAGCCATGCACGGCTCCATCACGGTCCAAAGCAAACTCGGCCTCGGTTCCACCTTCCTCGCCACGTTCCCCCTCGAACGCGCCCCCACCCCCGCCGAATCACCCGAGCCCCTACCCGCCGCCCTCCCGTCACCCGCAAGCCGTCGCACCGTCCTCCTCGCCGAAGACAACGCCGTCAACCAACTCATTTTCCAAAAAATGCTCCTCCGCCTTGGCTACCTCGTCCGCACCGCCAACCAAGGTCACGAGGCGCTCGCCATCCTGCGCGCCGAAAAAGTAGATCTGGTCCTTATGGACTGCCAAATGCCAGACCTCGACGGCTACCAAACCACCCGCGAACTCCGCACCTGGGGCGGCCGCTTCGCCAATCTCCCCATCATCGCCCTCACCGCCAGCGCCATGGCTGAGGACCGCGAGCGTTGCATGGCCGCCGGTATGAACGACTTCCTCAGCAAACCCGTCATCCTCGCTACCCTCGCCACCACTCTCGACCGCTGGAGCCAACCAACCCCTCCGCCCGTCTAACGCGCCGCCACGCCCAACTCCCGCACTGCATCGGCGGGGGAATCGGCTTACAATCACAAGGCAACGGCAGCCCAAGTTGTAGTTTCCAACCCTCACAGAAGGCACGGAATGCCATGTTTCGCCGGTACTCGCGTGCCGTTCATGAATTTGATCGACTACCTGGAAGCAGGTCACTCTCTCGGGGAGTTTTCGCGCCAGTTCCCCACCGTGTCGCGGGAACAAGCAGTCCAGGCGCTCAAAGAAGCCAAGCAATCGCTGTTCGCAAAGATTGCATGAAAGTATTGCTCGACGAATGCCTTCATCAAGAGTTGAAACGATTCTATCGGCTCTCAACCACCTTCAAGCCGGCCAGATCGTAGTTGCATCCTGACTAGGTTGGAACGGCTAATTCTCGCCCGAACCCTCGCGAGCAACCGTTGGAACTCCCTCCAAAATCCGCGCCGCTCTGACCAAGCACCTATGTCACCTCGACGTCATACTCCCGCATCCTCGCATCAGCCGAAAGCAGTCGCATCTTCTCCGCCCTCGCCTGCGCGATCAGCATCCGGTCAAACGGATCCCGGTGCAGCGGCGGCAACTCCTGTAACTCCGATAAATGCGCGATCCGGATCGGCAGCAGCGCGATTCGGTTCTTCTCCATCTGCTTCCCCAAGTATTCGGTAGCCGGCCCCGGAAGGGGCAATTTCCCCAGTCCTGCCTTAATGAGCATTTCCCAAATGCTCGCCACGCTCAAATACAGTTCAGTCCCTTCGTCCAGAAACATCTGCCTCTGCTCAGCCGATAGCCGGGGCCCATCGGTAATCGCCCACAAGAACACAGGGGTGTCCAGCAAGATCTTCACCGTTCGAATTCCGCCAGCACTTCCTCCGGCAAGGGATCGTCGAAGTTGTCAGGCACCACAAAGTCACCCTTCGCCGTGCCCAGCACCCGCCTCGTCGGCGCGGTTTCCACCGGCACCAACCGAACCAGCCGCCGTCCGGAACGCATGATAATCACCTCCTCGCCTGCCATTGATTGGTCCAGCAGGCGCGAAAGCTGTGTTTTCGCCTCATGCACGTTCACTTCCGTCATGACCCTATTATGGACTAAGTCCGATTTCTAGTTAATCCATGCGCCACTTCCCTCCTTGACGCCAGCCCCATTTCTCCCTTCTATACCGGCACATCCAACAAACTCACCGGCTCCACCCGTTCCCGCACGTTCATCTCGTGCCGAAATCGCGTCGACGCCTCGTACGCCGCCTTCCTGGATCGCATGATCGATCCTAACGGACGGTGCGCCGCCACTCCCCGCCAAGGGTTAAACGACAACACGTCATCCCCGTAAACCCGCCGCCCCGGGCTATAAGCCTCCTGCGCCGGAAACCAAATCGACCCCAACGTCAAAAACGGCGACTCCTCGCTCGACCATTCCACCGACGCATCCTCCACCGGCATCGTCTCTAAATCCAAACACATCTGCACGCGCAGCGTATACGCCGCCCCCTGCTTTTGAAAAAACCCGACCACCAAATCCCGGTACACCGAATCGCCCCCTCCCACATCCACCGCCTGCCCCGTCAATCCTTTCACGTTCTCCGACTCCGGTGCCACACTCACCTTCGCCACGTACCGCCCAAACCGCACCGCCGCCATCGTATGGAAGGTCTCCCCCAAAATGTGGTCCGACGTCGCTCCCAGCGCCTCCAACGTCCGGTTCGGCAGTCCCACCGCATCCAGCACCGCCGCCGCCGCGTTGGCGATCTCCGGCAGCACCACCGCCGCGTTCTCTTTCCGAACCACGCGCTCCTCACAATCCCGTTGAAAAGCCAAGTACGCCGCCACCGTTCCAAACGGCAATATCGGCAAATTTGCCATTACAAAATCCTGTGTACCAGCCCCCTCCACACCCATCACCTTCAACGCAAAGCCCTTGATCGTCCTCATCCCATCAGCATGCATGTTCCCCGGCGAACTCGAAAGCCTCGCCACCACTTCGTAGCTCTTTCCAGCTTTGAAAATCCCCTGCGTCAACTCATCCGGCAAGTCCGGCCGCACCGTCAACACCCCGATCAGAATCCCATGGCTCTTGGCATGGGCGCTGCGTAGCGCATGGCGATGTTGATCAAACACCGCCCCACTCACTCGCTCCATCGACGCTACGATCGCGGCAATCTGCGCGGCCTCATTGGGCTGCTCCACCTCAATCCCATCGTCATATTGAAGCCAAGGCCGATTCATACTTCACGCTCCCAAACTTTACCGTTCTTGGCTAACTCCACAAAGCCTCTTATTCCCACAATCCCTACCTCTTCCCCCAAATACGCCCGCTCCGCCAAACTGGAAACCCCGTCCAGCCCGATCACCTTCAAATGCCGCATCGCGTCCATCGCAAACCCCACCGCATCCGGATCCGCCGCCAACATCGCATCCCCTGTCGGCCCGGCCAATATCGCCACCGCCTCAAACAACACCGACGGCGCAGCCGCCAATGCCGCATCCAACGTCCACCTCGTCCCCGCCGCATCTTCGGCTCCGCCCGCCTGCAAACCAATGCGAGTCACCATCGCCCCTGCCGTTTCTAACTCGGCCTCAAGCATCTCGACCATGCTCCCCTCAAACCCCGGCCCCAGTAGGATTCCAACCCTCCGCCCCCGCAACGTCGGCTCATACTTTCCGTACAGACGCACCGCCGGGCTCAAGGCCACGTCCTGCGGAACCCGTGCCGGATGGATCACCTCCGCCTGACCCTCCATACCCAACCCCTGCGCCACCGCCTCCCCCAACGTAGGGTCAATCAGCTCCAAGTGGCCCAACATCCGGCACCGGATCGCTATCGTCTCCACCTTACCCAGCTCAAACGTTAATGCCATCCGAATATGCTTCTGTTCCTGCGGCGTCACCGACCGGTAGAACATCCGTGCCTGAGAGTAGTGATCCGCAAACGACTCGGCGCGGATGCGAACTTTGTTATCCACCACTGGCGCCTGATATGTTTTAAAGCCACGCTCTAAAGACTCCCGCGCTCCCGCCGGATCCAACGAATTCGGCTCATAATTCGCCCGCCCTACCGGAACGTCCATTTGCATGTGCCCATCTCGCTGCCCGTTCGCCATCGGGCACTTCGGCCGATTAATCGGCAGTTGATGGAAGTTAGGCCCGCCCAGCCGACTCAACTGCGTATCCAAGTAAGAAAACAACCGCCCTTGCAAAAGCGGATCATCGCTGAAGTCAAGTCCGGGCACGACATGGCTCGGGCAAAACGCCACCTGCTCGGTCTCGGCAAAAAAGTTACTCGGGTTCCGGTCTAATGTCATCTTCCCGACCATTACTAACGGAACCAACTCCTCCGGCACTAACTTCGTCGCGTCCAACGCATCGAAATCCAGCCAGTCCGCCTGCTGTTGATCGAACATCTGAAACCCCAATTTGTGGTGGACCCCAAAAACTAGACACAAAAATGGTTATTGCTTAAGTGTAGGAGGGCATTGAAAATGAAGGAGAATCAATGCCTCGAACACGCAAGACTCACTCGCCGGCTTTGAAAGCTAAGGTGGCGGTGGAAGCC
>JANXMS010000078.1 GCA_025354525.1 Acidobacteriota bacterium
GGCGACTCCTAGACCGTGCGGGAGACTACGAACGCCTCTGAAAACCCATCCCCGGCTGGCAACGACAGGCGTGCGAGTATTCTACCTGGGCCGGATAGGATGTTCGTGTAGGGTCGTCAACCTTATCGAGCGATTAGGGGCAGAAAGTTCCTATTGACAACCGCAAGGCGGCGGTACGGAACGAATCGCGCTGAACCAAGTGGAAGCGGCTAAGAGGTTGGGCGTGAGTGACCGGTGGGTGGGAAAGTTTCACCGGTAGGAGAAGAAGTCCGTGACAGGAAATCGTTCGAGGCGATCCGCCATGCTCCGCCCTTGAGCTGACTCTCACCAAGCGCGACCTCGGTCCCTCAGAACCGGAAGCTTCTATTGCCTGAAAGTACGAGCTTTTGATTCGGCTCCAACCCCCGGATCCCGGAACCGACACCCGTTGAGCGACGGGGACTTTCGCCGCGCCGCTCAATCGGTCGTTAATCGGTGCCCAACTTAGAAATACAGCTTCAACGCCGCCTGCATGATCCGCGGATCGCGAGCGCTCGTGATCCGCCCGAAGGCAGCGTTCTGGAATGCGTTCACGGGATTGCCAAAATTCGGCTTATTCAACGCGTTGAAGATCTCCCAACGGAACTCAATCCGCCTCTTTTCGGCGAACTGGAAGCCCTTGAAGACGCCAGCGTCGAAGTTGATCAGTCCGGGGCCGTATAGATAGTTCCGACTCGAAGTGCCAAACGTGCCCAAGGCGGGCAAGGCGAAGGCTGAGGTGTCAAAGTAGCGCTGAATCATCGTCCCGCGCGCCGCGTCGCCATAAACTTCCGGTGCGCGCAGGACGTCGGCACGGTCTCGGCCGATGCCCGCCAAGCTCCGATCCACGCCGGCGTTGACGCTGAACGGAACGCCGCCCTGTAGCGTCATGATGCTGTTCAATTGCCAGCCCGCGAAGAGCACCTTCGCGAACCCCTTGGCACCCCGGCCAAACGGGATCTCCCAAAGAATGCTGTTGACCACCCGATGCCGGACATCGAAATCGCTGGGACCCTTGTCCAGATTTTGGCGGAACGGATTCGTCGCCTGGTTGCCGGTACCCGAGTTGCCGTCATTTGAAGCCAGATCAAGCGACTTCGCCCATACGTAGCTGCCCAGCACCGAGAAACCTCCCGCCAACCGACGGTTCCAACTCAGTTGCATCGAATGGTAGGTGGAGTTGGCCGTGGCTTGGGTCGAGCGGATCTCGCTAAAGCCCGGATACAAGCGGCGGGCGTCGACGTTCCCGGTCGTGGATTGACCGGGGGTGAAAATGGCTGGGTTGATATTCTGGCCCACCAGGAGCTTCGTACCCTTTGAGCCAATGTAGGCAAAAGTGAAAACCGTCTTCCCGAGGAACTCGCGTTGGACGTTCATATTCCATTGCTGCATGTAGCCGCTCGTAAAGTTCGGGTCCACCGAGTTGTGAGTGATCGGAAGCACAAACTGGCGGCGGGCGCGGTCCTCAGCGGTCACCGGCGGGGTGTAGGTGCGGAGCGTGTTCAACTGGCCAGGATTAGCGGCATAAGGGTCGCTCAACTGCACCGAAAAAGTCCGCAACCCAAACGAGAAGGGCTGGTTAATGGAGTTGGTGTTCAGACCTACCAGGCGAAGGGTATCCCAGAAGATACCGTAGCCGCCTCGGATACTGGTTTTGCCATCGCCGAACGGATCCCAAGCGAAGCCAATCCGGGGCGCGGGCTTGTTCCAGTCATTGTTAACGATGCCGTTCGGAATGCCGTTATCGCCCGGGAACAGTGCACCCACCGGGGCCAACGGGTAGACTCGACTCTGCTGGCCCGGGCGGAACGCGCCCAGCTCTTCGTTTTTCTCTTTCACCATCAGGAACGGCTCCCAGCGGAAACCCAGGTTCAGTGTGAAGCGGCGGTTCACCCGCCAGTCGTCCTGAAAGTAAAGAAACGGTGTCCACTTGTACTGAAACGCGCGGATCGGAGAGTTCTGGTAGACGTCATTGGCGGCTCCAAGAAAGAAATCGGCGTAGCCGTAGCCCTGGTTGCCGGACCGTTGGCCGTTCACACTGAACTGCGTATCCTTCTGGAAGTATTCGCGCCCATTACGGCGCAAGCGGGACATCTCCCCGCCGAAGGTCATTGTGTGGCTGCCCCGCGTATAGGTCATGTTATCGATGAACTGGTAGTTCATCATGTAACTGTTGAAATTAGTGTCGACGCGCACGCCGAAGCCGTTGGCAATCGTGATCGCCCAGTCGGTGGGAACGCCGGGAGGGGATAGAGACACGCAACTTCTACACCCCAACGCGGCCCAATCCAACGCCGGGGCCGTCGTCAGCGGCGCGCGCACAAAGGTGTTCCGAGCCAGGGTCGCAGTAGCGGTGTTCACCAGGTTGGGGGAGAAAACGTAGGTGTGGTTCAACGTCGAATTGTAGGTCACCCAGTTGTTCTGCGAGTTGAATAGCAGCACGCCGCTGTTCTGGTTCCGGCGGAAATCGTCAAAGAAAAACCGGAAGTTGACCTTTTGTTTATCCGAGATCGAATGATCGAATTTGATCGTGAACTGGTCCTCTCCGGTCGGTAACGACACGTTGTAAGCGAAGATGTTGCCGGGGCTATTCGGCAGAGGCAAGAAGACTGACGCAAAACGCTGGGCGACCGGATCCAGCCGGCTGGCCGGAATCGTTGCATTCGGAAACGGAAGGCCTTGGGGAACTTGGGGAGTGACGGTCTCGGGCGGAGCGAGGCTGATCGGAGTTCCGCGAATGCTGCTCTGGCTAAAGTTTCCCTGACGCTCGAGCGCCGTCGGCACGATGGTCGAACTGGAGGTTGCGCCCAACACCTGGCGCGTGCCCTCGTAGGCAAAGAAGAAAAAAGACTTGTCCTTGCCGTTGTACAGCTTCGGAAAGAGGATGGGCCCGCCCACGGTCCCGCCGAACTGATTGCGGCGGAGCGGATCCTTCCCGCGGGCAAAGAAGTTACGCGTGTTCAACTTGTCGTTGCGGAGAAAATTGAACAACACCCCATGAAACTGGTTGGTGCCGCTCTTGGTCACCATGTTGATCACCGCGCCGCCGTTCCGTCCATTGACGGCATTGTAGCCGTTCTGCAGAATCGAGAATTCCTGCAGGGTGTCGGGATTGGGGAAGGCCGCCGGCAGATTGTTATACATGTCCATGTTCAACCCTCCGTCGAGGGTGTATGAGCTTGCATTCGGGCGGGCGCCGTTGACGCTGAAAACGATATTCGTATTCAGCGCGATGCCGCTGGCCGCCGACCCTGTTCCCATTTGAATTGCTCCCGGCAGCAGCGCCTGCAGTTGCAGGGGGTTCCGTCCGTTCAGCGGTAACTCGGCCATGCGCCCACTGTCGACCACCTCTTTCACTGTGCTGCTGAATGTATCCACCGTCGTCGCGCTGGCCGAGACATCCAACACTTGCTGCACGTCGCCCACTTGCATCGAAAAATCCTGCCGGGCTCGTTGATTGATCTCAATCAGCAGTGTCTTCACTTGGGCCTTGCGAAAACCTTTTGCCTCCACGTCCAGCGAGTAGTTGCCGGGGCGCAGGGTCGGGAAGATGTAGTCACCACGTTCGTTGGACTGGGTGACGTCGCGGGTGCCGGTACCTTCCAGCACCGCGGTGACCCGGGCTCCGGCCATCCCGGCGCCGGTAGCATCGGAGATAGAGCCAAAGATTGTCGCCGTGGCGGATTGGCCGTAAACCCCAGACACACTAATCAAGACAGCGAAAAAGACAGGCACAAAGCGATTCATGACGTGTACTCTATCACTCAACTCGACCCCACGCAATGCGGCTGGTTACAGTACGCGCGGCACGTTGAAGGCTTGCGATTAGGCTAATCGCGGTGGATCTACCCGGCCTGATCTTTGGCCAGAGCTGAAGACAGTCTTGAGCCGAGAGCGAACCTTTTCCTGCGACGAATTTGCGTCGTAGGGCACGATTTCCCCCTCGAATCCGTCGATGTGCTCAATCAACCTAGAATCAGCGGTTAACCCGCCAGAATGGGGCTGGCGGCACCCTCGGTCTGGGCTTTTCCCCCGCAGAAATACCAGAAGATTCGCCGCAACAGCGTAGGCCAGACCTCTTTCTCGGCCAACTGCGTCGCACCGGCCAGA
>JANXMS010000086.1 GCA_025354525.1 Acidobacteriota bacterium
GTTTCGACTGGAAGTCTTGGACCGACCAGAAAGCGTCGTTGACCAAAGTCCGCGTCGGTCAGCAGAAACAGAAGAAAGCGAAGTAGTTCGCTTCGTCTCCAAAGGCCCCGTTTTTACGGGGCCTTTTGTATTTACGGTGTCTGGGTTCGCAGGCTTCGTAGATTTTTCAACGCTTCGTTCGCAACTTCGGTATCGGAGTCCTTCGCCAAACCCTCCAGCGCCGACTCCAACGCACGGCTCCCGCTACGTCCGAAAATCTGCGCTAAAGCAAGCTTTTCGATCTTTGTCGACTGGGCCACCACCGGCTCCAGCGCCGCGCGAACGGCTTCGATTCGCACAAGTTCAATCAAATATCCTTCCGCCATCCCCTTCCAAGCCTTCTGGTTCAGCGTATTCACCAAATAACGCAACGGATCAAACTCCCCCAATCCCAACGCCCCAAGCTTCACCGCGCCGAAAGCCTGCGCCAACCGCGCCCGCATCTTCACCTCTTTTTCGAACCTTTCCCGCAACGCCGACCCGTCCTCTGCCCGCCCCAGCCGCGCTAACCCTTCCGCCGCCGCCGCCCGCAAATATTCGTCCGTCGCATCCAGTTGCGCCATAAAAAGCGGGCGAGACCCCTCATCAGGAATCAACGCCACCGCATTCAATGCCGCCCGCTTGACCCGCTCATTCCTCGCCCGATCGTAAGCCTCCCGCAACGGTGCCACGGACTCCGGATTCATCAGCAAACCCACGGTGTCCAGCGCCGCCACTTGAACTTTGTCATCCAAGTCCCGCAGCAGATAGTGAATCTTCGGTGCTACACTGCGATCCCGGATCTTCTCGAACGCAATCAAAACCTCATAGATCAGCTTGCCGTCCTTCGCCGCCAACGCCTGCACCAAGTCCTCCACAGCAGCCTTCCCGCGCAACACACCCACTGCCCGTGCCGCGTTCGCCCGCGCCATCATTGATCCTTTCCCGTTTGCCCCGTTCCCATTCGTCATCTTCCCCAACGCCGCCACAACCTCCGGCCGAACCTCCACATGGCCCGGGATCACCTGATCGTTCGTATCCGTCCAACGGCTCAACACCCGCGTCCCCGCCCGCTTCATCGTCCCACTCAACCCGCGCTCCCAGTACCCAGGAAGATAAAAGTTGACCACGCCATCCGTAGCTCGAATCTGCACCTCTTCATCGCTATCCCACAGCGCCTGCGTCAGCGGCTCCAACGACGCCGGCCCCCCAATGGCCACCATCGAACGGACCACCTCTCGTCGTACCTCCGCATCCGGGTCCTGCGCATAGGGCAGCAGCTTCGGAATACCCGCGGCACCTTCCTTGGCCATCGCCTTGGCATACTTCTGCCGTTCCTTCCCCGACGAATCCTGAGCCTGAAGCAACACCGAAAACACAACTAAAAGCGACGCAATCCGCATGCTTCTAGGACGACCGCTACGCCCCGAAAGTCTATCGGATAAATTCCAGCTTCACGCGGTTCGGAATCAGCCCGATGTCATGACCCATATCAAGCAACTGCTGCGCGGCGCGTGGAATCAGGTCCCCGGCATCCACCGTGTAATGGCTCACATACATCCCGACAAAGGAAGTCTCGGCCAGAAGCACCATCGAACAAAGAAGGAGAAGCGACGCAATCCGCATGCCTCTAGAACGTCCCTACCCCCCGAAAGTCTATCGGATAAATTCGAGCTTCACTCGGTTCGGAATCAGCCCGATGTCATGACCCATATCAAGCAACTGCTGCGCGGCGCGCGGAATCAGCTCCCCGGCATCCACCGTGTAATGGTTCACATACATTCCCACGAACTTAGTGGCCAGATCCGCCTCCATGTCCCGGGCAAACTGCATCGCGTAGGTGAGCGCTTCTTCATGGTTGTCGAGAGCATATTGAATACTCTCCCGCATCAACCGGCAGCACTCATTCCGAATCTCTGGCTCCAAATCCCTACGCAGAATATTGCATCCGAGCGGCAACGGCATACCCTGCGTCTTCTTCCACCACTTCCCTAAATCGATGATTTGATGAAAGCCGCCCCGAGCATACGTCAATTGCGCTTCGTGGATCACCAGCCCGGCATCCGCCGCCCCATCTTTCACCACATCCAAAATCTTATCGAAAGGCACTTCCACCGGAATAAAATCCGGCTGAAAAATGCTCAGCGTCAAAAATGCCGTGGTCATCCGCCCCGGAATCGCGATCCGCTTGCCTTTCAAATCCTCAGGCGTCATCGGGCGACTCGAAACAATCACCGGGCCGTAACCGTCCCCGACGCTCGATCCAGACGCCATCACAAAGTACTTATCGGCAACATACGGATAGGCGTGGTACGAGATCGCCGTCAACTCGTATTCACCCACCATCGCCTTCTTGTTCAGCGTTTGGATGTCGTCAAGCACGTGCCTAAAGTTCACGAGCTTGGAACGAATCTTCTTCGTCGCCAAACCGTAAAACATATACGCATCGTCGGAATCAGGGCTGTGCGCGCAAACTACGTCCATAACCGCCATAGTGAACTTTCATTATAGCAAACAGCCCCATTACCCCAAGCCAAGAAAGGTAGATACTATGCGCTCTCGACCGCCAATTCCAACAAGGCCGGATGAATATACTGTAACGCCTCATCAAGCTCAGCAAGTCCACGATCCACATGCGCCAAATCCCGATTTCGCCCCATCATTTCCAACACAAACGCCGCATGGTAGGCGGCATCGGCCCCAAAATTCGATACCGAACCCTTTAAACTGTGCGCCGCTCGCTGCAGCGCGTCCGCGTCTCGCACCGCCACGGCGTCCCGAATCTCTAACAGCAAAGCCGGATACTCATCCAAAAACAATCGCGCTACTTCGCGCAACAACTCTTCGTCGCCGCCGAGTCGCTCAAGCGCCACAGCACTGTTCAATCGGGCAATTTGTGAGGTGAACTGCACAAGACACTCCTCAAGTAACGCTTTGGCGGCAAAAACGACATGGCCTTGGCATAACACTAGCAGATTCAGTACTACTACCAAACCCTCCAGACCCTTACTTGTCTCTTCGGCCGACTGCCTACATTCTTGAACAAATCGAGACAAAACACAAGCCCCTCCCCTCGACCCAACAACTCAGGCGGCTGATCAGGGTGGCACAGCGAGTACTGGCTGTACGGCCCAGCTACTGAGGCACTTCCTCTGTCGGGTCCACCAACCGATCCACCACCATCGAGTAAATCACCATCTTCCCGTGCCGGTCCGTTTGAAAGAAGATTCGTTGCGAGTTCGGCGCAAACGTCGGGTTCGCCAACCGAGGGTCCGAGCACTTGTGCTCGCATAGGGTCAACTCTCGTCGCACCGCCCGCAAGAGCAAGAGCAATGTAGGCTGCGCCTTGCTCCCACTCGCCCCCAAAAACACCGTCGCGTCGCCGTTAGGGGCAAACCTAACAAACTGGCTCGTCTTGCCCAGAACTACATCGGAGTTCCCATCTGGCGCATACTCGTGCATCTCATTCAACCTGCCTGGCCCCTCACCCGGTTGTAAAAGATACAATATCGTCCGGCCATCGGGCGACCATTGCGCCTCCAACACTTGCCCGCTCGACGTCTTCAACTGCCGATTCTCTTTGCCGTCAAAACTGGCGAGCCACAAGCCGCCATCGCGGACATAGAACAAGCCCGCCCGCTTCGGTCGAACCGCCACTTCCGTCAACACCCCTTCAAACTCCGCCACCGTCTGCAACCCCAGCTTCCCGGTCGGCGTAAACCGAAGCCGCGTCAACGCGCCCTCTTTCTCCGCAAACACCGCATTCAGCCCGTCTTGGGAAACACTCAGCTTCCGCCCACTCTCCCGCATCTCCGCTATCACACGCTCCCGCAGCGTGCCCATATTGATCTGCAACAATCGAGCCCCATCAATGGCGTACAGCCACCGGTCCCCACCGGCCAGCGTCATTGTCTCCGGCTCCAAAGCAGATAGCTCGGTCAATTGTCGCGTCTTGCCAGATTTGACTTCAATCCGGTAAGCCTGCATCCCTTGACCACGGTCAGAGCCACAAATTAAAAACTCGGCCCGTCGCGAGACCGCCCGCCCCGTATTCGAAGGCAGAATACTCACAAACTCCGGACTCGTCAACCGCACCACTTCGAACTCGGTCGTCGGATCGAGAAACCGTTGCCGATCACCCGCCGCTTCCTGTCCCTTACCGCTCGCGGCGAGAACAGGCCGCGCGCCCATCAAAACGAGAAGCGCGCGGCGAGAAACCATCACTCTATTCTAACTTGCCTTATTCCTTCGCATGGTTGGCTTTGACATGGTCGCCCAGCAAATCCACCCCAAAGTCCCCTGCATAGTCGCGCCAAACCGAGTGGACGTGGTTGTTGTTGTTCTGCGTGTTGTCATATTCCACTAAGAACGTCGGCCCCTGCACACGGTAATAATGGCCTTCGCCCTTCCCCGCCGTGCCCGCCCAGGCGAAGTACAAGTTCGTGCCCGCCGCCTTCACCTGCGCCGCCCGCGTTGCCGCCGCTTGCTCCGGAACATTGGATGCGTATTCATCTAGCAGCGCCGCCAACATCTCCCGCTGTTTGCCCGTCATCTTCGCCGCCGACAATCCATTCGGCTGCCCCTTCAACGCCGCCACCCGGTCAGCCATCGTGAAGATGTCTTTGTAAGCCACCTCGGCCACCACCGCCGTCTTCACCTGCTCCGCCGTCAACGCCATCCGCAGATCGCGCCCCAAATCCTCTTCGCGGCCCAATACCCGCAATCCCTTCCGCGGCCCTTCTTTAATCTCCGCCGGATTCGTCCCGAAGAACATCGGACTCGACGCCACACGGTTCTTCGCAATCGTCCAGTTCAAAGCCAGATGATGGCCTTCCACCCGATACCCCCAAGTCCCACCCTCGGAAGGCGTGCCAAAGATCGAGAAGAAATACTGCTCCGGATCCCGCCGACCCACCGTGTCTTTCTCCTGTTGCCGCAGAATGTCTTCCAGGCTCATGATGCTCATCGCCTTCGTGTATCCCTGTTGCGATACACCCGCGTTCAACAAAGCTTGCGCTAGGTGACGCTGCTCGTGCGACATCTGCTTCAAGGGCAACCCCTTCCGCACCTTCGGAATAAAGTGCCAGTTCTTGCGTTCATCGTCTTCAAACGAAAATACCGCCTTCGCTTTTTGCTCGGCAGATAACGAAGCCAGAAAAGCATTGGCGGTGTCCGACATCACGCGCGGCGTCTGTGTTCTATAGCTGGCGGCCACCAGCAGCAACGCCCCTGTCGAGGCGGCCATCAATCGCAGTTGGTTCGAATTCATCTCAAGGGCCCTTCTACTACCCTCGACGATTCTATTAGAAAGGAAGGTCCTTTTGCACGGTCGCCACCACGAGTGACTTGGCAAGGTACTTGTAAGGGTTAATCGGTGCGCCACCCTGACGAACCTCATAGTGCAAATGCGGAGCCGTTGCCCGCCCTGTGCTGCCACTCCGACCAATCACCTGACCGCGACGCACCTCCTGCCCCGGGATCACTTCAAACGAAGACATATGCGCGTAATACGTCTCTAAACTGCCACCATGGCTGATCACAATCAACTTGCCATAGCCGCCGCTCCACCCTGCGGATCGGACAATCCCGTCCGCCGCCACTTTGATCGGCGTCCCCGTCGTACACGAAATATCCACACCCGGGTGAAATGCCGAACCTCCGGAAAACGGGTCGGTTCGAGATCCAAACGAACTCAACAAGCGACCGTTCGTCGGCCAAATGCTCGGCACAACATTCTGCTGCCAAAGCTGATTGATCCGACGCGTCCCCGGATTGAAAACTCGGGTCGTCCGCAACAGGTCGTACTGCTCAATCGACTCCTGAAAGGTCGGCATCAGCTTCCCTTCCGCGGCAATCGATTGCGGCCCGTCCATCCGCTCTTTGATCCCGTAAACCATCGAAACTTCGGACGCGAGCATTTGCAACGTCGCCAACTGCTCTTTCGTCTGCTCCGTAGACCGTTGCAAATCCTGATACCGCCGCTGCAACGAAGAAACTTCATCCCGAAGATTGTTATAGTTCGTCACCTTCCACGCCATCCGGGCGTAGGAAGATACGAAACCCACCACCGTAAACGATCCGATCAAAGCCAGCGTCAAAACCGTATACAACACCGTATGCGACAGATGCACGCGGCGAAGACGACCGTGGACGGAATGGGCGATAACGACAACGAAATGAGGTTGCTTCATGCTCGATTAAATTCTGGACGCATGAGACACGATCGAGTCCAAACGACCCAAGGGATGTGTCGCATTTTTCACCCTATCACCCAACGACTACCCCAGTCAACCCTAAAAGCTATAGACGAATCGGCCAACCCGGTGCCGTCGGCGGCAGATAATCGTACGTGTTCTCCATCCATTCGCCCAGTCTTCGTTGCAACGCTTGTCGAATATCGGCATGTGCCGCACTCGTCGCCAAGTTCTGAAACTCGTCCGGATCCGTCGCCAAATCGTAAAGCTCCACCATCGGCCGGGTCGGCTGCAACAACCTGCCGTGATTCGCTGAAAGTTTCCCCCTCCGCGACAGCTCCAAATAGCTCTTCCACGTCGGGCTCCCCTCCAAATCCAACGCCGGGCGGTATGGAAAATGCGGTGCGGCGTTAAAGATCAGCTTGTGCCGCTCCGTCCGTACGCTCCGAATCGGGTCAAAATTGTCATGCCAATTCCGCTCGCTGAAGACAGCCTCTCGCTGCCGATAGGGCGACCCGTCCAGAAGCCCTCGAAAGCTCACGCCCTGCATCTTTGGCGGAACCGCAACGTTCGCCAAGTCGAGCCAAGTCGCCGGCAAGTCGACATGAGAAATCAACTCCTCCCGCACCACGCCACCTTTCTGGCCTGGTCGCGCCACGATCAGCGGCACATTAATCCCAGGGTCGTAGCAGGTCCCCTTCGCCCCAGGAAACGGCATCCCGTTGTCCCCGCTGAAAAACACGATCGTATTCTCCGCCAAACCTCGCGTCGTCAGCAAGTCCAGGAGTTGCCCACATTCGCCGTCCATCCGGGCAATGAAATCAGCGTACATACCCAGGTCCTCCCGCACCTCTGTTGTGTCCGGCAGGAACTTCGGCACCCGCACCTTCGCCCGGTCGTGCGGTGGATCAAACGCCTTACCCACGTAAGGCCGATGCGGGTCCGTAAATCCAACATGCAGAAAGAATGGCCGATTCGTCGGTCGCTGGTCAAAAGACTCCGCGAACGCCGCTGTCTTCTCCGCCCGATAAAAATCAAACCGACGATTAAACTCGTTCCCCTGATGAACCTTCCGAAACCCGCCCGTATAGTAACCACGCGCCTTCAACAGCTCCAAAAAGCTCTGTTCCCAAGCCGGCATGGGAGTGTGCAGACGCGAAGTGCCCGTCGTATGCGCCGTGCAACCTGTGAAGATCGCCGACCGATTCGGACTGCACTGGGGCGAGGTCACAAAACAGTTGGCGAACCGTGTCCCCCTCTGCGCCAGCCGATCCAAGTTCGGCGTTCGGATCCCCAGGTTACCAGCGCACCCCAAGTCCGCCGCCGTGTGATCATCCGAAAGCAGAAAAACGATATTCGGGGGTGCCGGAGTTGTCTGCGCGAGTGCCGCGGTCGTTCCAAGAAAGCCGCGTCGAGTTGGCCCATTCATCTGCGAACAGGATAGCCTATCTACATGCAGATCGATCTCTCCGGCCGCCACGCCATCGTCACTGGCGGCTCCCACGGCATCGGCCTCGCCATGGCCCAAACCCTCGCCGCCTGCGGTGCCCACGTCACCGTCTTCGACCTCGACGCCCCCACCCCCGTCGACGTCACCAACCGCGCCAGCCTCGACGACGCCTTCAACCGCTCCCCCGTCCCCGACATCGTCATGATCAACGCCGGCACCGCCTACCTCCGACCAATCCCCGATACCACCCGCGACATCTGGGACAAAACCCTCGCCCTTAACCTCACCGCCGTATTCGAAACCCTCCAGGCCGCCTCCAATCGCATGCGCGCCGCCGGCCGACCCGGCGCAATCGTCCTCACCGCCTCCACCAACTCCTACGACGGCGAAGAAAACCTCATCGCCTACAACGCCACCAAAGCCGGCGTCCTCGGCCTCGTCCACACCGCCGCCAACGAACTCGGCCCCTACGGCATCCGAGTCAACGCCATCAACCCCGGACTCATCCAAACCCGTCTCACCGCCGACTCCTTCAACAACGAAACCGTCATCAAAGAATACTTCCGCGCCATCCCCATGGGCCGCGGCGGTCAACCCGAAGAGGTCGCCAAAGCCGCCGTCTTCCTCTCGAGCGACTGGGCCAGCTACATCACCGGCACCACCCTACTCGTCGATGGCGGCCAAATGGCCTGCAAGTTCGGCCCCTGGCGCGACGCCGAAGCCGAGTTCCGCAATAGCCGTTGGCAACGCCGCTAACGGACGCCCACATTCAGCGGTGGATACAGCGGCGAATACTGCACCATCTTCTGCCGAGTCGCCAGTTTACCCCCCTTAACCCACGCCTCGCCCCGACCTTCCAGGTGCCCAATCATCCGCCCTCGCCATAGTCGCAACTGCGCCCCGTCGTCGCTCCGATTCACCACCTCCCCCCGGTCTCCCACCAAATCAAACAACTGCTCCTCCCCCGAAAACCCATGGAAAATGTACTTCCACTTGCCGTCCGTCAGCGCCGTCCACTGGTTCGTCTGGTCATAGCAAACCCCATGTTCCAGGTCAATCCACTCCCGCCAGCCCGCCGTCTTCCCCCGTACTAACGGAAGCATCGACCGCCCATCAATCGGTCGACTCGGAGCAGCACCCGCCGCATCCAGCACCGTCGGGAAGATGTCCCGCAACTCCACCGGCTCCGCGATCAACTGCCCCTTCTTCGCCCCCGGCAACCGGATGATCATCGGTATCCGCGCCGAACCCTCATAGCCATAAGACTTCCGCCAAAGGTGGTGATCGCCCAACATGTCGCCATGGTCGGACGTATACACAATCACCGTATTCTCTAACATTCCCCGCTTCTCCAGCGACTCGACAATCCGCCCGATCTGCTCATCCACAAACGACACCGAACCCCAATACCCCTGCCGCGATTCCCGAATCGCCGCCGCCCCCAAGTCCCCCCGCCACAAGTCATTCTTCTCCGTGTTCCGCGGCCGATTTCCCTCCGCCCACTTGCCAATCGTCGCCCCTGGCAAAGCCCGATCCCGATAGAAGTCCATCCACCGCTGCGGCGGGTCGTACGGGCTATGCGGACGCGCGAACGACACCTTCAGAAAAAACGGCTCCGGCCGCTGATAATCCTCCAGAAACCGCACCGCACAGTCCGCCGTCCACCGCGTCGGATGCAGCCGCTCCGGCAACACATACGCCTTCGCGTTGTAGTCGTTAAAGCCCACGCCCGTCGCATCCGGATTCAGCAACGGCGCGTGCGAAGCAAACCAACTCCGGTAGTCGCTCCGAAACTCAGTCGTTTCCGCCCGGCTGCTCTCATCCAGCAACGCCATCTGGAACCCATGCGCATTCCGCTGCGGCGTATAGTGCAACTTGCCAATCGCCGCCGTGAAATAGCCCAACTCATTCATCGCCCGCGGCATCTCGTACGCATACCGCGCTGCCACCTTCCCGTAAGCCAACATCCCGTGGTTCCACGGCGATAGCCCCGTCAGCAAGCAAGCCCGCGCCGGCGTACACGTCGGCGTCGAAGAATAGGCACTCTGAAACGTCGCCCCCTCCCGCGCCAACCGGTCCAAATTCGGCGTATGCGCCGAACCGCCCACACAGTCCGCCCGATGCTGATCCGCCATCACGAACAGCACGTTCATCCGGCTCGCCACCCGTTGCAACAACGTCGGCGCAGCCAACAACTCCCGTCGCGTCATCATACGTCGATCCCCTCAATCACCGCTTCAATCGTCGAGGGCGCGTTCCCCTCGAACCGATTATTCACAAAAATATACGCCGGCTGCTGCAGGCCCAGCGACCGTTGAATCAGCGCCCGCAGCGCGTCCCGCGACTCCACATTCGGATCCTGAATCCGCTCGTACGGCGAAAACTTCTTCACCGCATCCTCGTACGCCCGCCCCTGCCGCAGCAACGCCCGCACCACCGTAAAATCCGCCGTATGCGCCTGCGGCATCACACTCTGCGTCGGCAAATCCGGCATCCGCGTCCAAGCGTTAAAAATATGCGCCACCCCACGTTCCTGCAAAGCTTCAAAGTAATCCCGCGTCATAAACTCCGCGTTCCGCAACTCAATCGCATACCGCGGCCCCTCCGGCAACTGATCCAAAAACGGCACCAGCCGCTCCAGAAACGCGTCCACATCCGGCATCGACTTCTTCGTCATCTGGCCAAACTCAAATAGCAGCACAATCGCCCGCTTACTATGCGGCCGCAGCATCTCCAGAAACAACTGCCGAAACAAATTGAAATCGAGAAAATTCGGATTCTCCAGCCCCGCTCGTTGCCCATACCGCGCATGAGACGGAAACACTTTTACCGTAATCTCCTCCGGCACCTTAAACGCAAACCGCAGCGATCCCGGCGTACTCGCAAACAACTTCCGCCAATACTCCTCCGACGGAAACTGATAAAAACTGAAGTCCCCGCACACAATCGGGAACGTCTCCGCGTACTCTTCGAGGCAGGTATCTTCAAACTTCTTCGCCGAAAACTTCCCCCGCGTAACATACCGGTCCGGCGTATAAATCTGCCCCAGCCAACCCTCGTACTTCCACGAACTCGTCCCCATCAGAATGCCCCGCTCGGCCAACCGCGCCAGCTTCAACGCCAGCGCCGTCGGCTCCGCCGCAAACAGAGAAAGGTTCGTTACCAAGCCCGCGCCGCGCGGTATCCATACGGATCCGCCCCCGCCTCAATCGTCCCGCCCGGCGCATACCGCAGAACCACCGGTGCCGACCCACCCGCCCATCTCGACCGCATACTCACCTCGTGCCCCCGCTGCGCCAACTCCTGCGCCACGTTCGGCGCCACCCGTTCGTCCAACATCAAATCGCCCGGGCTCATCGCATGATTATCAAAGCTCGAAACCAAATGCCGCGTCTGCAACCGAGGAGCCTCCACGGCCGTTTGAGCATTCATCCCGAACTCCACCACGTTCAAAAAAAGTTGCAACAAAGCTTGGTCCTGGTTGTCGCCCCCCGGCGTTGACAAAGCCAAATACGGCTTCCCCTCCCGCGTCACAATCGTCGGGCTCAACGTCACCCGTGGCCGCTTCCCTCCCGCCAACTCGTTCGGATGCCCTTCTACCAACAGAAAGCTCTGCGCCCGCTGCGTCAGCGGAATCCCCGTATCCCCCGCCACCACCGACGGCAGCCACGAACCCGAAGGCGTCACCGCAAAAATTACCCCGTCCGCATCCGCCGCCACCACCGACGTCGTATCCCGCGCCATCAACTCATCGTCAATCTTGTGCCGCACCATCTCACTCTGCGATGGATGCAAACCCTTCTTCCCATGAATCATCCCCGGACGAAACTCCATCGAAGCCTGCGCTCCAATCTGCTTCCGCCGCTCCGCCGCATACTCTTTCGAAAGCAGCGTCTGCGCCGGCACCTGCGAAAACTTCGGGTCACCATAGTACGTATCCCGGTCCGCATACCCCAGCTTCAACGCCTCCGTCACCGTATGCAAATACGACGTCGAATTGTGCTGCATCTCCCCCAACGACATCCCCTCCAACAGATTCAACGCCTCCAGGAAAATCGGCCCCTGGCTCCAGAACCCCGGCTTGTAAATCGTGTATCCACGATAAGTCGTCGACGCCGGCTCCTCCGGTTCTAACCGAAACGCCGCCATGTCCTCATAGCGCAGCAACCCCTGGTTCTCTTTGCTAAACGTATCGATCTTCCGCGCAATGTCGCCACGATAAAAATAATCGCGTACCGCGTCGATCCCGCCCTGCCGCCCCGCCCCGCCCTTCGTCGCCCTCGCCTCCGCGGTCGCCATCGCCCGCAGCGTCCGTGCCAAGTCCGGCTGCCGGAAAATCGCACTCGGAATCGGCGTCAAACCCGGCGGTAAATACGCCGCCTTCGAAGTTGGCCACATCTCAAAAAAACGCCGCGACCGCGCAATCGAACCCGCCCGAATCTCGTCAAGCGGAGACGCATCGGCCAACTCAATCGCCGGCTGAATCACCTCCGCAAACGACTTCGTGCCATACTCCCGCAACGCCACCAACCCCGCTTCCACCATCCCCGGCACCAGCGCCGGCATCATCCCCGCCACCGGCACCATCCCCTTCAACCCATTCGGCTCCAAATTCTGAATCTCGCCCGCCAACAGCCGCCGGTTCCGAAACATCTCCGCCGTCGCCAACTTTGGCATCGTCCCCACGCCAGCGATCGAAACCACTTTCCCTCCCTTCGTCCGAATCAAAATCGGGGCCTCGCCGCCAAAGCCGAAATGCGAATATTCCACAATGCTCGCCGCAAACATCGTCGCCACGCCCGCATCCACCGCATTCCCACCCGCAAACGCCAACCGCATTCCAGCATTCGCCGCGGCATCGGTCCCGGCCCCAATCGCCATCCTCGTCCCGCGCGCCGCAAACCGCTGCGGTGGCTCCGGCTGGGCCCGCCGTTGCGCCCACAACCCGCCCAGCAAGCCAACCGCCGCAAGCCCGATCAATATGCGCTTCATCCCAGTGCCCTCACTATAATGGAGTTTCCGTCAGCAACCTGGCCGAAACTTTAAGGATACTCATGCGCCGCGTTTTTTGCTTCGTCCTCTGTGTAACTTCTCTCTCCGCCGAAAACAACGGCCAACTTTGGTGGAAGCACGTCCAGTTCCTCGCCGACGACAAACTCGAAGGCCGCAACACCGGTAGCGAAGGCCATCGCCTAGCCGCCGCCTACGTCGCCGAACAGTTCGAACGCCTCGGACTCACCGCCGCCGGAACCCAGGGCTACACGCAACGTGTGAAGTTCCAAACCCGCCAAATCGACGAACCCAACTCCAGCCTCGCCCTCCTCCGTAACGGCCAAACCCTCCCCATCGAACTCGGCAAACAAGCCTATTTCGGCCTCCGAACCAACCCCGCCCCCACCGTGAAAGCGCCCATGGTCTTCGTCGGCTACGGCCTCCGCGTGCCCGAAATGAAGTACGACGATCTAAAAGGCCTCAAGCTCAAAGGCAAAGTTGTCGTCATGCTCTCCGGCGCTCCCAAAGGCTGGCCCGGTCCGCTCTCTGCCCACGTTCAGTCCGGCGATGTCCGCTGGGAGCCCCTCCGCAAACTCGGAGCCATCGGACTCATCACCATCCCCCGCGTCCAAACCGTTCCCTGGCCCCGCGCCTCCGCCGCCCGCCTCCAAGCTTCCATGACCGCCATCGCCGACGAGGCCGGCCAACAGATCTCCCTCATCTTTAATCCCGAACAAGCAGAGATGCTCTTCGCCGGCTCCGGCCACACCGCCAAAGAACTCCTCGCCCTCGCCGCCGCCGAACAGCCGCTTCCCAAGTTCGATCTCCCAGGCGAACTCGCCGCCACCATCGCAGTCAAGCGCGGCGAACTCGATAGCCCCAACGTAGTCGCCAAACTCATAGGCTCCCATCCCAAGCTCAAAAACGAGTTCATCGTCATCAGCGCCCATCTCGACCACCTCGGCAAAACTATTTCCTTCGCCGGCGACGGCATCTTCAACGGTGCCCTCGATAACGCCTCCGGCGTCGCCGCCATGCTCGAAGTCGCCCGCCAACTCAAGGCCGGTAAACCCCTCGAACGCAGCGTCCTCTTCGTCGCCGTCACCGGTGAAGAGAAAGGCCTCCAAGGCTCCCGCTTCTTCGCTCAAAACCCCACCGTCCCCGCCAAGCAAATCGTCGCCGATTGCAACATGGATATGTTCATGCCCCTCCACCCGCTCAAGTTCCTAACCCTCCTCGGCATCGACGAATCCACCCTCGGCGACACCGCCCGCCTCGTCGCCAACGAGTTCAATCTCCCCATCCTCCCCGATCCCATCCCCGAACAGCGCCGCTTCATCCGCAGCGACCAGTACAGCTTCATCCGCGTCGGCATCCCCTCCCTCGCCTTCAAGTTTGGATACGAAAAAGGTTCGCCCGAAGAAAAACTGCAAGCCGAATGGCTCAAAACCCGCTACCACGCCGTTTCCGACGATCTCCAACAACCCATCGACATCCCCGCCGCCGGGCGCTTCACCGAGTACCTCACCGCCCTCGTCACCCGCGTCGCCAACCAGCCGCGGCGGCCAACCTGGAAACCTGATAGCTTCTTCAAACGATTCGCCAAATGAACCTGCCCCTCACCCCCATCCGTTTTCTCTACCGCGCGGCTGATATCTTCAACCGCCGCATCGGCATCGTCTGCGGCGATAAGCAGTTCACCTACGGCCACTTCGCCGAACGCTGCGAACGCCTCGCCGGCACGCTCCTCTCGCTCGGACTCCAACCCGGCGACCGCGTCGCCTATCTCAGCTTCAACACCCATCTCCTCCTCGAAGGCTACTACGGCGTCGTCATGGCCGGCGGCATCGTCATGCCCCTCAACGTCCGCCTCACCTCCGGCGAACTCACGGGCATTCTCAACCACTCCGGCGCCCGCATCGTCTTCTTCGAACCCGACTTCGCCCCCCTCGTCGCCGACCTCGATTGCCCCGAGGTCGAGCATTGGATCGCCCTCGACAAGTTCGAAATGAACGCCCCACCCGCCCCCTGCGACTGGACCAAAATCGACGAAAACCAAATTGCCGAACTCTTCTATACGAGCGGCAGCACCGGCACCCCCAAAGGCGTCAGCCTCACCCACCGAACCCTCTACCTCCACGCCCTCTCCCTCGCCACCACCTTCGACGACGCAACTACCAAAGTCGACCTCCACACCATCCCCCTCTTCCATGCCAACGGCTGGGGCATGCCCCAAGCCTGCGCCATGATGGGCACAAAACAAGTCATGGTCCGCCGCTTCGACCCCGCCGGCGTCCTCGCCCTCATCGCCGAACACAAGGCCACCGACATGTGCCTCGTCCCCACCATGGCCAACGCCCTCCTCAACTGCCCCCAACTCGGCCAGTTCGATACCTCCAGCCTCCGCCACATCATGCTCGGCGGCGCGGCGTCCTCCCCCGAACTCATCGCCCGCCTGGAAGCCGCCTTCCATTGCGAAGCCGCCGCCGGCTACGGCCTCACCGAAACCGCCCCCGTCTTGAGCAAATCCGGCCCCAAACCCGGCATCACCTACGCCGACACCGCCGACCGCCACCGCCGTCAAGCCATGACCGGCTGGGCCCTCCCCGGCGTCGAACTCCGCGTCGTCGACCCCCAGGGCCTCGACGTCCCCCGCGACGAAACCTCCATCGGCGAAATCATCACCCGCTCGGACCATGTCATGGCCGGCTATTACAAGGAGCCCGCCGCCACCGCCGCCGTCATGGACGGTGCCTGGTTCCACACCGGCGACATGGCCGTCTGGGACGACGAAGGTTACATCCTCATAGTCGACCGTAAGAAGGAAATTATCATCAGCGGCGGCGAAAACATCTCGTCCATCGAAGTCGAACGCGCCATCGCCGCCCACCCGGCCGTCCTCGAATGCGCCGTCGTCTCCGCCCCCGATGACAAATGGGGCGAAGTCCCCGCCGCCGTCATCGTCCGCAAGCCCGGTGCCGAACTCTCGGCCGAAGAGCTCTTAGCTTTCCTCGGCACCCGCCTCGGCCGCTTCAAACACCCCCGCATCATCGAGTTCCGCGCCGAAGCCCTCCCCAAAACCGGCACCGGCAAAATCCGCAAACTCGACCTCAAAGACGCCTTCTGGTCCGGCCGCGCAAAACGGGTGCAAGGATAATGCACTCGCTCACCCTCGATTGCACCCAGGACGAAAAAGACGAACTCCTCGGCCGCCTGTGGGAACTCGATACGGCAGGCGTCACCGAGAACGACCTCACCGCCAGCCGAGTCTCCCTCCGAGCGTTTTTCGAAGAGCCATTCGACGCCGCCGAATTTGCCCCCTTCGACCCCCACTGGGCTGAAGAGCCTGATACCGATTGGCAAGCCGAATCCGAAGCCGCCTGGCCCGGCCGCCCCGTCGGCGACAGGCTCTTCATCGCTCCCCCCTGGTGCCAGGAACCCACTCCTCCCGGCCGCCTCCGCGTCATCATCAACCCCGGCGTAGCCTTCGGCACCGGTGCCGACACCACCACCCAACTCGCCCTCGAAGTCCTGGAGCGGACCGTCCAACCCGGCGACCGCGTCTTCGACTTCGGCACCGGCTCCGGCATTCTCGCCCTCGCCGCCCTCCGCCTCGGTGCCGCCGTCGTCCACGGCTGCGATATTGACCACGACGCCGTCGTCGCCGCCCGCGCCGACATGCCCCCCGAGATCGGCCTATTCACCGGATCCCTCCGGTCCATCGAGTCGCATTGGGCTGACGTCATCTTCGCCAACATCAACGCCGAAACCGTCTCTCACAACGCCGAGGAGATGAAGCGTGTACTCAAACCCGGCGGCCGCCTGATCGTCGGCGGCATCCCGCCCCGCCACGCCGAACGCGTCATCAAAGCGCTCGGCGCCCAACAATGGACTCTCCGCGAGAGAGTCGACCGAGACATCTGGGTCTGCATGGCCTGGGAGGACAAGTAAAAATGAAACGTCGCGCCTTTCTCGCCGCCTTATCGGCTTACCCGGTGGCCAACGCCGCCGCCGCTGGCAAAATTGCCGCTCTCGAATTCTGGCGCTTCGAAGGCCGCTACACCTACGAAGCCGGCACCGCCAACCGCCAGTTCCAAACGAACCCCCTTCACATTTATGACGCCCTCCGCCCCAAGGAATACAAGGAGCAAGGCCGCCCCGCGGGCGAGTCAAAAACCTCCGCGTTCTACCTAAAACTGCGAACCGACGCCGGCCTCGAAGGCCTCTACGGCCCCATTGATGAGGAGGCCGCCGTCGTCGTCCATCGCCAACTCCGGCCGTTCCTCCTTGGTAAGGAAGCCCTCGCCGGCGAGGCGCTGTGGGACCAGTTGTACCGTTCGAACCGCCACTCCCGCTCCAGCCATTTCATGATGGCGATATCGGCCGTCGATAATGCCTTATGGGACCTCCGCGGCCGCTACTTCAAAGCGCCAGTGTACAGCCTACTCGGAGGCCCCACCCGCCCCGCCGTCCAAGTTTACGGCAGTTGCTTAGGCTTCAGCGTCGAGCCCGAGTTCCTGAAGAAGAAGTGCGTGGAACTGAAGCAGAAGGGATTCATGCACCAGAAGTGGTTCATGCCTTTCGGCCCCGGCGACGGAGCCGCGGGAATGGAGAAAAACGTAGCGATTGTTCGAAACCTCCGCGAAGCGATGGGCTACGACGTCGACATCATGTTTGACGCCTTCATGGGCTGGGACATCAACTACGCCGTGCAGTGGGCCAAGCAAGTCGAGCAGTACCGACCCCGTTGGATTGAGGAGGCGTTCACCCCGGACAAACTGGAGAGCTTCGCCGCCCTCCGCCGCGCGACGTCAATTCCGGTCGCCACCGGAGAGCATTTTTACGGTCGATGGGAGACGAAGCGTTACCTCGACGCGCAAGCGATCACGGTGGTCCAGGCCGACCCCGAATGGTGCGGAGGAGTCAGCGAACTAGTGAAGATCTGCCACATCGCCAGCGCCTACGACGCCCACGTGATCCCCCACGGCCACGGAGTCCACGCCGCGATGCATGTAGTTGCCAGCCAAAGCCCGATGACCTGCCCGTTGGTTGAATACCTAATCCCCAAAATGACCACCTACCATCACTTCGAAAAATGGAACCCGACCCCGGTCAACGGCAAAATCACCCTCCCCGAAACCCCAGGTTTCGGCATCGTCATCGACGATGCCAAGGTGGAAAAACGAGCCCAGGTAACCTTCTAACCCGAGTTCAACACTCAAAATGCAGAATTGAGTGGCGTACTTCCGGCGATAGTCTTCGGAAAACGACCGGGGGCGACGCACGATTCGACCCGCGCTTGCGCGAGGCGCATACCATTGCGATTCACTTCCTTGGATCGACTGAGCAACAGCGGAATACGCGGGTCAGCTTGTAGATTACCGACGATCCGGACCGGATCTAGGCGACTCCACATAACGAGACTTTTAGCCCATCAACTTCAGGATGGCGCGTCATCGAGTAGCAGATCGCAATATCATGGATCTCTGGATTGGCCGCGATCTGCCGAGTCGTTTGGACACCTGAGAACCGGCGATTGAGTCGAACACGTTGATTGCGGGCAGTTACCTTGATAGACTCGTGGCGAATGGACTGGAACGCGATCACACCGATGGTATTCGTACCGGCAATTACCGGAGGGGCTACTGGAGCATTCTTTAGTTGGATATTCCAGAGGAAACTGCAAAAACGGCAAATGCAAGCCTCCTTGAGACAGAGCGCGATCCAAGATCTGAAGGCGTGGACGTCAAAGGCGTACGAACTTTACATGGTCAACGAAGCGACGTGGCTCGGCGAGAATCGGCCGCCTCGTGCAACAGCTACCTCGACCCAATCTGAGTACATGAGCTTGCGAGACATCGCGGATTTGGCGATAAACACGACGTTCGATAAAGACCAATACACAGACTTCAAGGACTTTGCAGATCGTTTGGAAAAGTCCCTCGTTGAATCGTTCATGCACGGCACGCCTCTTGGCTTCGAGGATTTTTATGCTCAGCGTGAACAGCTTGTGAAACGATTGCTTGAAAGGCTTTGGAAGTAATACTGCGCATGTGGCCACTTCGTTTTTGCTTGAACTTTAGGCAAGCCAGCATCCCGGACAATGTTCAGAACTAAGGGGGTAGGCTGTGATCTTCGAATGGATCGTCGGTAACCCAGAAGGTGACCCGAAACGGCGTTCTGTGAAACTGCGTTACCTTGCACATGGAGCATGGGCAATCCGGAACACGCGATTGCTGGCATAGTTTTCTACTACCTCCGAAGGGCCTCCTGCCCGTCGCCAGGACCGTCCTCGGAAGCTGGTCGGTGCCACTCAGCGTGAAACAATTGAAGTCCTTATACCAGTTACTTGCGGGAGCGACAGGGACCGCTTTGACCCATTCCTGGAGCGCCAATAAATCTGCGACCGATAGGCGGCGCTCATCCACGCGCTGGAGAAGATGGAGCCACAAGGGCCGAGGCAGGTTACCGAATTGAATCTTCGGCAAGTGCCTCCGCTCCAAAGATCGCGCGCATTAGGTCTTTGCCCGCCTCGTTCTTCTAAGCCGGATCGTTCTCCGCGAGAAAGCGGTTGGAGGATGACTTCAGTTGTTCCTTCGCCGCCCGGCGGACCTCGGGGACGAGCGTCGCCAGGATCGTCACACTCTGCCGAATTGAACTCGCCGATGCCGCTTTGCGGGTCGCCATATTCGAAGCATAGCAGCGCGCAACAGTGTTGCGTGCGTCCGCCGCCGATCATCAGTTTGAAGCTCGCCGCAAAATGGCGAATTCAAGTTTTGCGAACAACGGTGACGATTTCCGACCACCTACCCGAGAACACCAAACAGTACGCCGAACAGCGCGGCACCACCGCCAGTAGGGAATCCGCACGATCCAGCCAGAACAACATGCCTTCCACGAAACTGAATCAGTTTGAACTCAACTGATGAACGCCATTTTTAACCTTGGCGGCGCAGGCGGCTTCATCAACGGCTTTTGGGGGTCGATCTCGAGCGCGTGCGGTAACGCAATGGGCGTTTGTATCGAGCTCATTGAGGCCCAACAGGCGACGGGCATCAAACCAACCAAATGGACAGTCGCCCAGAAATTCAAAATGTTCGGACCATTACTTGGCCTTACCGAAAATGAATACGTCAACCTGGCCGTCGCCTGCGGCTTAGTTGGCCTCTCCACCGCCGGCCTCGCCGCCCTCGGCTTGTTCGGCGACGCGATTGGCCTCGGCGCCGCCCAACACGGCCTCGAAAACCGCATCAACGACGGCTTGGGGAACAAAGCGGCAATGATCGGCAACGCAAGACGAATCCAACTGTATCTCGATGCGGAGTACAAGAAAGAAATGGCCCGCCGTCCTAGTATCGGCCGACCTGTCTATAGGTAAGTCTCTAGCGCCATTCCCCCCACATCACCGTCCCTCCGCCACAACCGCCGCGTGCTGACGTAGCCAGCAATCAAGTTCATCAAAACGCATTCGACCGTTTTCATAGAGGTCCAGCAAGAACGAAAATGCATCGGCATCGCTGAATTCCAGACGGTAGCCATTAACTTGCAGAAATGCGGCGGTCATGGTCACCGCGACCCGCTTGTTTCCATCCACGAAAGCATGGTTCTGCGAGAGACTTGCCCATAAAGCGGCCGCTTCCTGGATCAAGTCACTGTAGTATCCACTCCGAGGTCTCGCCAATGCCGACTCCAACGCAGCACGATCTCGAATACCCCCCGCCCCCCCAAACCGTGCGATTAATTTTGCGTGAACCGCAACCGTATCTTCAACTGTGGGATATCGGATCACTGAGCAAGGCGTTGCAGTAGCTCTGGATGTTGATCGATGAACTCGTCGGCAGCCTGGAGAAACGGCGATTGAGAGCCGACCGAGGCATCCCGCCGCTTCAAATTGTCGATGAACTGCCGCACCTCATCCTGTTCATGCGGCGTCAGTGACTGAACGATTTCTGCTAAGCTCTCGCTGACCATTGAACTGTCCCTCCTAAGAGTATACAGCCGACACGGAAGTGCACGAGCGTTCGAATCCACCACGGGGGTGGGCCATCGACACACAACTCCGCTTAGACGGCCTCAACCAGTTCGAAGTGCGACGGTTCCGGAATCGGGTCGCCGTCCTCGCGCATCGACGACAGGTGCATTTCCATCGCCTTCGCCATCCGCGCCCGTGTTTCTTCCAGGGTCCGACCAGTCGCAACGCAGCCCGGCAGATCAGGCGCATAGGCCCCGTAGCCGGTGGAAGACTTCTCAAAAAGGACGGGAAATTTGTTCATAAAATGTCCGCTTGTTTCATTATAGACTTCATCGTTTTCGGGGGCATCTCATCCGATTCGTGGCCAGCCACTGTAACCTTTCCCGGCTTGTAGGGATGAACGAATTGACGGTGACTGCCCTCTTGATTCCTCAAAATCCAGCCCTCGCCCCGAAGCATCCTAAGCACGTCACGAACCTTCACGCTTTCTTCCCAAGCCGCGTTTCTATCGCCACGACCGTTAGTTTACACCCCGCCCACTCGCAAACAATCCATCAATGCTGCTGCCGTCCTAAAGACGATAGGATCAAGTTGTGCCGAAAACACCACCCCCTTCCGACCACCTTTTGGATACCAACGAGAGAGAGAAGGCCGCCCGGTCCTTCAAACTACACACCGTTAAGGGCCAATTAGTCGATCGAAACCGCAGCCTCGATCGCATATCAGAACTCATCGCGCTCGACGACGAAGCCGACTACCTCACTTACTAAGCGTCAACGAAATCGAATTAATGCAATAACGCAACCCCGTCGGCGGCGGCCCATCATCAAACACGTGCCCCAAGTGCCCCTCACACCGCACGCACCGCACCTCAACCCTATCCCCATCCGCCCGCTTCTCCACATTCTGCGGAGCCGCCGGCTGCCAAAAACTCGGCCACCCCGTCCCCGAATCAAACTTATGCTCGCCTGAAAAAACCGCCGTCCCACATCCCGCGCAATAGAACGTCCCACTCCCCTGATACTTGTCGTACTCCCCCGTAAACGCCTGCTCCGTCCCCGCCTCCCGCATCACCCAATACCGCGTCGGCTTCATCATCTGCCGCCACTCCGCCGGGCTCCTCACCAGCTTCTCCACCGTCACCATCCCCTTCTCCATATCCACGATCCGCAGCGTCTCCCGCTCCGGCATCACCACCTCCCTCTTCGCGCACGAAGCCAACGGCAGCACCACCCACCATCGCCGCGTCACTGGAAAAACTTCTCCGCCGGCACAATTCGCACCTGCGCTGGCACCAACCCCAACTTCCGCGTCGACACCACCTTGTCCTCCTCCAAAATGTCCGCCAACTTCGGGCTGTTATACGTCATCGGCGACGGCCCATCCCCCAGCAACTGCTTCTGCAAACCCTCGGCGTCCTGCGCCACCGCCACAATCTCCAACCGATCCTTCCGCAAGTGCCTCTTCACCGCCCGGTTCACATCCTCCACCGTCAACCCCGCAATCGCCTTCTTCACCGTCTCGGTATACTCGCCCGTCCCATAAAACTGGCTATCAATCCGATAGCCCAGCTCATTCGCCTTCGTCTTCAAAAGCAAATTCACATTCCGGCTCAAAAAGCTCCGCGTCTCTTCAAAGTCGCTCTCCGTCAGCCCCTTGTCGAGAAACCGGTCCAACTCATGCAGCGCCAACCGCAGGGCAAAATGCGCCGTCTTCGGCTCCACCGGCCGAATCCACATCTGAAAAATCTGCTGCCGCCGCGCCAAGTTCGGATCCGGCTCAAACTGGTCCATCCCCCGCGGAAAATACTCGATATAGCTATAGTCCCCATAGTTCAACCCCCGAATCTCCCGCATGCGCTGATAAAGATTCCCCGCGCTCGACCGATGCGGCCCAAACCACGTATTGGCCACGAGCAACGCCGCATAATCCGGATGGCTCCGCGTCACCGCAATCGGAAACCCCAACGAATACGCCACCGCCAAAGTCGGCTTCTTCACAATCGTCACCCGCGTCTGCGCCATCGGCTTCGGCACCGCCCGCTTCACTGCCGACAACGTCCCCACCGGCAACTGCCCAAAATCTTTCTTTACCCGTTCCACAAACCCCTCCGGATACTTCCCCGCAATGGCAATCGTCAAATTCGCCTGCGTCAAATGCTGCTTATAAAATAACTTCAAGTCCCCCAGCGTCAACCTCTCCAGCGCAGAAACCCGACCCACCGGATGCGCCGTCCCCTGCAACAGGTTATACAGCACCTCCTTCCCCAACTCCTCATCGTTGTTCTGCCGCAGCGAAACCCGCAAGTAAGTCAACTGATCATCGCGCAACCGCTTCAAATCCTCCGCCCTCCAACCCAGCTGCAACACCATCTCCCGCAGTGTCGCGTAGTAACTCTCCAGGTTGTCCAAATGCGTCATTCCCGTAATCGTCAGCATCTCCTGGTCGGTCTGATCGCCCACCGTCGCCGCCATCGGATACATTTTCTCGAGAATCTGGCTGTAGCTCGCCTGCGCCGATCCCCCCCGCGCCAACATCGCCGCCGTCAACGCCGCCACGCCCTCCTTCCCCGCCGGATCATTCAGCGATCCACAACGAAAAACGAACCGGAAATTGATGATCGGCGACTGACCCGGCAGCGCCACCACCTCCATCGCCTGCAAAGCAACGACCGAAACCAACAAACCCAAAACTCTCACTTAGCCTCCTTCTTCTGCGATAGCGTCACCACCGTCCGACCCGCCGCCACAAAATATTTCCGGGCCACCTCCCGCAAATCCTCCGGCGTCAACGAAGCGTAAATATCGTAAACCTGGTTGATCGTCTCCGGCGTCCGCGTCAACGCGATGATACCCGCCAAATTCGCCGCAATCGCCTCGCTATTGTCCAGCCCCAGCGCAAAGCTGTAGCGAAGATTGCTCTTCACCGCCTCCAACCGCTTCCCATCCACAAGCGTGTCCTTAAAGCCGTTCAAAGTCGAAACAATCGCCTCTTCGACCACGGGCACGTCTACGTCCTTCTTCACCCGCGCATAAACCAGAAACAAGTACGGGTCCGCATGGTTCTCATATCCACCCGCCAAAACATCGTTCTTCTGCTCGTCAATCACCAGCTTTTTGTACAGCGGCGAAGTCTTCCCCAGCGCCAGCGCCGCGATCAAATCCAGCGCCGCCGCATCCCGCATATTCTCCGTAAACGCCGGCGTTTTATAGCCGATCATCATCCATGGCAGCGTCGCCGTCGGCCAATCCACATGCGCCTTCCGCTCCGCCATCTGCACCGGCTCCACCGGAATCTCGGGCTTCACCGCTCCCTTCTTCCACGGCCCCCAATACTTCGCCGTCATCGCCCGAACCGCCTTCTGCTCCACATCGCCCACCACCACCAGCGTCACATTCTCCGGCCGATAGAACCGTGCAAAGAACTCCTTCGAATACGCATACTGGTTCGGCATCGCCTTGATGTCCGCCACAAATCCCATCGTCGTATGCCGATACGTATGCTTCTCAAACGCCGTCTCCCGCAGCTTCTCGTTCAGTTGATTCTCCGGCTCCGAACTGTTCTTGTTGTACTCCCCATTCACCGCCAATGCCTCGGTCCGAAACGCGCTCTCGGAATACTCCAGGTTCTGAAACCGGTCCGCTTCCAACTCCAAGATCGATTCCAACCCCTCTTTTGCAAACGTCGCGTGGTAAACCGTCAAATCGTCGCTCGTGTAGGCGTTCGTCGCCGCCCCCGCCGCCTTCATCACCGCCTCCCACTTCTGCGGCGGATACTTCTTTGTCCCCCGAAACATGCAGTGCTCAAAGAAGTGCGCAAACCCCGACTTGCCCGCCTCCACCTCATGCCGAGACCCCACGCTCACGACGACATACACCGACACAATATTCGGAAAGTCCGTCGGAATCGTCACGAGCCGCATTCCGTTCGGCAAATCATGCTGATCGTAGCCATACGGGAAAATCTTCGACGGCGCCGCCGTCAAACTCATCGCCACCAAAAACGCTAAGAAATAACGCATGGAAAAGCCCCCCGCACCCGTTCTAACTTCTCGCCCAAAGCCAGCAACAACTCCTCGCTATAAGGCCGACCCACAAGCTGCACGCCAATCGGCAAACCGCCCGCGCTAACCCGCATCGGCACCGTCAAACCCGGCATCCCAAAAAGATTGAAGGGTGTCAGACACGACATCGCCTCCAGCAAACTCACCCCATTCCAGTTTCGTTCACGCGGAAGAAAAGCCGTCACCGCACAACTCGGCAGCAGCAACACCGGCGTCTCCTCCATCTGCTGCAACAGCGCCACTCGCAACTTATCCCGCACCGCAAACTGCTTCACCACCTCGACACCACTCGGGTGCGCCGGTGGATCCTGCAACAACTCCAACCCCGTCCAGTGCGCCAGCGTCGGATCACCGGCCATAATTTCCCGCTTCAACGGATCGCTCAAAACATTAAAGAAAAAGTCCCAACATTGATGCGCCCGCCCAAACCCCGCAAACTCGAACGGCTCCGCCCCACCCAACATCGCCGCCGCCTCCAACACCGCCGCCCGAATCTCCGGCTCCATCGGAAACTGCTCCACCAACCCGATCTTCACCCCCTCCGTCTCCGCCGACCGCAGCCCAATCGGCACCGAAAACGGATCCGCCACGTCATGCCCAGCCAGCACTTCAAACAACAACCGCACATCCTCCACCGTTCGCCCCATCGGCCCCACCACCCCCAACAACCCACCCGGATGCGCAATCTCCGGCACGTGCCCCGCCGCCGATACCCGCCCCGGCGTCGGCTTCAATCCCGCAATCCCGCAAAAGTGCGCCGGCAGCCGAATCGACCCCCCACCATCACTCCCCACGCCCCCCGCGCTCAACCCCGCAGCAATCGCCGCCGCCTCCCCGCCCGACGATCCACCCGCCGACCGTTCCAGCGCCCACGGGTTCCGCGTCCGACCCACAATCGCGTTGTCGGTTTCGTAATTCGCCAAAAACTCCGGGCAGTTCGTCTTGCCCACAATCGTTGCCCCCGCCGCCTTCAGCCGCGCCACGCAAGTCGCATCCGCCGCCGGCCTCGGTGCCAGCGCATATCGCGACCCACAAGTCGTCGGCACCCCGGCAATATGAATCGAGTCTTTAATCGTCAACATCGCCCCAT
The DNA here is from genome assembly GCA_025354525.1 of Acidobacteriota bacterium. Lineage (GTDB taxonomy): Bacteria > Acidobacteriota > Terriglobia > Bryobacterales > Bryobacteraceae. The sequence goes on from JANXMS010000086.1 coordinate 25,780, forward strand.
GCAACGGCCCCGGCCCCGGCTCCACAAAATCATCAAACCGCCGCACAAAAGCCCGGTACCGGTCTTCCTTACCCCGATGCGCCTCCCACAACTCCCGCGGGCTCCACTCCCCCCCACGAATCCCCGCCAATTGCCGCGCCAAACTGAAATGAGTCACATCTCCATTAGACTCGAAGGGTGGAAGCATTGACTTATTCTCAGGCCCTCGCCGCCGTCACCGAACGGGTCCGCCCCCTCGCCGAAACCGAATCCGTCCCCCTCCTCGACGCCGCCGACCGCGTCCTCGCCGCCGACCTCACCGCCGACCGCGACTATCCCCCCGCCCCCCGCAGCATCCGCGATGGCTACGCCGTCCGCGCTGCCGACCTCCCCGGCTCCCTCCAAGTCATCGGCGAAGTCCGCGCCGGCACAAGCTTCCCCGGCCAAGTCGGCCCCGGCCAATGCGTCGAAATCATGACCGGTGCCCCCATGCCCCCCGGTGCCGATGCCGTCGTCATGGTCGAACACGCCACGCTCGCCGACGGCCTCATGACCACCACCCGCCAACCCCGCGGCGGCGAAAACTGGACCCCCGCCGGCTGCGACGCCAAAGCCGGCGACATCGTCCTCCACCGCGGCACCCGCCTCCGTTTCAACCACATCGCCCTTCTCGCTACCGTCGGCTGCGCTCAAGTCAACGTCTACCGCCAACCCCGCGTCGCCATCCTCGCCACCGGCGACGAAGTCGTCCCCGTCGAATCCACCCCCACCCTCGAACAAGTCCGCAACTCCAACTCCTACTCCGTCGCCGCCCAGGTCCGCCAAGCCGGCGGCCTCCCCACCGTCCTCCCCGTCGCCAAAGACAATCTCGACGATACCCGCCGCCTCATCGCCGAAGGCCTAACGTTTGACCTCCTCCTCCTCTCCGGCGGCGTCTCTGCCGGCAAGTACGACCTCGTCGAAATCGTCCTCGCCGAATTCGGAGCCGAATTCTTCTTCACCCGGGTAAAAATGCAGCCCGGCCAACCCCTCGTCTTCGGCCAAGCCAATGGCAAATTTTTCTTCGGCCTCCCCGGCAACCCGGCGTCCACCATGGTCACCTTCGCCGTCGTCGCCAGCGCCGCCGTCGCCCTCCTCGGCGGCCAAACGGACCCCACCCCCCAACTCTACCCCGCCGTCCTCCAAACCGAACTCCGCCTCAAACCCGGCCTCACCCGCTTCCTCCCCGGTGCCCTCCGCGGCGGCTCCGTCTTCCCTACAAAATATTCCGGCTCCGGCGACGTCCCCGCCCTCGCCCTCGCCAACGTCTTCATCGTCACTAACCCCGACCGCGACGTCTACCTCCCCGGTGAAGAAATCCAGGTTCTCCCCCTCACATGAGCAAACTCTCCCACTACGATTCCGCCGGGCAAGCCCGCATGGTCGATGTCACCGCCAAAGCCATCACCCAGCGCTCCGCCCGCGCCCACGCCTTCGTTAAAATGAGCCGCCGCGTCCTCGACGAACTCAAAACCAACCCCAAAGGCGACCCCCTCGAAGTCGCCCGCATCGCCGGAATCCTCGCCGCCAAAAAAACCGGCGAGCTCATCCCCATGTGCCACCCCCTCGCCCTCACTAACGTCGACGTCGAACTTGTCATCCAAGCAACCGGCATCCGGGTCACCACTCTAGCCGTAACTTCCGGCCAAACCGGCGTCGAAATGGAAGCGCTTACCGCCGCCAGCGTCGCCGCCCTCACGGTCTATGACATGACCAAAGCCCTCGATAAAGGCATCGAGATCCAGGACGTCTATCTTCTCGAAAAAACCGGTGGCAAGTCCGGCGTCTGGAAACGGGTGAAACCCAATGCAAAGCGGTAACATCGTAGAAGATATGAGTGTCACCCGTCGGCTCTTCTCCTCCCTCGCCCTAGGCGCGCCCTTACTCGGGCAAGACAAGGCCCCCGCCGAACCCGACGGCGACCTCGCGAAATTCACCACGTTCACCAGAAACGTCGTAGCCCCCACCACCGTCACCAAAGACGGTCGCTACGTCACCGACCTTCAGCCCCACGAGTTCCGCCTCATCGACCGCGGCAAAGAACAAAAGCTCACCGTCGAGGTCGCTTTCCAACCCCTCGATATCGTCGTCTGCATCCAAGCCAATAACACCGTCGAACCGGTCCTCGACAAGATCAAGCAAATCGGCCCCCTCCTCGAAGGCCTCGTCCTCGGCGAAAAAGGCCAAGCCGCCATCATCGCCTTCGACCATCGCAAACGAGTCATGCAGGATTTCACGAGCGACGGTGCCCTGCTCAAAAAGGCCCTCGCCAAAATCAACGCCGGATCCACCACCTCCGCCATGAACGACGCCGTTATCGACGCCGCCCGCATGCTCAAAAACCGCCCGAAAGATCACCGCAAAGTCATCCTTCTCATCTCCGAAACCCGCGACAAAGGCAGCGAAGCTAAAACCCGCCAAGCCATGCTCGATCTCCAATTCGGCAACGTCGTTCTCTACTCCGTCAACATCAATCGCCTCGTCACCAGCGTCATGGCCAAAGCCCCCGTCCCCCGACCGGACGCCCTCCCCGCCGGAGCCCGCCACATGCCCGCCGGCTCCCTCGTCACCCCAGAAACCATCAGCCAGCAAACGGGCATCTACAATGGCAACGCCATCCCCCTCGCCGTCGAAATCCTCCGCCAAGTGAAAAGCGTCTTCGTCGACAACCAAGTCGAGGTCTTCACCAAATACACCGGCGGTTCCGAGCGTTCCTTCCTCACTTACAAAGACCTCGAACGCGTCATCGCTGACATCGGCGAGGAACTCCATAGCCAGTACATGATCAGCTACTCGCCCAACAACACCGAAGACGGCGGCTTCCACGAAATCACCGTTGAAGTCCTTCGCACTGGCATGAAAGTCCGCACCCGACCCGGCTACTGGATGGCCGCTATTCCGAAGTAGCCAGCACCCAAGCAATCAGCGTCTCCCCGGCGTCGAGTCTACCCTGCTCCACCGCACTCACCGCCACCTGCACCCGGCTGCCCTCAATCTCCGCCTCCGTAGCCCCCTGAAAACAGTAGTGGCAAATCGTCTGCGTCTCCTCGCCAATCTGAATCAAATGCCCGTACAGCCGACAAGCCACCGGCCGATGCTCATACAACCGGCAAGCCCCCGTCGTCGGATCCACCACCGGACACGGCTGCCCTTTGTGCCGAGTCAAAAACCACTCCAGCCACTCTTCATTAGCCGCGAACACCCCACTCGCCACATCCCCCGGAAAGTCCGGTCCAATCTTTTCCCATAAAGCCCGCGCCCGTTCCACAATATCCGCACGCACGTCCGCCGAAGCCGCCCGCAACCCCCGCCGCAGCCGTTCCGCATCCTGCATCGTTATTGGAAACAGCACCGAGCAGCATTCGCTGCACCCCGCCCGACACGCAATCCACTTCCCTGCCCGCGCATGCGACTCCGCTACCGCCGCCGCCACGGTCTCCAAAATCACGAAATCTGTCTTCTCTTCGAATGCCATCCGCTCTACTCAGTATCATCGGAAGATGTATTTCGGTCGAGTCCAGCCCACTCTTCTTGAAAGCGTCTCCGTCAACGACGGCCCCCTCATTTGGTGCAAGCTCGAATCCTTAAACGGCCGACGCGATCACTTCAATCTCAATCCGCGCCCCCGCCGACAGCCGCTTCACCTCCACCCCCGTCTTCGCCGGAGCATGGGGAAAGTAAGCCCCATAGACTTCGTTCAAAGCCCCCAGCTCATCCACGTCCGTCATGTAGACCGTCGTCTTGGCCACCCGCGCCAAGCTGCTCCCCGCCGCCTCCAGTATCGTCTTGATGTTTTCTATCGCCTGACGGTATTCCGCCACCTGACCCCCAGTCGCCAGTGCCCCCGTCTCCGGGTCCACCCCCAACTGCCCCGACACAAACAATAAGTCGCCCAGCCGCACCGCTTGGCTATAAGTCTGGTTTCCCGGCGGAATCGCCGCCACTGCAATCGAAATTGGAATCATGTCTCTCAGCCTAGAACAAATTAAATGAACAAATGACAACCTCTCGAAAGCAACGCCACGTTTGGCCATTGGCGTGCTCCATTAAAGGCAGGCAGACTGTCCCGGCGGTGACCATTTTTGTTGCTTCTGGAATATCCTAGGTTGGGCCAAAGTAGAGCAGCGTCAGGCCTGGCACGGGACAGTCTGGCTCACGCCAAATTGGAGTGAGCACCAAATTAAATCGGTCGTCCGCTCCTCATCTTTCTCCCCACCATCCCCACGATAACGGTAACATTGACTGCAAGTGATCGCCCCATCGTACGTCGTCTCTCACGCCTATCTGGTTCCCTCACCCAATCCGGGCCCTCCACCGAGTAATTGATGTCCGCGCTCAGAGCCTCGTAGTTGAACGTAGCCAATTAGCCTCTCCCTCGAAAAGGAATGTTATATGCGTAAGCCTGTGAAGAAAATGGACGTCGTTAAGGCTAAAACATTAGCGAAATGCCCCACTGGAATTAAGGGCTTTGACGAGATTACCGAAGGAGGCCTTCCAAAAGACAGAACCACTCTACTCTCGGGAGGCGCCGGGTCCGGAAAAACCCTTCTCGGACTCGATTTTCTAGTTAGAGGTGCAACCGATTACAATGAGCCCGGCGTCTTCATGTCCTTTGAGGAGACCGCGGATGAACTTTATAAAGACGTGGCCTCGCTCAATCTCAATTTGGAAGCGTTGGTTTCACAAAAGAAGATCATACTTGAGCATGTGATCCTCGAGATAAGCGATATCCAAGAGAAGAATTTTAATCTTGAAGGCCTACTCGTCCGCCTGGAACATGCCATCGATTCCATTGGCGCCAAACGCGTCGTCTTGGATTCTCTCGAATCTCCCTTTGCAGGAATCAAAGACGCGGGCATTCTGCGCGTCGAGATAAAGAGGCTTTTCCGCTGGCTTAAGAATAAAAAGGTTACCGCAATCGTTACCAGCGAACCCCTTCAAGGGTATAGCCGAAATGGGCTGGAAGAGTTCATTTCCGATTGCATCATCTTCCTCGACAACAGGGTAAAAGAACAAATCGCAATCCGTAGAATCCGTGTTGTTAAATATCGGGGCTCCAAGCATGGCACAAACGAATATCCTTTCGTGATCGATAGCGAAGGCCTGTCGGTGATTCCCATCACTTCAGCAGGTCTTGACCAGCCAGGTACAGCCGCGAAGGTTTCGACGGGAATTCCATCTTTAGATAAACTCTTCTGGGGTGGAAACCCTGGATACACTCGAGGCAGTACGATACTGGCGTCGGGGACCGCGGGCACCGGAAAAACGAGTCTTGCGGCTGCGTTCGCAATAGAAAGCTGCAAACGGGGAGAACGGTGCATTTTTTATTCTTATGAAGAGTCAGCGGGTCAACTGAGCCAAAACATGGGCTCGATCGGGTTCGACCTCAAGCCATGGATAAAAAAAGGGCTCTTGAAAATTGTGGCGATCAGGCCCTCTTTTTCGGGCCTGGAGGTACATCTGCTCGACTTATACAAGCTTGTTGGAAGCTTTAATCCGCAATCTGTTGTGATAGATCCTTTGACTAGTCTCATTGGCGAGGGCGACGAACGGGAAATTCGATCCATGATCACTCGGATGATTGATCTTCTTAAATCTAGGGAAATAACGACTTTTTTCACAAGTCTCGTTTCTTCTTCCTCTGCCAATGATACAAGTGGCGAAATCGGAGTCTCGTCATTGATCGACACCTGGATAGTCGTAAGAGAGTTGGAAGAAGATGCGGGTCGAAAACGCACTCGTGGGCTTTTTATCGTCAAGTCTCGGGGCACGGGCCATTCCAGCGACGTCCATAAATTGATTTTGAGTGATACAGGGATCACCCTGGAACAAATGGATGCTGGCCCCAGTAACCTTGCGGAGCAGAGGAAGAAAATCACTACCGCCCAGAAAGTTAAGATGGGTAAACCTACTGAGGTTTAGCTCATGGGAACCTTACCCAACTACGTTGTGGGGATTGGCGGCTCCGCTGGAAGTCTAGTCGCGTTCAAAGACCTCCTCGGCTGCCTTCCGTTTAATACGGGGATGGCGTTTGTCTTTGTTGCTCACATCGTACCGGACGCCAATAGTTACTTGGCTGAAATTCTGTCCAGATGTACAACTATGCCAACAATGGTGGCCTCCACGGCGATGGCGATCCAGGCCAATCACGTCTACGTAAGCGCTCCGAACTCAGATCTTCTGATAGAGAACTATCGCTTCAAAGTAGTCTGCCCCCGCACGAAAAGGAACGTGCTCATAGACTACCTATTTGCTTCTCTAGCCGATGCGATGGGGTCGGGTGCGATCGGCATCGTCCTATCTGGATACCATGGCGACGGTACTGAGGGATGCAGACAGATTAAAGCGAAGGGAGGAATAACCTTCGCCCAGGACTCCTCGGCCGAAGTACGCGATATGCCTTTCAGTGCTCAGGATGCGGGCTATATTGATTTCGTCCTTTCCCCAAGTAAAATCGCAGACGCGCTTGCCGAAATCGCAATCGCCTCAAACGGAAATTCTTCGCCAGTACACCGCCGAAAAAAATAAGCGAATCCCCTCCCCCGAATCGTCAAAATCGACGTCCTGACTCCACCCTTGCCCCCCACCGCTCTCCGCCAACCATGCCGGACGTGCAGGACATAGACGGCGAAGTTCGGTGAATCAACAAAAAAAGACGACCCTATGCGATCTATAAACGATCTGCCGAATCTCTTCTTGAAAATACTCACGCTCACGGGCGTAAGCGCAACGCTCCGGGAATCGCTCCAGCGTATCTATCTGAGTATTTGGAGCCTGCTCGTTGATAGACAGAAAGGAATCTCTAATCCCAGCCTGCGCATCGGGGTGACGATTACCCGATGTCGTTTCATCGCAGCGAAATGCCATGTTCCCTCGCCAACTCTTCAAGAAACTCCCGCATCGGACGACCTTCACCCCGCGTTGCCTCCTCCAATCCCCGACTCACGCTCCGAATACTCGAAAGTTCCTCTTGGTCGTCAAGCAGTTTTTGGTAAGCATCGGCACTCTTTTCCCATTCACGGCGAGCACCTCAAGCTGCCCCGAATCCTTAAGTCGGCGAAGGTGGTCCTTCGTGTTTCGCTGAAAGTCGCTCAACGAATCGCATGTCAGCGCAAGCCCCCTACCCAACAAACCGATACCCCTCCCCCCGAACCGTCAATATATGCTTCGGCGTCTGCGCCTCCTCCTCCAACTTCTGCCGCAACCATGCCACATGCACATCCACCGTCCGCGGCGTGATAAACCGCTGCTGACTCCACACCTGCCCCAATAACCACTCCCGCGTCAACACCTGCCCCCGATGGTCTATCAAGCACCGCAAAAGCTGCATCTCCTTCGCCGCCAAACTCACCGCCACCCCGTTCCGCGTCACCGAAGGCCGCGAAAAATCCACACTCACCCCCCCAAACTGAAACCGCAACACCGGCGTCAATTGCTCCTTCCCCACCCGCCGCAACAACGCCGACACCCGCGCCACCAACTCATTCGGGTCAAAAGGCTTCGCCAGATAATCGTCCGCCCCAATCTGCAAACCCAGCACCCGATCTGCCACCTGCGAACGCGCCGTCAACATCAATACCCCCCCATCAAAGCCCTGCTCCCGCATCGCCCGACACACCGCAAAACCATCCATCCCCGGCAACATCACATCCAAAATCAACAAGTCGTACCGGCCATCGGTCGCCATCCGCACCCCCTCCGGCCCCGTCCCCGCCGTCTCCACCGCATGCCCCTGCGCCCCCAAAAGGTCCGCCACCACCAGGGCAATATCCGGTTCATCTTCAACCAGCAGAATGCGCGAATTCGTCATACTCCTCCAGTCTCGCCGCCGGCAGTCGCAGCGTAAATACTGAGCCCCCGGAAACCAAATTCTCTCCCGTCACACTCCCCCCGTGCGCCTTCGCAATCTCCGCCACCAAACTCAACCCCAACCCAGTCCCCCGCACCTGGTCCGCCTTCGCCCGCTCCCCCCGATAAAACGGCTCAAACAAATGCGCCAACTCCTCCGCCGGAATTCCCGCCCCCCGGTCCTGCACGCGCACCGTCACCTCCTGCCGCTCCTCCCTCCCGCCCACCTCCACCGTAATCCCAATCCATCCCCCTTCCCCCCCATGCTTCGCCGCGTTTCCAATCAAATTCTGAAACGCCCGCCGCAGCGCCACCGCGTCCCCCATCACCGGCGGAATCTCCGGCGGCGCCTGCAAATCCACCTCGCACCGAGCCCCTTCAATCTCCCCGCCCGCCGCCTCTAACCCCTCATTGATTGCATCCATCACCCGCACCGCCTCATGCGCGTTCTTCGCCCCGCCGCTCCGCGCCCCCGCAAACCCCAACACCTGCTCCACCATCTCCGTCAAATTCTCCGCATGTCGCACAATCAATTTCGTATACCGCTCCCGCTGCGCCGCGTCCTTCACCACGCCGCTCAGCAGGTTATGCCCCGCCCCCCGAATCACCGTCAACGGCGTCCGAAACTCATGCGTCACCCCCGCCACAAACGCAAACTCCATCTCGGCCAACCGCCGTGCCTTCCCCGTATTGCGGACCAAAGCCCACCCCGCCGCCGCAATCAATACCAGCAACAAACCCGACACCGCCAAATTGCGCCAACGGCTCACCCGCACCGCCGCGTCCAACGACCCCTCCCGATGCCGCGCCGAAATCCGCCACCTTCCTCCCCCCTCCGGCCCCCCCTTCTTCCGTCCCGGCCGTAGTGTCCGCGTCGTCGCATCCGCCCCCGTCATCGCCGCCCCGTACAGCACCTTACCCCGCTCCCCCACCGTCACACTAACGTCGTATACTGACTCCCCCATATACCTCCGTACCATCGACGGCCAATACGTCTCCCGCAGATACCCCTCGTCCAGCTCAAACAAATACCAAGCCACCTCCTCACCTTCCCGAAACTGCGGAATCTCCAAAAGCAGCGAGTCCCGCTCCACCCGAGGAGGCCCATACCCCTCCTCCACCCGCCGCAAAATCTCCTCACGAAAAGAATCCCACTCCGGCGGCCAACTCATTGGCGTCTTCTGGCCCGTCGCCGGATCCAGTAACTCCAACCCCACCACTCCCTTCTTCGGGGTCGCCACCGCGATCCGGCTAAACAAACGCATACGCCCCGTTCTCCCCCGGAACTCCTCCTCCTCTCGCGGCACTAACGCCTCGGTCGCTTCCCGCAAATCCCGGTCAAACGCCCGCGCCATCAGCTCCAACTGCGTCGCCAATCCCGCCCCCATCTGCTGCCGCTCGGCCTCGCTGAGTTCACCCGTCCATCGATACTGCAATACCGCCAGCAAGCAGCACAGACTCACCATCACCGCCACCCAGCCCCACTCCTGCACCCGCGCGCGCAATCCCAAATTACAACCTCCCTTCGCAATCTCCATTAGACTCCTTCCTCCCCTCCCCGTTCCGTTAAGCGATGTTAAGCCCTTGCAGCTTTGCCCATAACAGTCCTTAACGTGACATCACACCCGATCCAGGGTTTGCTGGTACCAGGAGCATCCAATGAAACTTACTACCGTCCTGCTCATCCCCGCCCTCGCTGCCAACCTCACCGCCCAACCCCCCCCGGGCGGCGGCCCACCCCTCACTTCCCTGAAGTCCGTCCCCATCCCCACGCCCCCCGGCCTCGACCGTTACGTCCGCGACACCCGCGCCCTCGTCGTCCTCGGGAAAGCCTTCTTCTGGGACATGCAAGCCGGCAGCGACGGCAAAACCGCCTGCGCCACCTGCCACTTCCACGCCGGCGCCGACCACCGCCTCCAAAACCAACTCGCCGCTCCCGCCGCCTCTTCGGCCACCATCACCCCCAATCAAACCCTAACCCCCAGCGACTTCCCCTTCCGTCGCCTCGCCAACCCCAACGACAACCGCTCCGCCGTCCTTCGCGACACCCGCCAAATCGCCGGGTCCGCCGGCATCTTCCATCGCAGCTTCTTCGATATCGTCCCCTCCCTCCCCGCCGAACAAGGCGCCGACCAACCCTCCACCGCCCGCTCCACCCTCAACGGCGTCCAAACCCGCCAAGTCACCGCCCGCAACTCCCCCAGCGTCATCAACGCCGTCTTCAACGTCCGCAACTTCTGGGACGGTCGCGCCAAAGAAATCTTCACCGGTCCCACCTCCTTCGGCGATTCGGACCCCGCCTGGAACGTCCTCGCCTGGCGCGACGGTCAACTCGTCAAGGAACAAATCCGCCTCGAAAACTCCAGCCTCGCCTCCCAAGCCGTCGGCCCCGCCCTCAACGAAATCGAAATGTCCTATCTAGGCCGCACTTGGCCCAAACTCGCCGAAAAACTCCTCGCCCTCCAACCCCTCGGCCGCCAAGCCGTCGCCGCCGACGATAGCGTCCTCGGCCCCTACGCCGACCCCTCCGGCCTCGGCCTCGCTGCCAACTATCGCACCCTCATCGAAGCCGCCTTTCAACCCGCCTACTGGCAAGCCCCCGAACTCCTCGAAGCCAACTTCGCCATCTACTGGGGCCTCTCGATCCAAGCCTACGAAGCCACCCTCGTCTCCAACAACTCCCGCGTCGACCAGTTCCTTGAAGGCAACCGACAAGCCCTCTCCGCCCTCGAACAACAAGGCCTCCGCGACTTCCAAAACGGCGGCGTCCAATGCACCCAGTGCCACCAAGGCGCCGAATTCACCGCCGCCTCGGTCTCCAACCGAACCACCCGCGGCTTCAACCCCGCCAACCCCCGCGACGCCGGTTTCTTCCGCACCGCCGTCTCCCCCCTCGCCGATGACCCTGGCCTCAACGCCCTCGACCCCTTCGGCCAACCTCTCTTCAAAGCCGCCCAGCCCAACGACACAAACGGTGCCTTCAAATCCCCCGGCCTCCGCAACGTCGAACTCACCGGACCCTACTTCCACAACGGCGGCCAGGCCACCCTCGAACAAGTCATGGACTTTTACGCCCGCAACGGCGACTTCCCCGCCGACGGGAACCTCGGTCCCGGCATCGGCCGAATCCGCCTCAGCCCCCAGGAACGCAACTCCATCGTCGCCTTCATGAAAGCCCTCACCGACGACCGAGTCCGCTTCCAACGCGCTCCCTTTGACCATCCGGCCCTCTGCGTCCCCACCGGCCACGTCGAAGCCGCCCCCGGCATCTTGGCCACCGATACCTCCGACGCCCAGTTCGTCCTCAGCGCCATCGACCGCTGGGCCCACATCCCCGCCGTCGGCCGCGAGGGCGAAACCGTCCCCCTCCAAACCTTCGACGAACTCCTCCGCGGCATCGGCAACGATGGCTCCCGCGCCCATCACCTAACCACTCCCTGCGTGCCCTAGTCCAGCATCGCCTTCCACCCAGCCTCGTCCTGGCCCATACTAACCCGTTTGTCCGCCCGAACCAGCGGGAGCCGCAGCGAAGTCGGCTCCCGCTCAATTTTTGCCAGCAACTCCCCCTCCGACTGCCGCAAATACTGCAACCCCGCCTTTTCGTAAGCCTTGCTCTCCCTATCCAACATCCTTAGTAGAGTAAACCGATCAATAAACCGTTTGATCTCCCCCGGCGCCATCGGCTGCGTGCCCTAGTCCAGCATCGCCTTCCACCCAGCCTCGTCCTGGCCCATACTAACCCGTTTGTCCGCTCGAACCAGCGGGAGCCGCAGCAATGTAGGCTCCCGCTCAATCTTTCCGAGCAACTCCCCCTCCGACTGCCGCAAATACTGCAACCCCGCCTTCTCGTAAGCCTTGCTCTCCCTATCCAACATCCCCAGTAGAGTAAACCGA
>JANXMS010000121.1 GCA_025354525.1 Acidobacteriota bacterium
ACCTGGCGGCGCGCAACCAAAATCCGAAACGCTACGTGTGGAGAGCCTCAGGCGTCGCAATCCTGGAAAAGATCGAAATGGCGAGGATGGCGCTGAGGCCAGTTCTTACAAGCTAATTCGATTACGCTACACTAGCCTGCACTAGCGATAATGCTGCGAGGGCCGCCGTCTCCGCCCGCAGCACCAGCGACCCAAGCGAAGTCGCCACCCATCCGGCCTCCCCAATCGCCGTCGCCTCCCGGTCCGCCCAGCCACCCTCTGGCCCCAACAGCAGCGTCACGGCTTCCGGCCGCTCTCGCTCCATCACCTCTAACAGCGGCCGTCCCCCCGGTCTCTCATCCAGCCACACCTTCAACCCCTCCACCCCGCCCACCACCTTCCTTAACGCCGCTAACTCCCTCACCTCCGGCACCCGCATCCGCCGACACTGCTGGCTAGCCTCCATCGCAATCCGCCGCCATCGCTCCGCCCGCTTCGGTGCCGCCCGCTCCAGCCCATGCTCGCTCCGCTCCGTAATCAACGGCTGAATCGCCCCCACCCCCAACTCCGTCGCCTTCTCAATCATCCATTCGAAATGGTCAAATTTGAACAAGCTCACGCACAACGTCACCGGATACGGCGCCGGCCGCAGCTCCAACTTCTCGATCACCCGAAAAGTCACCAGCTCCTTACGAGCCATCTCAATCTCCGCCAAATACAACTGCTCGTTGTCGGAAATTTCAAAAACTTGGCCCTTTTCCACGCGCAAAACTCGCGTCAAATGCTGCGCCATCTCGCCGTGCAATTCGGCTACATCGCGTTTTACCGCCGGTACAAAGAAAAGTCGTCGCGCCATGGGAGAATAGGGTTCTTACTATGATTGCGCACCTGCGCGGCACGCTCCTCGAAAAGCATCCGCACCAAGCCATCGTCGAATGTCAGGGCGTCGGCTACGACGTCGCCATTCCCGTCTCCACCTACACCCGCCTCCCCGACTCTGGCCTCGAAGTCCGCCTCCGTATCCATACCAGCGTCCGAGAAGATGCCATCCAACTCTTCGGCTTCTTCACCTCCGAAGAAAAACAGCTCTTCGAAAAACTCATCTCCGTCTCCGGCATCGGTGCCAAACTCGCCCTCACCGCCCTCTCCGGCCTACCCCCCGCCGACCTCGCCGCCGCCATCCGGGGCGGGGAAGTCACCCAACTCACCCGCATCCCCGGCGTCGGTAAAAAAACCGCCGAGCGCATGATCCTCGAACTCCGCGATAAACTCGACCTCCTCCTCCCCGGCACCGGACCCAAGTCCGTACCCGTCGCCCCCATGTCCCCTCTCGAAGCCGACATCATCTCCGCCCTCGTCAACCTCGGCTCCCCCCGCCCCGCCGCCGAAGCCGCCGTCCGCAAGGCCCGCGCCACTGTCATCGGCGACGACTTCGAAATGCTCTTTCGAAAAGCCCTCGAACTGGTCAGGTAACCCATGTCCAATCGCAAAGATACTGCCGGTGTCCTCGACGAAGAAGAGAAAAAATTCGAGTCCTCCCTCCGTCCTCGTCGCCTAGCCGATTTCACCGGCCAACCCAAACTCAAAGAAAATCTCGCCATCGCCATCGAAGCCGCCCGACAACGCGGTGAAGCCATGGATCACGTCCTTCTCTACGGCCCCCCCGGACTCGGAAAAACCACCCTCGCCCAACTCATCTCCCATGAACTCGAAGTCGCCTTCGAACAAACCGCCGCCCCCATCCTACAGAAAAAACTCGACCTCACCGGCGTTCTAACCAACGTCCAAGCCCGCCAGGTCTTCTTCATCGACGAGATCCATCGCCTCCTCCCCGACGTCGAAGAGATCCTCTATTCAGCCCTCGAAGACTTCCGCGTCGACATCATGGTCGGCTCGGGACCCGGTGCCCGCACCCACTCCCTTCCCATCCAACGCTTCACCGCCGTCGGAGCCACCACCCGCCAAGGCCTCATCTCCGCCCCCCTCCGCGGCCGCTTCGGCCTCGTCCTCCGCCTCAACCACTACAACGAAGCCGACCTCACCGCCATCGTCCTCCGCTCCGCCCGCCTCATGGAACTGTCGATCGTCGCCGACGCCGCCGGCGAAATCGCCCGCCGTGCCCGCGGCACCCCCCGCATCGCCAACCGCCTCCTCCGCCGCGTCCGCGACTACGCCCAGGTCCGCGCCAACGGCGAAATTACGTTCCCCGTCGCCATGACCGCCCTCGATCTCCTCGAAGTCGACCGCTTCGGCCTCGACGAAATCGACCAAAAGATCATGCTGACGATCCTCGACAAGTACGCCGGTGGCCCCGTCGGCATCAACACCATCGCCGCCTCCATCGACGAAGAGTCCGCC
>JANXMS010000147.1 GCA_025354525.1 Acidobacteriota bacterium
CCCGGCTCAGCCGCTGTGGCGGGTCGCACATCGGCATGAAGAGTGATCGGCTTTTCGTCCCGGCAGACCACCGGCTCCTGGGGGTCATACGGCTTCTCGTAAATGGCCAGGACATCATCCATGTTGGCGATGTAGCGTTCGAGGTCGTGGTGGCGCAACAGAACTCGGATTGCCTCTCTACCCACTCGCGGAACCAAGCGCTTTTTGACCGCTTCCTCGGCGATAAGCCGCACCGTCCAGCGACTTCGACCCGCCGGTGGGTTGGAGCAGACCATCGCGATGATGCGCTGCTTCTGGGCATCGTCGAGCACTGGAACTGCACCGGGACGCTGCTTGTCATAGAGGGCCCGATCCAATCCGAGTTGCTCAAAGCGGTGACCGATCTGCCGGATCGCCTGGGGTGTGACCGGGACGAAACGAGCGATTTGAGGGGCGCTGACGCCCTGCGCTAGCTGGACCAGAACAAGGGCACGAAAGATGGATCGGACCGGTTGAACGCCGCGGCTGAGTAGGGTCCGCAGTTGCTCGTGATCTTCCGATGAGAGCTGGATCTGGAGAGGAGCCGGGGGCATACTCAAGTATGCCCCTATACATTGTTTGCATAAAATGATTTACGCCAATGGATTCTTGCGGTCAGAGCACTAGACGGATATCTGGCGAGGAACCAGGATGGGCCGCCGGGCAATACCGTCATTTGGCGCGGCCTCTTAAGGCTTAACGACATTCATCTCGGATACCTCGAGGCCTTGGATTGTGGGTAATTGAAAGGATGGTCGTTCCCTTACAGAGAACCGACCATTGAGTTGGTATTGATCGACGTCGGAAGGCGACGGGCGAGAAGCGAACGGGCACCATCATCACCCAGGCACCCAACGTGATGTGGAGTTAGCTCCAGAAAGTAAGGTAAGTCCCTTCGTCGATGATCCGGCCGAGGTAAACGGCGAGTTCGCGGAGGTGGTAGTCGCCCCACATGCAGCTTTCTCCGCAGGGGACCTTGCGACCGGCCGGGATGTGGTCCCAGCCGTTCGGGCGATGGTAGACGCTGTGGAGCAGCAGGCCCTGGTGGTTGAGGTCGGTGCTCAAATACGGTTCGCCCAGAAGCGTTCGGGCCGTCGAGAGGCCGGCTTGCCAGTAGCGCGGTTCGTCGAGGTATTTGCCGAGACGGAGAAGACCTTGGGCGGCGATGGCAGCGGCGGAGGAGTCGACCGGCTCGTGGTCGTTGAAGGGCTCGGCGGGGCGGTCCAGATAGTGGCCCATTTGGGCGAGGCCGGGGGCTCCCGTGTCCCAGTAGGGGATGCCGTCGGTGGGGGTGTTTTCGAGGTAGAAGTCGCAGGTGGCCTTGGCGGCGCGGACCATGAAGGCCTTGACGTCGCTGAAATCGCCGAGTTCCGTTTCGAGAAACTCGAGCTGTTCGGCGTAGCCGAGCATGGCCCAAGCGAGGCCGCGGGTCCAAGTGGAGAACGGCGAATAACCCTGTTGCGAGCTGGGGCAGCGCTTGTTTCCGTCGTTGCGGTTGAAGATGATCTCGTGGGCGGCGCGACCGCGAAGGTCATAGGCGTCGCGTCCTTCGCCGTAGAAGATGATGTGTTCCGCGGTGACTCGGGCGTGCTGAATCATGCGGTCGAGGAGGGAGATCTTGCGGTCGTTTTCGCCCATCAGAACGTGGCCCAGGCGATGGGAGACCGAAAGGGCGCGGAGGGTCCGCATCGTATCGACGAAGAGCGAGTGGGGGCCGTTGAAGGAGTAGATGTAGCCGTTGCCGTCGGCGGTCGAGCTCCAGCGGGCGGCTTGTACGGCACCGGTGCATTGGAGGGCGAGAATGTAGAACTGCTCTTCCCAAGGGTCGTGGATGATGGAGCCTTCGCGCATCAGGCGGAGGAGGTTGCCATAGGTGCTGACGTTGTTGAAGCCGTGGTCGTGGACGCCGACGTGAGTGATGTGAGGTGCCATGTAGCGGCGGGTGCGTTCGCGGCCAAGATTGAGGAATTCGGTTTCGCCGGTGGCGTCAAACTGGAGAATGGGCGCGCCGAACTGGAAGCCCTGGGTCCATTCGGTCCAGCCACGGCTTGTGTACTTGCCTTCGATCGTGAAGACCGGGGCACCATTTTCGGGGTGCCAAGCGGATTCGAGGTTGCGGATTTTGGCGGCGGAGGCCTGCCAAAGGGTGGTGAGACCGTTGCGAAGGTCGGCTGGTTTCAATTGCGTATCAACAGAGATCATTCGAAATTAGTGTAACGGTTGAAACCACTCAGGCTCGGTATCGCTCTTGAAGAAAGAGGGATTTTTTCTTATGAGCCTGATCACTGACCGCTTTTCCGGGAACGCTTCGTCGTTCGGGGTGCTTTATCCGACGAACTATATTCTTGCCGTGGTGGCGAATGAAGGGGTGGCTAAAAGTGCGCAGGACGCGTTGGTGGCGAACGGGTTTGCCGCTGAGGACGTGATCGACTTTCCGGCGGCGGAGTATGTATCTTTAGTGGAGGCGCATCGGGAGAATAAGCACCTGTGGGGGCAATTTATGGAGTCGGTGTCGCGGACGATGGGGACGGAGGCGGTATACGTGGATCTGGATTTGGAACTTGCTCGTAACGGGGCCGGGGTGGTTGCGGTGCTGGTCCAGGAAGAAGAAGGGAAGAAGAGGGCGCGTGAGATTCTTGACGGGTTCTCGCCGAAGGCCATGCGGCACTATGCGAACCTGTCGATTGAGGTGTTTGTGGAACACCCGCAAACAGCGAGTTCGGCGCAAAATGATGGAGCGGCGAATTAAGCGTCTTCCCACGGTTCGACGTGGACGAGAACGTTTTGCACCCAGGGAAGTTGCTGCTTGATCGCCGTTTTGACTTTGCCGGAGATAAGGTGGGAGTCCCGCACGCTGAGGTGCGAGTCCACCTGCAGATGGAGGTCGACATGATATTGGAGGCCGGTTTTTCGGGCGTAACACTTTTCCACGGCGCGCGCCCCGGGGACCTGGAGGGCAACCTCTCGTACGGCGCGGACTTTGTCGTCGTCGGGCATGGTGTCCATGAGATGCATAGCGGTTTCACGGATCACTCGGGTGCCCAGGAAGCTGACGATTAATCCCACGGCGATGCCGCCAAGGTGATCGGCCTCAGCGAAGCGGACGGGGTTGGAGAGAGTAAGTCCGAGGGCGATGAGGGCGACGGAGCCGGAGAGGATATCGACGAAATCGTTTTGCCCGTCGGCGAGCAGGGAGGCACTGCCGAGGTTTTTGCCGTAATGGAGCTTCGACCAGGAGAGGACGGCCTTGGCGGCTATGGAGATGACGATGGCCCAGAGGGCCCAAGCTTCAGGGGCTGGCTCGGAGACGCCAACTTTCCCCCAACTGCGCCAGCAGATAGCGACGCCGGTGGCGGAGAGAATGCAGCCCATGGCAAAGCCGGTGAGGATTTCGAAGCGACCGTGGCCGTAGGGGTGGTTTTGGTCGGCGGGGCGGGAGGCGACGGTGAGGCCGAGCCAGACGAGCCCGCTGCTGATGACGTCAGCGGCGGATTCGAAACCGTCGGCGACGACGGAGGTGGAATGAGCCTGGGTGCCGACGATGATCTTCAGGACAGCCAGCAGTCCGCTGACCGCCATTCCGGTGAGGGCGAGACGGCGAGCGAACTGATAAGCTTCGAGCACCGATTACTCTATTACCAACAGCAGATCTTTCGAATCGACCTGCTGACCGGCGTTGACTAACTTTTGCGCCACTTTGCCAGTAACTGGGGCGTAGACGGTGGTTTGCATTTTCATCGCTTCCATGACGAGCAGGCGGTCGCCCTTCTGAATCTCCTGGCCAACTTCGACCGCGACGGAGGAGACGGCCCCCGGGATGGGGGCACCGACATGGCCGGGATGGGTGGGGTCGGCCTTCACCCGGGAGGCCGTAACGGCGATGAGGCTGCGATCGCGGACCACGACTTCGCGGGGTTGGCCGTTGAGGTCGAAAAATACGGTTCGGGTGCCATCCGGATGGGGATCGGACATGGTTTGGAACTTCAAAATGAGGCTTTTCCCCGGTTCGATTTCGACGGAGATCTCTTCCCCGCGCTTCATGCCGTAGAAAAATTGCGGGGTGGGAAGTGCTTCCAGGTCGCCATATTGCTGGTGGCTTTTAACGAACTTAGTGAAGACCTCCGGATACATAAGATAGCTGAGGACGTCAGTGCGAGACGGCTTGCGACCGATCTTCTTTTCGATGGTCGTTTCCGCTTCCTTGAAATCAACGGCCGGAAGGAGAGCGCCGGGCCGGCCCTTGCGAGGTTTCCCGCCTTTCAGAATGACGTTGGTAAGCTTTTTAGGCCAACCTCCGGGCGGTTCTCCGAGCGAGCCTTCGAACATATCGACGACCGAGTTCGGGAGGGTGACCGTGTGGTTGGGGCCGAGCTTTTCTATATCGACCATGGTAAGGCCGTGACTAACTAGAAAGATCGCCATGTCGCCGACAACCTTCGAAGATGGAGTTACTTTGACAATATCGCCAAAGGCCATATTGACTTCGGAGTAAGTGCGGGCTATCTCATTCCATTTGGCGCCGAGGCCCATGCCTTCGGCCTGTTCTTTCAGGTTAGTGAACTGGCCGCCGGGCATCTCGTGCAGATAGACTTCGGCGGTGCCGGAACGGAGACCGCTGTCGAAAGGCATGTAAAAGGGTCGAACCGCTTCCCAGTAGTCCGAGCAGCGGTTGAGGGCTTCTAGGTTGAGGCCGGTGGCGCGCGGGGTGTTTTCGAGAGCGGCGACGAGGGAGTTTAGGTTGGGCTGAGAGGTGGTGCCCGACATGGAAGCGAGGGCAGCGTCGGCGGCATCGACGCCGGCGTCGGAAGCTTTCAGGACAGAGGAAGCGTTGATGCCGCTTGTGTCGTGCGTGTGGAAGTGGACGGGGATGCCGACTTCGTCCCGAAGCGTCTTGATGAGTTTCTGGGCGGCGTAAGGCTTGAGTAAGCCGGCCATGTCCTTAATGCCGAGGATGTGGGCACCCATCTTCTCCAGCTCTTTCGCCATTTCGACGTAATAAGTAAGGGGGTACTTATCTCGCTTGGGGTCGAGGATGTCGCCGGTGTAACAGAGGGCTCCTTCACAGAGTCGGTTCGTTTTCCGGACGGCCTCCATCGGCACTTTCATATTTGGCAGCCAGTTCAGCGAGTCGAAGATGCGGAAGATATCAATCCCGTTTTCGGCCGCGCCGGCGATGAACTCGCGGACAACGTTGTCGGGATAGGCGGTATAACCGACGGCGTTGGAGGCGCGGAGGAGCATCTGGAAGCAGATGTTCGGGACGGCGGTGCGGAGGAGGCGAAGACGCTGCCAGGGGTCTTCGAGGAGGAAGCGCATGGAGACGTCGAAGGTGGCACCGCCCCACATTTCGAGCGAGAACAGGTTGGGGAGTTCATGCGCGACATAGTTAGCGATGGCGAGCATGTCGTAGGTGCGGACGCGCGTGGCGAACAGGGACTGGTGCGCGTCGCGGAAGGTGGTATCGGTGAAGAGGAGGCGCTTTTCCTTGCGCATCCAGGAGGCAAACTTTTCTGGACCCAGTTCATCCAGGCGTTGGCGGGTGCCGGGGGGTGGGGGCAGGGGATTGTGCCGGGGCAGGACGGCGGGGCGACATTCGTCGGGAACGCGCTTGCCTTTGACTTCCGGGTTGCCGTTGACAGTAACTTCGCCTAAGTAGGTTAGTAACTTCGTGGCACGGTCTTTGCGCTTCGAGAATTGGAAGAGGGAAGGGGTATTCGCCAGGAAAGAGGTGTTGATGCGTCCGGCTTGAAACTCGGGGTGGTTGACGACATTTTCCAGGAACGGGATGTTGGTTTTGACGCCGCGGATGCGGAATTCGCGGAGGGCGCGGTCCATACGGGCGCAGGCTTCGGGGAAATCTCTGCCCCAGGCGGTGACTTTGACGAGGAGGGAGTCGTAGAAGGGGGTGATGACCGCCCCGCCGTACGCGCTGGCGCCATCGAGACGGATGCCAAAGCCGGCGGGGGAGCGGTAAGTTTGGATTTTGCCGTAGTCAGGGACGAAGCCGTTAGCGGCATCTTCAGTGGTGACGCGGCATTGGAGCGCGGTGCCGTGAAGAGGGATTTTGTCCTGGGTTGGGAGGTTCATCTCCGGACCGTGGAGGGCGAGGCCTTGGGCGATTTGGATCTGGCAGTGAACGATGTCAATGCCGGTAATCATTTCGGTGACGGTGTGTTCGACCTGGACACGGGGATTGACTTCGATGAAGAACCATTCGCCAGTGTCGGTATCGACGAGAAATTCGACGGTTCCAGCGTTGTAGTATCCGGCTTGCCGAGCGAGACGAACGGCTGCGTCGGCGAGTTCCTGGCGAATGCGCGGGTCGAGGCCGATGGCGGGGGCGACTTCGACGACCTTTTGATGGCGCCGCTGGACGGAGCAATCGCGTTCGTAGAGGTGCATCACTTCACCGTGTTTGTCGGCGAGAATTTGGACTTCGACGTGGCGGGGGCGGCGGATGTAGCGTTCAATGAAGACGGAGTCGTTGCCGAAGGCAGCGGCGGCTTCGGCTTGGGCCTCGGCGAGGCGAGCCGGAAGTTCTTCCGCGGTCTCGACGACGCGCATGCCCCGTCCGCCGCCGCCGAAGGCCGCTTTGACGATAACGGGGAAACCAATCTTCTCGGCGGCCGCGACGGCTTTGGCAAGATTTTTGATGGGCTTTTCGGTACCGGGGACGACGGCGACGTTGGCCTTTTCGGCGAGTCGCCGGGCGGCGGTTTTGTCGCCGAGCCTGTCGAGAAGGTCGGCGCTGGGTCCGATGAAGGTGATGCCGTACTTTTCGCAAGCGCGGGGGAGGGCGGGGTTTTCGCTGAGGAATCCGTAGCCGGGGTGGATGGCGTCGACGCCTTTTTCGGCGGCTAGGGCGCAGATGCCGTCGACGTCGAGATACGCCTGCACGGGGCCTTTGCCTTCCCCGATGAGGTAGGCCTCGTCAGCCTTAAACCGGTGGAGGCTTAGGCGATCTTCCTGGGAGTAGACGGCGACCGTCCGGATACCGAGTTCGTTGGCGGCACGAAGAATACGGATGGCGATTTCGCCGCGGTTAAGAGCAAGGAGTTTACGCATAGGGGAAACGTAGGAGAGCCGTTTTTCTAGTTTGGCATAGGCTAACTGGCTCCTTGTGGTTTGCCCCACTGGCTGAGGAAGGCTTCTTCGGCGAGCGCTTGCTCTTCGCGCGCGGAATCGAGTTCCCAGCGGCGTCGCGTGCGGTCGCGGAGCTTTTCGAGAAGTTGTTGATTTCGTTTGGCTTCGATCACACGAGCGTTCTGTTCCTGGATGCGGGCGATGCATTGGGCGGCTGTTTGGGCCTGGCGGCGGCGTTCGATGGTGGCCCATCGGCGGTAGGCATCCATCTGCACCAGGGACTCGCCGGCGATCGGTCGGTTGGGGCTCAGCAGTTCGGCTTCGTCCTTCTGGAGTTCGTCGAGGAAGTTTTGCTGTTGGGTTTGGATGGTTTGGAGTTCGGCGTAGAGCAGGGCGAGTTGGGCTTCGGTAGCCTCGGCTTGCTGGACCCGAAGACGGAGGACGCCGGCTAGCGAGAATTCATATCGCTTCATGGCGGCTACCCGAGTTCAGTGGCTAGGGCGGTGAGGCGTTGGAGGGTGCTGTCACGAGTGACCTTTTCTTCGGGGGGCTGGCGCAGGAATTGTTCAAGCGATTGGCGGGTTCGGATAGCGGCGTCGAGTTGCGGGTTGCTGCCGGCGGCGTAGGCTCCGAGGTTGATTAGGTCTTCCGCGCGGTGGTAGGCGGACATCGCCTCGCGGACCCTACTGATGGCGGTTTTCTGGGCCGGGGTGGCGATTTGGCTGGAGAGGCGGCTGACGGATTGTAGGATGTCGATGGCGGGATAGTGGCCGGCGGCACCGAGGTCGCGGGAAAGGATAATGTGTCCGTCGAGGATACCGCGGGTGGCGTCGCAGATGGGTTCGTTGAAATCGTCGCCTTCGACGAGTACGGTGAAGAAGCCGGTGATGGAGCCTCCTTCGAAGTTGCCGGCACGTTCGAAGATTTTAGGGAGGAGGTTGAAGACCGAGGGAGGATAGCCCTTTTGGCTGGGTGGTTCGCCGGCAGCGAGGCCGATTTCGCGTTGGGCCATGGCAAGGCGAGTGACGGAGTCCATGACGAGAAGAACGGCGTTGTTTTGGTCGCGGAAGTACTCCGAGATGGCAAGGGCGACGAAGGCGGCGCGGAGGCGGAGTGGAGCGGGTTGATCCGAAGTAGCGACGATAACCACTGAGCGGGCCAAGCCTTCTTTGCCGAGTTCGTGTTCGATGAATCCGCGGACTTCGCGATTGCGCTCGCCGATGAGTGCGATGACACTGACATCGGCGAAGTTATGTTTCGACATACAGCCGAGGAGAGTGCTCTTGCCGACGCCGCTGCCTCCGAAAAGGCCGATGCGCTGGCCTTTCCCGCAGGGGAGCATGCCGTCGATGGCGCGGATTCCGGTGATGAGCGGGTCGTGAATGTGGGGTCGGGCGAGAGGGCCGGGCGGGGAGGTGTAGAGGGGGTAATACGATTCCGCGTCGATAGCGGGTCCTCCATCCATCGGGCGACCGAAACCGTCGAGGACGCGTCCGAGGAGGGAGTGACCGACCGGCACTCGGGCGGCCTCGCTGCGGGCAACAATGCAATCTCCCATTTGCAGTCCGTCGGTCTCTTCGAGCGGCATCGAGAGTAGCTTTCCACTGCGGAAGCCAATGACTTGGGTTCGTATGGTCCGTCCGTTGGCGGCGCGGATTTCGCAGAAATCGCCGAGTCCGGCAGCGGGGCCGTCGGATTCGACGAGAAGTCCGATTTGTTGGGCAACTTTCCCGCTGGCGACGGTTGTGGACATGCGGGCGAGGCTGCGGAGGTAGCGGGTCGAGTCGAGCTGTTCGAGAGTAGGCATGGCAGGGGGTTAGCGGGCGTTCGCGAGGTCGGCGAATCCACGTTCGATTTCTCCGAGTTGGGTTTGGATTCCGGCGTCGACAAGGCCACGGACGGTTTCAAAGAGTACGGAACCTCGTTCGAGGGCTGGGTCGGGGCAAATTTCAATCGTTTGAGGCAGGCCCATGGCTTGGATATGCCGTTCGAGGCTCGCGGCGTCGGGGGTGGCGAGGCGGATACGATAGATTTCGCTGGAGTTCAGGCCTTCGAGAGCTGCTTTGATGACCCCTTGCAGAGCGGTGGGGTCGACGGTTAGTTCGCGGCGGAGGATTTTTCGGGCGATGGCGGTGCTGAGTTTGACGAGTTCCTGTTCGCTTTCTCGGCGATAGTCGGCGCGATAGCCGGCCACTTCGGCGACGGTTCGGGCGAGTTTTTGGATGGCTGCATCGAGTAGGGCGTGGGCCTTGGCTAGGCCGGCGGTTTCGCCATCTCGAAGTCCAGTCTGACGGACTTGTTCGAGGCGGGCAGGAAGTTCGGCTTCGATGTTGGCGAGTTGGCGTTCGAGTTGGCTGATGCGGTTGGCTTGCTGTTGGTGAAGCTCTTCGTGCCCGCGCTCTTCTCGGCCTTGCGCGTCGCCGTGGGTAATGTCGCCATGCGAGAAGTCATTCGGGACGACTAACCACTCTTCCGTGATTGGTCGGTCTGCTCCACGTATGATTTTAGACGACATATTGGTCGCCGCCACCGCCGCCCTTCATGCTGATCGTGCCATCATTTTCCAACTGCCGGACGACAGCGATGACCTGTTGCTGAGCGCTTTCGACGTCTTTGATCTTGATTGGCCCGAGCGAGTCCATGTCCTCGCGCATCATCTCGGAGCCGCGCTGGGACATGCAGCCGAGGAAGTGGTTGCGGAGTTGTTCGCTCGTCCCTTTGAGCGCGACCGTCAGAATTTTGCGGTCGACGCGAGACAGGATTTCCTTGATCGCGCCCTGATCGATGGCGAGCAGGTCTTCGAAGACGAACATGAGGTGACGAACGGTCTCGACGAGGGCGGGATCTTCGCCCTCGATTTTTTCGAGAATTTCTTTGCTCGATGCGGTGTCGAGGCGGTTGAACATTTCGGCGACAGCTCGGACGCCGCCATAGGATTCCCGACTGAGTTCGCCGAGGTTTTTCAGTTTTTGCCCGATGATGGTGGCAATGCGAGCAATGATGTCGGGTGAGATCTGGTCAAGGTTCGCCATCCGGAGGGCCACGTCGGCGCGGATCGCATTTGGGAGAGCGTTCAAGAGAGCGGCGGCCTGGGAAGAGTTGAGGTGGGAGAGGATGAGGGCGATGGTTTGCGGATGTTCGCTGTGGATGAACTTGGCGAGTTGCTGAGGGTCGGCCTTCTGCAGCGCGTCGAAGTTGGCGGCGTCAACGCCGATTGTCTTCATCAACCGGTCCAGCAGGAATTGTGCATGGTCCGGGGAAAAGGCATTGAGGAGAATTTTCTTAGCGTAGTCGATGCCGCCCTTTAGGACGTACTCGTGGGCGATTGTCATTTGGTAATACTCTTCGAGGATGAACTCGGCGGTTTCGGAGTTCATGTGGGGAATGCGGGCGATCTCTCGGCCGATGAAGTGCACCTCCTCTTCGTCTAGGCATTGCATGAGCTTGGCGCTGGTGCCTTCTCCCAGGATGACCATGAGCATGGCCGATTTGCGAATGCCAGAGAGTTTTGGTCGAGTTGGAGCTGGTGTGGCGGTATCGGGAGCTGACATAGGTAATTTCTCGGACTAAGTTTGTTCGGAGTCGCGCAGCCACACTCGGACAATGTGGGCCATACGCGCTGGTTCTTTTTCGACTTCTTCGGCGAGGAATTTCTGCAGGATGTCGAAGCGGCTGACGTGAACCGCGCCAGGCCGAAGCGATTGAATCGCTTCCATGGTCAGCAGGTCTCGATCAGCGGCCTCTTGGTCAAGTTGGTCGCGGAGGCGTTTCATGTCCGCCTTGGAATCGCGCTTATCGGCCGAGCCGTGCTCGAGGCTGATGCGGTCCTGCGGCGCATTAAGTTCGCCTGCTGCACGACCTTCAACCGCAGTTTTCTCTGTTTCGTTGGCTATAGTTGCCTTGGTGGCTTTGGCGGCTTTCTTTTCGGCGACCTTAAGCCGGAAAGCTTTGGCGAAGTGAAGCGTCTTGCGAATTAGGAGCAGGGGGACGGCGAGGAACGCCATAACGATGACGATGATCAGGATCGGTAGCCACTGCTGTTCGACCATCCACTGGCCGTGTCCTTCGAGCGGGAGGCGGAGCCACTCTGGAATGAAATTGGGCAGAGTGATGCGTGCTTTGGGGATGGGGATCGGTGGCGGTTCCATAGTGCCGTGAGCGGCGTCAAAAGGGAGGGCTTCGACGGTAAGCAGATCACCGCGACTTTCCTGGAAGCCGACGACGGCGGCGACGATTTCCCGAATCGCTCTCATCCGCTCTGGTTTGGGGGCTTCGACAATTTGTTTCTGACCTTCGAATCGGACGGTGTGGTCGAGCAAGACCGACACGGACATCCGTTTGACTTGACCTTGGGGAAACTGAATGCGGCGGACGACGCGGCTGGTCTGAAACGTCGTGTTTTCCATTTTTCGGTAGACGCCAGCGTTGGGGCCGCCTCCCGGCCGCGAAGTCGGACGAGGGAGATTGGAAGGGGTCCCAGGAACGCCGTTCGGGGCGGGTACGCCCGACGCGTCTTCGGAGCGTTGGGCGGTCACCATTACTGAGCGAGTAGGGTCGTAGGTTTCTTCGCTTTGATCGCCGCTGGCGAGGTCGCAGTCGAGGGAAACAGCGGCACGGAAGCGCTCAGGGCCGAGGAGTGGTTCGAGGGTGTCCTGGATTTTGCGGAGTAGGTCTTTTTCCAGGTTGGTGCGGTAGGAGAGGATAGCTTCGGACGGTTCGGTTCCGTTGGGATCATCCTTCTTTGGACGGCTAA
>JANXMS010000163.1 GCA_025354525.1 Acidobacteriota bacterium
GGAAGTCAGTGGGGCCAACAGCGGGTTCACCCTCCGGGTGACGGGCCAAACAAGGGTTGAAATCGATCATCCCGTTTAGTATCAATCATTTCCCGATTACGGCGCGGCGGGGGGAGCCTTCAACTGCCGAATATAGGATCATCGGCTCTCCCGCCGCGTCGGAACCGTAACCTTCATCGCTCAAAAGCCCAGCTGCAACCCCAACATTCCCCGGCGAGTCACCCCTTATCCTTTCCCAAATAGCTCCGCAATTGGCTCCCCTGTCTTGTCGTCCAAAGAATTCGCTATCTTGATCGGCCGCCCAATCGGACTCATGATCTCCTTTGTCCAATCCACTCCCATCAGCTTGTAGATACTCGCATACAAATCCCCCATCGACACCACCCGACTCGTCACGTTCGCCCCCTTCGCATCGCTCGTCCCAATCGCCTGCCCCGTCTGAATCCCGCCCCCCGCCAACGCCATCGACCAGCAATTCGGCCAATGGTCCCGCCCCAGCGCCGGGTTGATATGTGGCGTCCGACCAAACTCCCCCATCGCAATCACCAACGTCTCGTCTAACAATCCCCGCTCCTCCAAATCCTCCACCAGCGTCACCAGCGTCCTATCCAACGGCGGACACAACCGGTCCCGATGGCTCTTATCGTTGTCGCTGTGCGTATCCCACGACGTCCCGTGGTACCCCGCCGCCGTCACAAACCGGCTCCCCGCCTCCACCAACCGCCGCGCCAGCAAACACGACTGCCCTATCGAATCCTTCCCGTACCGAGCCTTCGTCGCCTCCGACTCCTTCCCCAAATCAAAAGCGTCCCGCACCGCCGGCGTCATAATCATCTTCATCGCCTGCGCCGAAAACGCGTCCATATCAGTATGTTCCGCCGTCTCGTTCATCGCCCGATACCGCCGATCCACCGCTCGCAACAGCGCGCTCCGACTCTCCACCGACGCCTGCGAAACCGACTTCGGCAAACTCAAATCCGTCACTTGAAAATCCGGCTTACTCGGATCCGGAATGCACATCGGATCGTAGTCCCCACCCAAAAATGCCGCCCGGAAATAATCCTCATACTGCCGCCCCCGGTCCCACTTCGGCACCAACACATGCGGCGGAACTGCATTCCGCGGGCCCAACTCCTTCGTCAACATCGACCCAATACTCGGAAACTGCATCGCCGGGTTAATCTCATGCCCCGTAATCACATAGTGCGTCGCCTGCGGATGATCGTTCCCTCTCGTATGCATCGACCGAATCAAGGCAAACTTATCCATCTTCTTCGCCATCCTCGGCAGTAACTCGGAAATCTGAATCCCCGGCACATTCGTCGCAATCGGCTTAAAGTTACTATTCGCCTTCGGGTCCCAAGTATCGATGTGGCTCGGCCCTCCCTCCAACCAAAACAGAATCACCGACTTCACCTTCGCCGACGCCGCCGGTGCCGCCGCTAGATACTGAGGCAATCCCAGCCCCAGAAACCCCAGCGAACCCGCCCTCACGAAATCTCGCCTCGAATGATGTGCCATTAGTGATTCTCCACAAACTCACGCGAACTGATTAACGCCCACACAAACTCTCGCAAACCCGCTTCCCGATCCCCCCTCCCCGCCACCAACTTGCCCAACTCCGCCGTCTCCTCCGCGTCCGGTCCCCGCCCCAACGCCGCCAAATAAAACTCCTCAAAAATCACCGCGTCCGTCGCCCCCCGCTCCAACAACCCCCGCAGCCGACTCCCCGATGCCGACAACCGATCCACATAAGTCGCCCCCGCCAGCATATGCAGCGCCTGCCCCAAACTCGGCTTCCCGCTCCGCTCCGGGATCGCCCCCCGATTCGGCCGTCCATATAACTCCAGAAAACGCGAAAAATACATATCCGGATCTTTTAAGTTAATCGCCCGCGTATGCGCCGGAGCCTGGCCCACCGCCCCCCCTTCGCTTACTGCCGTCGTAAACGTCTCCGCCACTCCCGTCACCGCCACCACCGCATCCAACATCACCTCCGCCTCCAACGCTCGGCTCAACGAATGCGAGTAGTTAGTAACATCAGCGCGGTTCGTCCCGTTCGTCTCGTGCGCCAACTGGTAAGTCCGCGACATCACGATCGTCTTCATCAACCGCTGCAAGTTATACCCGTTCCGCTCAAAGTCCCGTGCCAATCCCGCCAGTAATTCCGGATGCGTCGCCGGGTTCGTCGACCGGAAATCATCCACCGGATCCACAATCCCCCGGCCAAAAAAATACCCCCAAACACGGTTCACCGTTGCCTCGGCAAAGTACGGATGACTCGTCATCCACCGCGCCAACTCCTGCCGCGGGTTCCCGTCCCCACGAACCACCAACGGCGAAGCGTCCAACAACACCGGCTTCACCACCACCTTCGTCCGCGGATGCACCAATTCAATCTTCCCGTCCACGTCCTTCGAACTCCAATCCATATTCGTCGGATGATCAAACACCACCGGCCCTGCCTTAAACAAACGACCAAAAAATGCCGCCATCCCCCAAAATTGGTCCTGGCTCCAGTTCTCGTACGGATGGTTATGGCACTGCGCACAGTCCAAACGACGACCAAAAAATACCCGCACCTCCTCCGCCATCACGTCCGCCGGCGGACCAATCTGGTTGTATGGAAGAAAGTGCCGCGATGCCGCCCCGTAACCCTGCGCCGATAGCCGTTCCCGCGCCACTTCGTCGTAACGACGATTCCCTGCCACATTCTCCCGAATCCACTCCCAATACTTCTGGCTAAACTTCGGCGTCAAACCGTTCGCAAAAATCGCCACCCGAAACACATCGGCAAATCGAAATGTCCAAAAATCTACAAATTCCGGCGAACCGATCAACGCGTCCACCACCCGCTCCCGCTTCTTCGCGTCCTTTGAACCCACAAACTCCCGCACCCGCTCCGGCGGCGGCAGTGTCCCCGTCAAATCCAAACAAACTCGCCGCAAAAACTCCCCATCCCCCGCCAACTCCGAAGGCACCAAGTTAAACCGCTTCAACTTCGCAAAAACCGCTTCATCCACAAAATTGCCCCGCCCCACCACCGGATAGTTCTTCACCGGAACACCAATCACCCCCACTCCCACGCTCGCCACCTGACCCGCCGCTCGAATCAAAATCGCCGTCTCCCCCAGCGCCTTACCCTTCACCATCCCCTCCGGCGTCACCGTCGCCACCTCCCCATTATTCGAGCTAAACAACACCTGATTCGTGAAGTCTTCCCGCCGCCCATCCGTATACCGCCCCGTCACCAGCAATCGTTGCGAACCCGCCACACCCATCGTCGCCATCGCTGGATATATTTCCAATCCCGCCAACCGCGCCGTCTCCCCGTCCTTCCCGTACGGAGCCCCACGCTTCACCCACGCCAAAATTGTCCGATAGTCCTCCGAATCCCCCTCCAACCGCTTCCCGCCCCCATGCGCCACCAACCCCAACGGCTTTTGCAGCAACAAACTCTTCTCCGGATCCCGCACGTCAATCCGCGGCACCCGCTCCCCCGCCACCTCCGCCGTCAATACCTGATACGTCCCACCCTTCGTAATCCACTCAAAATCGTCCGCCGGGTGCAGCCCATTCGCCGATAGCTTCAAACCGCCCCGTCCTTTCACTCCCCCGTGGCACGCCGACCCATTGCAACCCCGCTTCGTCAAAATCGACCCAATATCCCTCCCAAACGCAAAAGGCCGCTCCTCCTTCACTCCCATCATCCGCACCGTCGAACGCCCCTTCACCCCCCCCAACTCAGCCACCACGGTCACCGCCCCATCACCCAACGCCGCCACCCGGCCGCCCCCGGAAATCGTCGCCAGCGCCCCGTTCGATACACTCCAAACCACCTCCCCCGTCACGTCCCCCTGCGTCCCGTCCGCGTATTCCGCCATCGCCAAAAACTGCTGCCCAGCCCGCGCCCCGTCCAACACCACCGTCTCCGGAACCGTCCAAATCTTCAATACAAAAAGGAACGCTAAAATCGTCACGGCTGAGCCACCACCATCATTGGAATCTGTTTACTCGCTATCACCTTGCCCGGCCGCCCATCCACCACCGGCCGCAAGAGCACCCGCACCAACTGCGGCACCTCCGTCAACCCCGCCCCCTCCGCCACCGAAAACGCAATCACCGTTCGCTCCGTTCGCGCCACATACCGCTCCCGCTTCCCCAAAAACGGAGGCGGATCCGTGTCCGGCTCATAGTCCGCCGCCGCCAAAGCCACCACGCCTTCCGGCAAGTTCTCCACCATCACCGCCACCGCCCCCCGAAAATCCTCTTCCCGATCAAACTTCACCCGCACCGTCTTCGCCCCGCCCGGTGCCAAGTTTAAATGATCTTCGTCAATTGAAACCTTGCCCACATGCCCCACCTGCGGCCGCACCTGCACCCGATACCGAAACCCCGCCTCCCCCAAATCCGCCGTCAAATCCCGCACCTCCACCGTGTACTGCCCCGGGTTCCGCAGCGGATAAATCACCTTCGCGGTCAAACCCTTGTTCATCGCCCCCGTGCACGCCCCCCGCCCCGCAAACACGTTCGTCACCACCTCCGCCCCAGCTCCGTCCAGCAGTCTCACCACCGGATTAAAAACCGGTGGCGCTCCATCCGGCGTCTCCACTTCAATCGCAATATCCTGCGGTCCATCCACCTGAAACGTCGACCGTTGACTCTCCCCCGGACGTCCAATCGTCCCTTCTATCGTGGCCGGAAATCCTACCGTCCCCATCGCCCGATACGTCTCAATCACCTTCTCCTTCTCCGCCCGCCCGCCCCGCGCCGCCAACTCGTTCAACCGGTTCGCCGTCAACGGTCGCTGATACGTCCGTTCCTCCCAATCCGTTCTCCCCGCTTCCCGCTCCTGCTCCACCGTCCCTGGCAATATCTGCAACTGATACCCGTAATCCGGCCCACCCTGCCCAGAAAAAGCCTCCAAACGCAAAAAGTACCGTCCCGCCTTCGCAAACGTATGCACCAAATACGCATCCGTCAGCCGACCCAATACCCACAACGGCTCATCGTTAAACGCCACCCGGTTGAGTCGCTTGGCATCAAACCAACTCCCCGATTCTTCGAAGATCGAAATCGCCGGATCAAACCCATTCGCGTTCCCTCCCGCCGCCCCCAACGACGGCAGTCCCGACCGTACTTGAAACGTCAGCGTCTCCCCCGCCTTGGCCTGAAACGAATACAGATCCGTCTCCCCTTTCTTACCGATCAGCCCCGCATAAATCACCGGCGCGCCCACCACCGCCACCGCCGTTTCCGCCGTCTCATGCAGCCCTTCGGGCTCCGCTAAAACTACGCTCTCGGCAATCCCCAACACGAGCGAATTGGAAACACCGCTCGCCGTCACCATCCGAAACGAATACCGCCCAGCCTTCGTCTCCGCCCCAGTCTCCACCCGAATCTTCACCGTATCCCGAGCCGGCGAACTCTCCTTCCCCTCGCCTTCCACCACCATCCGCACTCCCTCGCCGTCCACCACTACGGCCCGAGCCCCTTTCAGGTTGCTCCCCCGCACCGTCGCCGTGAAAGTCATCCCGCGCTGCCCCACAAACGGCTGCACCGAAATAGCCCGTGGGTCTGCACCCAAAAGACAAAAATCGAATAGAAAAATTAAGATAAGCCAACGCATTGTCGGTGCCCAAATCCTATCACTTCTAACACCCGAATTCTGATAGCATCAGCCCCAGCCATGCCTCGCTCTCTCCTCGCCTTCCTCACCGTCAGCCTCTCGCTCTTGGCCCAAGGCACCAACGGCACCATCGCCGGTCAGATCACCGACCAGGCCGGTGCCTCCGTCGCCAACGCCAAAGTCCTTATTCAGAACGAGGCCGCCGGCGTCAAACGCGAAGCCGTTTCCAACGCAAACGGCCAATACGTCGCCTACGCCCTCCCCCCCGGCCGATACAAAATCACCGTCGAACAAGCCGGCTTCCAAAAACTCGTCCGCTCCGCCGTCGAACTCACCGCCGCCGACGCCGTCACCGTCGACCTCCGCCTCGTCATCGGCGACGTCCGCCAAACCATCGAAGTCTCCGCAGCCGCCCCCCTCCTCCAGTCCCAAACCGCCATGGTCTCCTCTCTCGTTACCAACGAACAGATGATCGAAATGCCTCTCAAAAATCGAACCTTCACCTCCCTCGTCCTCCTCGGCCCCGGCGCCTACGCTGGCTCCGCCGGCAATCTCACCACCTCCCCCTACGCCATGCGCGGCGACACCAACATCTCCGTCAACGGCTCCAGCCCCCAAAACAACTCCTACTTCATCGACGGCATGGTCAACCGTAACCTCTGGCTCAGCACCCTCATCATGGTCCCCACTGTCGATTCCATCCAGGAAATGCGCGTCCTTACCTCCAACTATTCCGCCGAGTACGGCATCGCCGCCGGCGCCGTCACCATCGTCCAAACCCGCTCCGGCTCCAACCGTTACCGCGCCAGCGTCTACGAATTCCTCCGCAACTCCGCCCTCGACGCCAACCAGTTCTTCAACAACCGCCTCGGCGTCGCCAAACCCGCCTTCCGACGCAACGAATTCGGCGGCACCGTCGGCGGTCCCCTCCGTAAGGACCGAACTTTTTTCTTCGCCGACTACCAGGGCATCCGCGTCGCCCAACCCCGCTCCAGCATCTCCTCGATCGCCACCCTCCCCCAACGCGACATGGTCTCAACCGGCAACTTCGCCGCCCTCGCTACCCAAATCTTCGACCCCACCACCCTCTCCGGCACCCTTCGCACACCCTTCCCCGCCAACCAAATCCCCCGCTCCCGCCTCGACCCCGCCTCCGCCAAACTCTTCGCCCTCCTCCCCGATCCCACCTCTCCTGCCGCCAATCGCAACTTCGCCTTCAACCCCACCCAACGCCAATCTACTGACCAGTTCGACGTCCGCCTCGATCAAAACATCGGCTCCTCCGACCGCCTCTTCTTCAAATACTCCTGGGACAACACCAGCCTCGTCATCCCCGGCTTCATCCCAGTCCGCCCCGGTGCCAGCGTCGACAAAAACCCTTACCTCGCCGCCGACGGCACCTACACCGCCACCGACACCCCCCTCCGCAATCAAAGCGGGACTTTCAACTACGTCAAAGTCTTCACCCCCTCCCTCATCAACGAAACCCGCCTCGGCGTCGTCCGCTGGAATCAAAACATCGAACCCCTCGGCAATCCGTTCTCCACCGCCACCGCCCTCGGCATCCCCGGCGTCAACTCAAACGATAAGTCAGGAGGCCTCCCGTCCATCTCCATCACCGGCTTCTCCGGCCTCGGCGATAACTCCACTTACCCCGAAGTAAGTCGCACCACCTCGTTTCAATACGAAAACGTGATGACCTGGACTCGCGGCAACCACACCCTCAAAGTCGGCGGCGTTTATGTCCGCCATCGCTTCAACGGCTTCTCCGCCTTCCCCACCCGCGGCGACTTCTCCTTCAACGGCCAGTTCACCCGCCAAGTCAATACCACCACCACCGCCACCGCCCTCTCCGATTTCGCCCTCGGCGCCACCAGCGCCATCAACCGCAATATCCTCGTCGGCACCTTCGGCATGCGCTTCTGGAACATGGGCGCCTTCGTCGATGACACCTGGCGCGTCAACCCCCGCCTCACCATCAACGCCGGCCTCCGCTACGATATCCAAGCCCCGCCCTACGAAGTCCACGACCGCTGGTCCAACTTCAACCTCGATACCGCCAAACTCGAAATCGCCTCCGGCAGCGGAGCCCAACGCCGCCTCCGCAAGCTCGACCTGAATAACTACGCCCCCCGCACCGGACTCGCCTATATGCTCACGAAAGACCGCAAAACCGTCCTCCGCAGCGGCTTCGGCATCTCCTTCGTCGAAGCCGGGCAAGGCGGAGGGCAGCTCTATAAAAACCTCCCCTTCTTCTTCTCTCAAGTCATCGCCACCGACCAAAACGGAGCCCCGCCCCGCCGACTCTCCGACGGCATCCCGACCGCCGTCCCCCTCGACCCCAAAGACACCGTCCAACTCTCCTCCGGCAGCCCAAACGTCTGGGACTACAACCTCCAATCCACCAAAGTCATGCAATGGAG
This sequence comes from Acidobacteriota bacterium, assembly GCA_025354525.1. Lineage (GTDB taxonomy): Bacteria > Acidobacteriota > Terriglobia > Bryobacterales > Bryobacteraceae. The sequence goes on from JANXMS010000163.1 coordinate 8,053, forward strand.
CCTCGGCGTCCAGCGAGAACTTTTCGCCCAAACCCTCATCGACATCGCCTACATCGGCACCCGCACCATCGGCCTCGTCTCCAACGTCAACATAAACCAATCCATCCCCGGTGCCGGAGCCCAAAATCCCCGCCGCCCCTTCTTCGCCGTCAACCCCAACATAGTGAATCTCACCTACCGGACTAACTACGCCTCGGCCAAGTATCATTCCCTCCAGGCACGCGTCGAGAAACGACTAAGTAAAGGATTCACCGCCTCGCTTGCTTACACTTACTCGAAGTACATGGCCAATGGAACTAACATCAACGGAGGAGGCAACGGCGCACCGCAGGACAGCCGCTGCACCGCCTGCGAATGGGGCCCCATGCCGGAAGATCGCAACCACATCGCCGTCTTCAATCACAACTGGGAACTCCCCTTCGGCAAGGGCCGACACTTCATCTCCACCGGTCCCTTGAGCCACATCGTCGGCAACTGGAACATCACCGGCATATGGACCATGTCGACTGGTGAGAAGTTCACCGCAACCTCCGCCGCCGGCGTCTCCAACTCCGCCGGCGGCGGCGGCGACCGCCCCAACCGTCTCAAAAACGGGAACCTCCCAAACTCAGAGCGGACCATCGATCGTTGGTTCGATCTCTCGGCCTGGGCCAGTCCCGCTCAATTCAACTACGGCAATTCCGGCCGCGGCATCCTCGTCGGGCCTGGTAATGTAAACGTCGATTTCGGCCTCCAACGCGAATTCCCCTTCGGAGAATCCAAACGCGTCCAGTTCCGTTGGGAGATGTTCAACGCCTTCAACCGCGCCAACTTCACGACGCCAAACTCGAGCATCGGCAACGCACTAGCCGGAGTCATCTCCAGCTCCGCCCCCGCCCGCGTCATGCAGCTAGGCCTCAAAATCTACTTCTAGCTCGCTCAAGTCGGCCAGATCCTTCAACCGCCCCGACGCGGGACGCGGAGCGAGCTATGCTGCGAATGGGAACGCCGCCATTGCGGATCGAAGTGATGAGGGCGATCGAGGGAGTGGAATTTGAAGATTGCTGGAGTCGAGCACGTCGTACCCAGTCGATGCGAAGCCAAACTCACGTACTGCATTAACCACGCGGCGTCGATTCGCGAAGTCAGAAGCCACCCAAACGTCAATATCCACCGTATTCCGAACATACCCGTGGGCGTTTACCGCTTAGCCACCAATCAGAAGGAACCGAACTTCATGCTCCTTCAACTACCTCAAGAACTCGTTGAAATCGGGTGGTATCAGGGTCATAGCCATTGAACACTTGCCTAGTCAGTTCTAAGGCGATAAGCCGCTCTTCCATACTCTTCGTCTGCCAATAAGCTTTCGCGTCGGAAGGTATCTCGGTCGTCACCACCGAAATCGCCGTGCGGTCCATCCGCATTTCATCCAGTAACGCCATACCCTCATTGTACCCGCCCGACGCACGGCATATACTATTATCGCCATGCCAAACCCCAGCCCCTTCCGCCGAGCCGCCCTCGCCGGACTCCTCTCCTCAACCCTCGCTTTCCCC
>JANXMS010000211.1 GCA_025354525.1 Acidobacteriota bacterium
GAAACTGGCCCCCCGGCGAGCCGCCAAAGACGAATTCGGCCTATACCTGTACTCTTTGCAATCGTTTCTCCCGCTGGATACCCCGACGGTACCGCGAGCTATGCCGCCTCGTCTTCTAAGCGCCGGTCGTGATTCAAGTAGTTCCGGCTAGGCGCGGGTCGACCGATTGTGCGGGACCAATTAATCCAGGTGGTGGACCCGCGGGGCGGCGGCGATTGAAACTGGCCCCCCGGCGAGCCGCCGAAGACGAATTCGGCCTATACCTGTACTTTTTGCAAGAGCTTCTCCCGCTGGACACCCCGACGGTACCGCGAGCTACGCCGCCTCGTCGCCTAAGCGCCGGTCGTGATTCAAATAATTCCGTATGTAGTCAGCGACCGAATCGGCCAGCGGCAGGATCGCGGCGTCGTAGCCGGTCGACCGCAGCCGGTCAATCGTCGCGCAGGTTCGATACTGATACTTCCCGCGGAGCTGATCCGGCATCGGGATGAACTCGATGTTGGGTTCCAGGTCGAGCGCGGCAAAGATGGCCCGTCCCAGGTCAAGCCAAGTGTGCGCCTGCCCCGAGCCGAGGTTGTAAAGTCCACCTGCTGTGGTGCTGCCCGCCAGATGGATCGTCATCGCGACCGCATCCTTCACGTACAAAAAGTCCCGTTGCTGACAGCCGTCGGCGAAGTCCGGGCGATGACTGCGAAAGAGTTCCAGCTTCCCGGTCGACCGGATCTGGTGGAAGGCCTTGTGGACGACGCTGCGCATGTCGCCCTTATGGTCTTCATTAGGCCCAAAAACGTTGAAATACTTCAGCCCGACCACTTTATCCGCCCATCCAGCGCGCAGGGCGTACTGGTCGAACAAGTGCTTCGAGTAGCCGTACATGTTGAGCGGCCGCAACGAGTCGATAGGGAGATCCTCGCGGAATTCGTCCTCTCGGGCGCCGTAAGTCGCCGCCGAGGAGGCATAAACAAAGCGGGCTCCGTTCTCGAGCGCCCAATGCGCCAGCCTCTTCGTATACTCGAAGTTGTTCCGCATCAGAAACGCGGAATCTTTCTCAGTGGTCGCCGAACAAGCACCGAGGTGATAAACGGTGTCAATATCGTCCAGCTTGGGTAGCGCGGTGAGCAGGTCCTCCGCGTCGATATAGTCGAGGAACCGAAGCGGCACCAAGTTGCGCCACTTTTCCGAAAGATCCAATCGATCAGAGATGAGGACCCGTTGGTAACCAAGACGATTCAGTTGCCAAACGATCGCGCTTCCAATCATGCCGGCTCCGCCGGTAACTAATATGCGGCGGGTATTTTCCATTTCTATACAATGGTCGGGGCGAGAGGATTCGAACCTCCGGCCTCCTGGACCCGAACCAGGCGCTCTACCAGGCTGAGCCACGCCCCGAAGAACATAGGATAGCGCGGATTGCCCTCAAACGGCAACCATTGGTCAACGAGAATAGAAACTGAGCCATGAAAATTGCATTTTTCAATACGAAACGGTACGAGAAGCAAGCTTTTGAAGAGGCGAATCGAGGAGGCGGCCACGAGTTCCTCTGGATCGACTTGCCGTTGCGCGCAGGTACCGCGCAGTTGGCGCACGGCTCCGACGCGGCTTGCGTTTTCGTCAATGATCAGGCCGACGCGGCTGCCATCGCGGTGTTGGCGGCCGGTGGCGTGAAGATGATCGCGACCCGGTCGGCGGGCTTTAATCACATCGACCTAGCCGCCGCCAAGGCGGCTGGCATCGTGGTCGCCCGGGTGCCTGCTTACTCGCCCTACGCCGTGGCGGAGTACACCCTGGCGCTGATGCTTTCGCTGAACCGCCATGTGCATCGGGCGTACAACCGCGTCAGGGAAGGGAACTTCGCGCTGGACGGGCTACTCGGTTTCGACATGCACGGACGGACCGTCGGGCTGATCGGTCTGGGCAAAATCGGCGTCTGTACCGCTCGAATCTTACAAGGGATGGGCTGCAACGTGGTCGGCCACGACCCGGTGAGTTCGGCTCCTGGCGTCACCCCTGTCTCGCTCGTCGAACTGCTCGGCTCGAGCCACATCGTCTCGCTGCACTGCCCCTTGACGCCGCAAACGCGGCACCTGATTAATGGCGAATCAATTCAGCGGATGAAGCGCGGGGCGATGCTGATCAACACAAGCCGTGGGGCGCTGGTGGATACGATGGCGGCGATTGAGGGGCTGAAATCCGGGCAACTCGGCTCGCTCGGAATCGACGTCTACGAGGAGGAGGCCGAGCTGTTTTTTGAAGACTTGTCGGAGACCGTGATCCAGGACGATGTCTTCGCCCGCCTGTTAACTTTCCCTAACGTGTTGGTGACCGGACACCAGGCCTTCTTCACGGCGGATGCTCTGGCCGGGATCGCGGCGGCGACCCTCGGCAACCTCAGTGAATTTGCGGCGACAGGACAGTGCCGGAATGCGTTATCCTGAGCCTCAACATGCCCACTAAGAACTCTATACCTCGCCGGGCGTTCTTAGGCGCTCTGGCCGTTTCAGCGTTCGCCGATTCGAGGGCTGACGAGAAGGCGGTCGGATTTCGGCTGGGAGCTGCAAGCTTCTCCCTAAAGAACTTTTCGCGGGCTCGGGCCATCGAGATGCTCCAGCTTTGCCGTGTCGAAGCCGTGAGCGTGAAGGAAGCACACGCCAAGATCAACGACGATCCGGCCGAGTGGGCCAAGGCGCGCAAAGAGTTCGAAGCGGCTGGCTTGCGCATCGTATCGGTAGGAAAGATTGACTTTGCCATCGATACCGACGAGGACGTCGAGCGGAACTTCAAGTACGCTCAGGCGCTGGGAGCGACCGGGATCGTGATGGCTCCCAAACTGCCGGTGTTGCCCCGAATCGAACGGTTCGTCAAACAGTACAACATCAAGGCCTTCATCCACTGCCACGGGCCGGAAGACAAAGTCTTCCCGACGCCGAAAAGCGTTCTGATGGCGGTGCGGGGCATGGATGCGCGGATGGGCTTGTGCCTGGATTCCGGCCATACACTACGCGCTGGGGTGGACCTCATCGCGGCCATGAAGCAGGCCGGGCCTCGGTTGCTGGACTTCCACATCAAAGACCTCCGCGATTTGAAAGACCGGAGTACCTCGTGTCAGGTCGGCGACGGGGCGATGCCAGTGTCGGCGATCTTTAAGACGTTGAAGCGGATGGGTTACAAGGGGGACGTGAATCTGGAATACGAAGTGCTAGCCGATAATCCGTTGCCGGGAATGCTGGGCTCCTTCGCTTATATGCGTGGAACGCTGGCCGGGATGAACGTGTAAGGCGACTTTTGCACGACCTAAAAGACGATCTTCGGTTTGCCTTCCGGCTGCTGTTGAGACAGCCGGGGTTTGCGATAGTAGCTTTACTAACGCTTGGACTGGGGATTGGAGCCAACGTCACCATTTTCTCGATCGTGCATAGCGTGCTGTTGCGGCCCCTGCCGTATGCGGAGCCGGAGGGATTGGTGAACCTATCGGGCGCACCGCCACGAGATAGCAGCGAGGCGCAGGGGGTTTCTTTGCCGGACCTGCTCGACTATAGGAAGATGTCGAGCACGATGTCCGGGATTGCCGCTTATTCTTACTATTCCATTCGACTGGTGTTTGACGGAGACGGCGAGCCAGAGCAAGTGGAGGCCTCGACGGTCAGCGCGAACTTCTTTGCGCTTTTGGGCGTGAAGCCGCTGCACGGACGGACCTTTCGCGAAGGCGAGGATCGGCGCGGGCAGAACAGGTTCGTCGTGTTGTCCCATGGCTGGTGGATGACCCGCTTCGGCGGAGACGTCAACGTGATTGGGCGCAAGCTATCCTTGAACTCGTTGACCTACGAAGTGGTCGGAATTATGCCCCCGGATTTTCAGTTTCCGGGGCGAGTGACTGCGTGGATCCCGATTGCATCGGGCTCGCCGGCCACCCTGCTGAGGGACGCTCACATCTACATGGCACTCGGTCGGCTGCGGTCGGGCGCGAGCGTGGATACGGCACGGGATGAGGTGCGCGCGCTGGGTGCGCGCTTGGAACAGACCTATCCGACCACCAACAAAGACTACCGCGCGCAGGTGTCGAGCTTGGCCGAGCATGTGACGGGCGACTTGCGGCCGACGCTGTACTTGCTGGCGGTAGCCGTGGGGGCCTTGCTCCTGATTGTCTGCGGAAACGTCGCGAACCTCCTTCTCGCCCGGGCGACGACGCGAAGGCGCGAGTTTGGAATTCGGGCGGCCGTTGGGGCACCAAGGGGGCGCCTGATTCGGCAGTTGCTGACCGAGAGTATGGCGCTCGCGGGGATGGGCGGCGTACTGGGATTGGCGGTGTCTTGGTGGGTGGTGCGGGGGCTCCGTGCGGCGAATCTGCCGACGGTGCCGCGGCTGAGCGAGTTGACCGTCGAGGGGACCTCGTTGCTGTTCACGGTCGTGGTGGTGAGCGGTACGGCTCTGTTGTTCGGGATTGCTCCGGCGCTGCAGGCGACCGACTTGAAAGAGGCCGGGGCGCGCGGTTCGACCGGGGGGTTAGCCCAGAACAAGCTACGCGGGGTCCTGGTGATTGCGGAGGTGGCGCTGGCGACGTTCCTACTGATCGGGGCGGGACTGTTGATCGAAAGTATGCGCCGGCTGCTTGCCGTCGACGCAGGCTTTGCCGTAAGCGACGTGACGATTCTGGACCTGTCTCTGCCCTCGCGGAAGTTTGCGGGCCTGGACGTGATGGCGCAGTTCGTCGAGAGCTATCTACAGCGGGTGAGGGCGGTGCCGGGAGTGGAGTCGGCTGCGGCCACCATTTCGCCGCCCCTCGGAGGACTTTACGCCCTTATGGATCTGACGATTCCCGGGGAGCCGCCGCAGGCGTTCAAGCCTTCGATCGGGAACGTGTCGGTGAGCCCGGGGTATTTTGAAACGTTTCGGATCCCGCTGTTAAAGGGTCGACTATTTGAGACGCGGGATACCAAGGAGGCACTGCATGCGGTGATCATCTCCGAGCCGATGGCGCGCCAGTACTTCCCGGGGGTGAACCCGTTGGGGCGTCAGGTCACGCTGTCCTACGGAAGCGACTGGACCGGAGAGATTGTCGGTGTTGTGGCCGGGATTCGAAGACGGGGCCTGGCCGAAGAGCCTCGGGCGGAGGTGTATGTCCCGTTTGAGCAGATGCCCTATCCGACGTTGAACGTAGTAGTGCGGTCGAGTTTGCCGGCGGGAACGTTGGCGGGGGCGCTTAGGCAGGAGATGCGCCAGATGGACGCGAACATTCCCTTGAACCGGATCCGCCCGATGCAGGACGTGGTGCTCGAGTCGATAGCCGCGTCCCGAATCCGGAGCTTGGTAACCGCGCTATTTGCCGGGGCGGCCCTGCTCCTCGCCAGTATCGGGATCTACGGGGTAATGGCGTATTCGGTGTCGCGGCGGACGGCGGAGATTGGAATTCGATTGGCGTTGGGGGCCAGTCCAGGACAGATCCTACGCCTTGTGATGCAGCAGAGTTTGACGTTGGTGGGGCTGGGGATTGGGACGGGGATCCTGCTGGCTGCGGCCTTGGGTAACGCGTTGGCGAGCGTTCTTTACGGCATCAGCGCGTGGAGCCCGGCGGTCTATTTGGCCGTTGCACTGTTGCTGGCGATAGTGGCCGGAGTGGCGACGTTGATTCCTGCACTGAGAGCAACGCGGATTGACCCCGCGGTCGCGCTTAGAGATTGAAGAGCTTTTCGAGGCGGCGCAGGGTCTGTTCGGCGACCTCGTAGTGTTGGCGTGCGGATTCAAAGTCAGCGGCTTTGGCGGCGATGTCGCCCTCGCTGAGTTCGCCCGTGGCGTTCTGGAGCATGATTCCGGCGTCGCCACGAGGCTTCAGTCCCTGGGCAGCTAGAGTCTGCCGTAGGCTCGCGAGGGCTGACTTGCAGGCTTCAAGACGCGATTCGATGCGGACGCGGCGCGTGCGAAGTTCGGAGACGACGGCGGGGTCGGGGCGGGGCGGAGTGACGACGGCCGGAATCGGCGTGGGCGCGACGGGCTCGGGCGTCTTGACGACGACGGCGACGGGAGCGGTTGGGGTCTGCGATTGCGGCTGCGGCGGCGGCGTCTGCTTGACAACAATCGGGGGCTGGACTTGCGGGTTTGCTACTGCGTCGGGTTGCTTTTCTACCGGTGGGGTCGGACTCGTCGTCGGCGACGGCGGGGGGACCCAAACGGTAGCTGGCGTCTCCCGCACGACGGGCGTCGTCGTGCGGGAGCGCCACCAATAAGCGCCGCCAGCGAAGAGCACGACGGTGACCAAGCCGACGAGACCGAGCTTGATGCCTAGCCCATTGCTGGGTGGCGGGGCGATGGGCTGCGGAGTGGCGATCTGGACGGGCGCGGAGGCGGGCTGGCCTTGGATGGCCCGCAGAGCTGCTTCGAGGGCGGCGTGGAACTCGGTGGCGCTCTGGTAGCGAGCGCTGACGTCTTTGGCGAGCGCCTTGAGAATAACGTCGTTAAGGATCTGCGGCACGTTCGGATCGAGCTGGATCGGAGGGATGGCCTGGTGATGCATGTGAGCGGCCATGATCGAGAAGTCGCTCGTGCCATCGAAGGGCTTGCGGCCGGTGATCATCTGATAGAGCGAGACGCCGAGCGAGTAGAGGTCCGATCGGGCATCGACCGGTTGCCCGTTGATCTGCTCGGGCGACATGTAATAAAGAGAGCCAACGGTTTGCCGAGTCTTGGTGAGGTTGGCGTCATTGGTGACGCGGGCGATGCCGAAATCGAGGAGCTTGATCTGCCCCTGCGGCGTGAGCATCATGTTGGCGGGCTTGATGTCCCGGTGGACGATGCCACGGGCGTGGGCATAGTCGAGCGCACTGAGGACGAGCATGCAGTACCACGTGGCGTGGTCGACGGGCATGGGCCGGTCGGCGGTGAAACAGCTCTCGACCGTACGGCCCTCGACAAACTCCATCAGCATCAGGAGTTGATTGTCGGCGCGCATGGCGGTATGGAGACGGGCGATGTTGGGATGTTCGAGGCTGGCTTGGACTTTGATTTCACGAAGGAAACGGTCGGCAAGGTCAGAGTCCTGAGTGAGGTCGGGGAGCAGGACCTTCATCGCCTCAAGGCGGTCGGAAATAACGTTCTGGACTTTATAGACCTTGCCCATGCCTCCGGCACCTAGCTCCGTGAGGATGCGATAGTCTCCAATTTGTTGTCCGGGCGCTAGGCTCATGTGCTTGCCATTATGGTACGCGGAATCTACCGGCAAAAAAATTAGGGTAATTAAAAAAATACGGGGATGGACTTGACAGTCGGTTCCGATTACACTAGTGGCTACGAGCTGAATGTATCCAAACCGACCTTTTCGACTACCGCGCCCCAAGATTCGAGAGAACGTAAACGAAGCGATCCGAGCTCGTGAAGTGCGCGCTGTATTCCCAGATGGCACTGTGGAGGTTATGCCGACGCCTGCCGCAGTGCGCAAGGCTAAGGACCTCGGGCTTGATCTGATCGTGATTGCGCCGACGGCTGAGCCGCCGGTGGCCAAGGCCATGGACTATGGTCAATGGCAATACGAGCAGAAAAAGAAGAGCCACGACGCCAAGCGGAAGCAGCACGTGATTCACGTGAAAGAGCTGAAGTTCCGGCCGAACACGGACGACCACGACTACGACTTCAAGAAGAACCATGCAATTCGGTTTTTGGGTGAAGGCAACCGCGTGAAGGCTGTCGTGCAGTTCCGCGGACGCGAAATTGCCCACGTTGACTTGGGTCAAAAATTGCTGCTCCGGTTCGCTGGTGATTTGAAGCCGTTCGGAACGGTAGAAGGTTCGCCGCGCCTGGAAGGGCGCAATGCGCACATTCTGATTAGCCCCTTGAAGAAAGACCTACCGGTGAAGAAAGCTTCCCCGAGCCCTGCCCCTGCGGCAGGGAATCCCGAGCAAAGTCGGTAACCAGTTGGGTTAGGCTCCGTTGGCCCCTGCACGTCGGGTCAACGGAGCCTTTTCGCTTTGACGGGGTCATGCACTGCGCAGGGACAGCAAGTCGCTGAAGGAATCGTCCAGAATAGGTGTGCCAACCCGGTCCGCCAACGAGACAAGCTGCGTCAAGACGCCGTGGCCGCCGGGAGCCGCAGTCGCAAACTTTGGCGCGTCGGCATCTGGAAATCAGCTGATGCTCACGACCCCAGGCATGTCCGTCCCTGTCAACGATCCCGTCCGCTGGCCGGAATCGTCTCTCTTCGCGAGGGAGTCAGAATTCGGATGGAAGATCCTCGGAGTTAAGATTTATTAGTGTCCAGTTTGTCGATGTGGAACCTGGAAACGGACGCTCGGCTCGCGTGGGCTCATTTGGTAGTGCAGAATTTAGTGCGGGACGAAGAGGGCGACCGCGATAGTTTTTTGCGACTGGTGCGGGAAGAGGTTGGTCGAGAAGAGATTACGGGTGGGCCGCTCGCGAGCCGGGTGGGCTATGCGTTGCGAAAGATTGAGATTGTGGTCGGGGATAGCTGGAGTTGGCCTCGGCGCGGCTTGAGGGCCTTCGGCGAGCGTCGATCGCGATGACGAGAAGTGAGGGCTTTGGGAGCGCAGTGCGGAAATGGTGCCGAACCTGATATCGTGGTCCGCAATGCCTGTGAAGCTCTAGGTAGAGCCGAAACAGGATCCAGGGAGATAATTGTGAACTTCATGAACCGGGTTGGTCTGCTGCTTTTACTTTGTTCGGCGATGTTAAACGCCCAGGACCGCGGCACCATCACCGGCTCGGTGGTCGACAGCTCGGGTGCCGTCGTACCCACGGCGAAGGTAACCCTTATCAATCCCAGCACTGGCCAGAGAAGCCTGATCGAAACCAACGCCGAAGGAGCGTACACCTTTCTGTCTCTCACCGCCGGTCGGTATAGAGTGACTGCGGAAAAGGACGGGTTCCGCAAAGCGGAGGCTGCCAACGTCGTCGTCCAGGTCAACACTACCTCGCGCCTCGACATTCAAATGCAGATCGGAGCCGTGCAGGAAACCATTCAGGTGGAATCGACAACTCCGCTGTTGCAGACCGATCGAAGCGACCTGGGAACGGTGGTCGATAACCGAGCGATTCAACAATTGCCGCTTTTCATCAACGGCGGTCTGCGCAGCAACCTAGCGTTTGCTAGCTTAGCGCCGGGCGTTTCAATGAACCTGACGAGCGACCCGGATACCACCGGCGGCGCGCCCCGCATCGCCGGCGGCCAAGCGAACGGTGCCAGCCTTCTCGTCGACGGTGCCGAGTCGATGAGCGAGCGCCGCAACGATCCGCAAATGCGCGTCATCAGCGCCGAGGCCGTCGAAGAGTTCAAGGTCCAGACCTCCGCGTACTCCGCCGAATTTGGCCGCGCTTCGAACGGCGTGTTGAACTACACGACCAAATCCGGCACCAATGCGCTGCATGGCTCCGGGCTGGTCCAATTGCGCCATGAGAAATTGAACGCGCAGGGCTTCTTCTGGGGCACGACCGCCCGCGGAGAAAGCGTCCGGCGCCAGCACGTCGAGGCGGCCAATCTCGGCGGCCCCGTCGTCATCCCCAAGCTTTACGACGGTCGCAACAAGACCTTCTTCTTCTTCGCCGGCGAACGTTCCCGTGCGAAGAACTACAGCAGCAGCGGCCTTCAATCGCTGCCCATCGCGGAATTCCGCAACGGCGACTTCCGCCGCTACACCAATGCCAGCGGCGCAATGGTGCCTTTGTACGATCCAATGGACGCCAGCGGCAACATCATCGCCAACGCCAACGACCGTCGGCTCTTGGCCTGCAACGGCGTCGCGAACGTAATCTGCCCGGACCGCATCAACCCCGTGGCCAAGGAAATTTTCAAGTATCTGCCGGAACCCGATAGTCCCAACGTCGTCTTCAATAACACCCGAATTCGCAATAACGGCTCCCGGACACCCGGTGCTTGGCAGGCGGTGTATTCGATCAAGGGCGACCATCTTTTCTCCAATAAGTTCCGGGTCAACGGGATGTTCAGTCGCCAGTACTTCGACAGTTATCCCTTGGCCGGCCCAATTCCTGGTCCCCTGGCGGAAGCGTTTCAGGAATTCGGTCAAATCCGCTACTGGCGCTTCGGCAGCGACTATACGATTACGAGTAACCTGCTGAACCACTTCACCCTGGGTATTAACCAACGGAAGTTGGGCGAAGGTCCGAACCTCCTTATGCCGGCGTCGTACCGCGCGGCCACCCTCTTGCCCGGCCTGACTGGGTCTGGTGCCGAGAAGACCGGTGCCTACACGAAGTACAACACCGAGTTCGGTAACTACGGCGGCAGCGTCGATACCAAGTCGCCCAGCAGCACACTGAACATCACCGATAACTTGTCTTGGGTGAAGGGTCGTCACAACGTCAAGTTTGGTGGCAGTTACATTTCGCTGAGTTATCGACGGCAGGACTGTAATAACTGCGGTGGCTCGCTCGGCTACAGCGCGGCGGCAACCGGCAACCCGTCCGTCAGCGGGCAGACGGGGATTGGCTACGCGGCGTTTCTTTTAGGCCTGCCCAGCGGCGGGTCCTTCAACTTTGGAGCCGACATCGACTACCGCTACAAATATTACGCCGGATACGTCCAGGACGACTTTAAGGTTAGTAAAAAACTCACCCTGAACTTGGGCATTCGTTACGACTACAGCACGCCCCGCCGGGAAGCAAACTTGCAGAACAGCAACTTCAATCCGACCATCCCGAATCCTGCCGCCAACGGCATCCTGGGCGCGTTGGAGTTTGCGTCGGAGAGCCGTCCGATCCTGCTGAACGCCCGCAAGAACGCCTGGGCGCCGCGAATGGGCTTTGCCTATCAAGTGAGTTCGAAGACGGTAGTCCGGGGCGGCGGTGCGATCATGTGGGACATCATCCGCGAAGACGGCAACGCCGACAACGGCATCCAAGGCTTCGGCGGGGGCTTCGGCTCGGTCGGTAACAACCTGTCGAGCGGCATCTCCTTCACGCAGCGTCAAGGGCTCGACTCCCCAGGCCTCCGGGCCTTCGTGGAAGCGCAGCGTCCTCCCCAGAAGAACCCCGGCTTGGTCGTCAACGGCAGCCCCACGTACAAGACCGCCGAGTCAGGAAAGCCCGGCTACTACGTGGATTACAACTTCACCGTCGAGCATAGCTTTACGCCATCCACTCTGCTGCGGACGAGTTTTCATGCCAATTACGGAGTGAAGATTCAGAGCGGCTTCGACTTCAACCAGTTAGACCCGAAGCACTTTGCCACCTACGGCAACTTACTGAGCAGTCCAGTGAGTTCGGTGATCAACAACTCCACGGTGATCGCCGCCGGCTTCAAACTGCCCTACGCCAGCTTCCCGCAGAACCTGACGCTTTCGCAGGCGCTGCGCCCGTTCCCGCAGTACAGCGGTTTTGGGTCGGTGACGACGCAGAACGGTCACAGCACCTACAATGGCTTGGAAACCAGCTTCCAGAAGCGATACTCAAAAGGCCTTTGGATGATGGCTTCTTACACGTTCTCGAAAACCCTAGTCAGCACCGGTGGCCAGAACTACTACAACCGCACGGCGGAGAAGGTGGTGGGAGGAGAGAACCGTCCCCACATCTTCACAACGGGTTATGTCTATGATCTGCCGCTGGGCAAGGGCAAGGCCTTCGGCGCGAACATGCACCCTGCGCTGCATGCGATCGTCGGCAATTGGAATGTCTCGGCTGTCCACCGCTACCAGAGCGGCACCTCTTTCGGCGTCGGTGGCTGCAGCCAAACCATGGCCGGCGGCGGAGCGGCCCGCTGTAGTTTCGTCCCCGATCAGGCTTTGCTGAACCCGAGCTGGGACCCGACGAATCCGCTGAGTCCATATCTGAACCGGGCAGCCTTCGTGCAACCTCCCAACTTTACGTTTGGAGACCTTCCGGCGACGATCGCCCAGTTGCGTCAGCCGTCTCAACTCAGCGAAGATTTGGCCGCGAGTAAGAACTTCAATTTCGGCCACAGCGAGAAGAACATCATCGAGTTCCGGGCCTCGGCGTTCAACGTCGGCAACCGCCATTTGCTGGGCGGCCTGAACACGGCCATTAACAATGCGAATTTCGGCACGTTTTCGAATCCGCAGGCGAACCTGCCTCGGAACTTGCAGTTCAGCTTGCGGGTGAGCTTCTAACCGTGCGTCGGCTACTCGGCCTACTTCTCGCTACCGCCGCCGCGGTCTTGGGCGATGACTATTTCCCGAAACCGGATTCGGCAGGTGGGTGGCGAACGCTGAAGGACGCGGTCGCGATCAAGAAGGTTGCCCGCCTGGACGTCAAGAAGCTCGATCAGGCATTTGAGTACGCCACCAGGAGCAGCCAGCACGGCGGCTTGCTGGTGGTGCGTCACGGCTGGCTGGTCTACGAACGGTATTACGGCCGAGGAAATCGCGAAGCGATTCCTGCCACGGCCTCCGTAGGCAAGGCCTATACCAGCATTGCCGCCGGCATCCTGTTGGCGGAAAAAAAGGCCGAGTTTCCGTTGGGCCTGGACACGAAGGTGTTCACCGAAAAATATCTGCCGCAAGCGATGCCTTTGAGCGACCCGGCGAAGGCCGAGATCACCCTCGGTCAACTGCTTTCGATGTCGGCCGGCCTACACGGAGAAGGCACCAATCCGGGCTTTGTCAATGGCGTTCCGTCGGTCAAACTAGCACCTCTGCCGCGCCCTGCCGCGGCCCTCGACTATGACCTTGCCGCCGTGGCAACGCCCCTGTGGACCAAGCCCGGCGGCGGCTATTCCTACGCCTCCGCTTCGCCCCATGTCGTGTCGATCGTCCTCCGCAATGTCTCCGGCACCGAGTTGGACGACTACATCGACCGGCGCCTGGCCAAGCCGCTCGGCTGGGGCCAGTGGGCGTGGGCCAAGCGCAACGGCGATACCGTTCAGCCCCACGCGCGCGGAGGCGGCGACATCGCCCTGCGTTCCACCGACCACCTGCGCTTTTTGTACGCCATCTTGAAGAAAGGCCGTTGGGGCAAGCAGCAGGTAATCCCCGCCGACTACATCGCCCTCTGCGGGAAACCGACCAAGTGGAATACCCATGCTCCGATGAGCTTGATGTGGGAGATCAATGCCGACGGTCACGTCGCGGGGGCACCGAAAGATGCCTTCTTCAAGTCCGGTGGGGGCGGCCACGGCGTGGTGGTGATCCCCTCCCTGGATATGGTGATTTACAAGATGTCCGGCGACGACGGCCAGTACAATCCAGCGCGCACCGGTCTGAAGCAGGAGTACGCCTACGATGGTTCCCGCGATGGCTGGAAGCCGGCGGCGCGCAGCCAGTTCAGCGATGGCCCCATCGGAACAGACGATGGGTTACGCCGGGTACTCGAAATGGTCGCGGCCGCCGTGCTGGATTGATATTCTGGAGTCTAGCCGATGCGCTTTCTTTTCACTGCCCTAGTCTTCTTGCTTGGGTCTAGCTTCGCCGCCGACGTGGCAAAGAAGCCGACGACGAAGATGCCCGTCGTGCCGCCGATGGCCAAGCGGCCCAAGCTGTGGTCTCTGCAGCCCGTGGTCCGGCCCGCCGTTCCAACCGGACCGGCGAGCAACCCGATCGATGCCTTCGTCCAATCCCTGTACGCGGCCAAGAGCGTGACCCCTCTGGACCCGACCGACCAGCGAACCCTGCTTCGCCGTGTCTACATGGATTTGATCGGCATTCCTCCCACTCCCGCCGAGCAGGACGTCTACCTGAACGATAAATCGCCCGACGCCTATGAGAAGCTGCTCGACCGCCTGCTGGCCAGCGAGCAGTATGGCGTCCGCTATGGTCGCCATTGGCTCGACGTCCTCCGCTACGCTGATGCCGAAGAGCGCATGTATGCGGCACCAGGCATCCACTTCTGGCGCGACTGGGTGGTCGATGCCATCAACGCCGACGTCCCTTACGACCAGTTCGTTCGCGCTCAGTTGACCGGCTATCGGACCACCGAGCGTACGACGATGCAAAACGTCGGCCGCCGCACTCCTTTGGAGCGGCGGCCGGACGATCTTTTCGCGCTGGGCTTTCTCGCCCGTGGAGCGGTGAACCGGGACAGCAAAGAGCTGGGAGAGCTGCAAATCTCAGCGGTCGAAACCGTATCGACGGCGTTCCTCGGCATGACCGTGGGGTGCGCCAAGTGCCATGACCACATGTTCGACCCGATCCGCCAGAAGGATTTCTACGCCATGAAGGCGCTGTTCGATCCGCTCGTGATCAAGAAGCAGACCCTGGCTACACCAGCCGAGTTGGTCGTTTACGGGAAGCAGTTGGCGGATTACGACAAGCTCCGAGTGGCGGCGGAAGCCCCGGTGAACGCCGTCATCGAGCCCTACCGCGCCAAGCTCTACGCCGACCGCGTCGCGATGCTTCCTCCCGATGTCCGAGCCGTCATCAACAAGAAGGAGAAAGCGCGGACACCGGCTGAGCAGAAGGTCGCCGACGACTATTTTCCCGTCCTCCGCATCGATTCCGACAAGATCGAAGAGGTGATGTCCGACGCCGATAAGAAGCTGTATAAAGAGCTGCGCGCCAAGTTGAATCAGGTTACCGGCGCGACCCGCCGCAGTATGGTGAAGGATCTGCCGGCCTTCTGGACCGTCGAGACTGACCATGGGCTGGAACGAGAAAAGAGCTACGTGCTGACGAGCGGTGATCCCGAGCGGCCCGAAAAGGCTAACCCCGTCGAACCAGGTTGGCCCTTTTACACCGGAGAAAAGGACTTCCGCGAGGGTCGGGTGGAGGCGTTCTCCGACTGGCTCACGGCACCCGACAATCCGCTGTTTGCCCGCGTCGCCGTGAACCGGCTTTGGCAGTGGCACTTCGGCGAAGGCCTCCAAAAAGCATCGAGCGATTTCGGCCTGATGGGCGGTCGTCCGGCCAGCCAGCCGTTGCTCGATTGGCTGGCCGCGGAGTTTGTCGCGCGCGGCTATAGCCAGAAAGCGATGCACAAGCTGATGATGACTTCGAACGTCTATCGGCTGAGTAGCTCCGGGGACAAGGGGTTGAGGAAGAAGAACCTGGTGGCCGATCCTTCCAGCCGATTCCTCTGGAGCTTCCGCCTGCAGCGTCTCGAAGCGGAACCGATCTGGGACTCAATCCTAACCGCCGCCGGCAACCTCGACACGAGCTTGGGCGGTCCGTCGTTTGACATTGAAAGCCGCGCGCCCCAAGGGCGCCGTGGTCCTCCCATGGCCGAAACCAAAATGAACCGCCGCGGGGCCTACATCGTCCGCGGGTTCTCGACGAGTCGCGAGGTCGTGCCGAACTTCCTGCAATCGTTCGACGTCGATGACGGCCGGGCCCCTTGCCCGGTGAGAACGCAAACCGTCACCGCGCCGCAAGGCTTATTCCTGATGAACAGTCCCGAGATTGAAAAAGCCAGCTCGATGTTCGCGGATCGTCTGAAGAAGGAAGCGGAGGGAGAGATCAGCAAGGCCGTCGACCTCGGCTATCGCATCAGCCTCAGCCGTCCCCCTTCGCCGGGCGAGAAAGACAGCGCGCTAACCTACGTCGGCACCGATCCCGCTCGATTAAAGAGCCTCGCTTGGCTCCTGTTTAACCTAGACGAATTCCTTTACGTGCAATGACCACCCGACGCCACTTATTCCACCAATCCATTGGAGCGCTTTTAGGCAGCGCGGTCGGTGCCCTGTGGGCCGAGGATGGAAAGCTCGACGCCCGACTGCCCGGCGGCAAGAAAGCCGACGCGGTCATCTTCCTTTTCATGTGCGGCGGGGTCAGCCACATCGATACGTTTGACCCCAAAGGCAACAAGCACGCGGGCAAGCTGATCGATGCGATCGGCTTTGGCGACAACGTGGCGGAGATGAAACGCCCGGTGATCCCCTGCCTCCGGACGTTCAAGAATTACGGCAAATCCGGCATTCCCGTTTCCGACTGGTTCCCGCACGTCGGGGGCGTCATCGACGACATCGCCATCGTTCGCTCTCTATGGTGCCAGGAGGGCAACCACTTCCCGGCCGTAATTGAAACGCAGACGGGCCATCGAGGCCGGGCATTTGATAACCCCTCTTTTGGCAGTTGGGTCTCCTACGCGCTGGGCTCTGGCAATAAGAACCTGCCGACTTACGTGAACGTCGGTAGGGCGTCGTCGCCGGTGCAGTTAACGGGCGGGTACCTGGGTGCGACGTATGCTGCTACGCCGTTCCAGGCCGGTCCCGTTCCCATTCCGAATCTGAAACCGCCGGCCAGCAGCAATGCCGCGGAGCGTGACCAGCAGATGGCCGCGTTGGCTCGTCTGAATCAGGAGTTTCGAGAACGCCATGCCCTAAATACGGACATTGCGGCCCGGATCGACTCGTACGAACTGGCAGCCCGGATGCAGCTAAGCGCGCCCGGGATCGTGGATCTTTCGAAGGAGCCGCCGCATGTGCAGGAGCTCTATGGCATTGGCACGAAGCCGACCGATGAGTTCGGCCGCCAACTGCTGATGGCGCGGCGGTTAGTCGAGAATGGTGTCCGCTTCGTGCAGATTTGCCACGCCGGTGGAGGCAATGGCAGTTGGGACGCGCATGGCGATATGAAGAGCCATGAACCGTTGTGCCGGGCGGTCGATAAGCCGATCGCGGGACTAATTCAGGACTTGAAGCAGCGCGGGATGTTAGAGCGCACTCTGGTCGTCTTTACGAGCGAATTCGGTCGCAGCCCCTGGTCGCAAAACACGACGGGCCGCGACCACAATCCGAAGGGCTATAGCGCCTGGTTCGCCGGCGGCGGAATCAAAGGCGGAACGATCCACGGGGCGACGGACGAGTACGGTTACCGAGCGATCGAGAGCCCGCACTATTACAGCGACCTCCATGCGACGATCCTGAAACAGTTAGGCTTGGATCACAAGAAAATGCAATTCCGGGCTCTGGGCCGGAACTTCCATTTGGTTGAAGAAGGGCACGGCCCGATCGAACAGATTATTGCCTAGGCCGGGTCGGCGGGTGTGACCTGTACCGCCTTTTCGAACTTAGCTGCCACTTCCAGGCTGGCCTCGCCACTAACCGAACAAACGGATTATTTCGGTTCTTCGCTGTTTCACGTGGGTAGAACCGCCCGAACAAGCGCAGCCCCGACGGGCAGTCACGCGTGGTTGGTGTGGGACGGCGACCGTGGAAATGGCGGGCGGTGGCAAGCGAGGAAAACCGAAGGCCGGTTTTCACTCTCTTCCCACCGCCCTTGGAAATCGCAATAAGGCGCGATTTCCACATTTCCACCGCCGCGACGGCGGTACCGTTGTCTCCCGCCCAAATTCAAACGCGATCTGCGCCCACTCCGAGTTCCCCTGATCGAATCACGAAACCGTCGGCCCAGGGACCTCTGTGAGCCGATTCTCGTCGTCTAGCTTTACCTTCCTTACCCACACTAAACAGCGAGGAGGCATTATTTCCTCGGCTGGGCCGATTCCAAGTTCTGCCGGAAAGCGGGTTCGGCAGGCGCGAGCTTCGCTGCCGTTTCGAACGCCGCGACCGCGACCGGTCCTTCGCCTTGGGCGAGGGCATTGAACACCGGAGCTTCGGTGGTCTGCCGCTTAGCCGCCACCTAGGCACGAACCGAACAAACGGCTTATTGCCTAGGCTGGGCCGATTCCAGGTTCTGCCGGAAGGCGGGGTCGGCAGGCGCGAGCTTCGCTGCCGTTTCGAACGCCGCGGCCTCGGCCGGTCCTTCGCCTTGGGCGAGGGCATTGAACACCGGAGCTTCGGTGGTCTGCCGCTTAGCCGCCACCTAGGCACGAACCGAACAAACGGATTATTGCCTAGGCCGGGCCGATTCCAGGTTCTGCCGGAAAGCGGGTTCGGCTGGCGCGAGCTTGACGGCCGTTGCGAAGGCCGCGACGGCGGCAGTGCGTTCGCCTTGTGCCAGCAGAACCTGACCCAAGGCGTTGAACACCGGCGCTTCGATGGGCTGCAGCTTCGCTGCCACTTCCAGGCTGGCCCGGGCATCGCCCAAGCGGTTCGCGTTCTGCTCCACCAAGCCGAGCAAATAGTGGTACAGCCAAGTGGCCGGGCTGATGCTGATGGCGGCTTGCACGTACTCGCGGGCGGTGTCATTGCGCCGCAGATCGAAGTTCAATCCCGCCAAGCGGAATAACAGCGTGGCGTCGTTCGGCTTGGCTTCGCGGGCCAGTTCAAGGCGAGCGGTGGCGCTCTCTAAGTCGCCCGCCTGGAGCAGGACGCGGGCTTCGTCCACCCAGGTTGCCGCCTTGCGCTGTAGCTCGATGTTGTCTTTCTCTTTCTTGGTCAACTCGGAGAACCTGGCTAACGCCGCCTTGCGCTCCGGCGCTTTGCTGAGCCCGCCCCAGGCGCGTGCGAGTTGATAGAAAACCTGCGGTTCGTTCTGGCCGCCGGACGTGGACGCCTGTTCTAACTCCGCGCGGGCTTCGTCAAACTGCTCCAATCGATTCAGCGCGGACCCGAGCAGAAAGTGCCCTTCGTAAGCGCGGGGCAAAACTTGCACGGCCCGGCGCAGCAGAGGCATGGCGGCTTCATTGTCGCCCGCGCGGGCCAACAGGTTGCCCAATCCTGCCAAGGCGGGGAAGTAGTCCGCTCGCAACTCAAGGGCACGCCGGAACCCCTTCTCGGCGGCCTCCCGCTTGCCGCTCGCCGCGTAGACACCCGCCAGGTCGGCGTGCGCATCTACCGCGGTCGGAGCCGCCACGATTAACCTCTCCAGCAGCGGTAGGGCCTTCGTGTGCAGACCATTTTGCAAGTAGAGGTTGGAGCCCGCCCGCAGCGCCAAAACGTTGTTGGGCTCAATCCGCAGAACCTCCAGCAGCGCCGCTAACGCCTCGCCGCCATTGCCCCGCTCGGCGTAGATGTTAGCGATCACTAGGTGCGCCTGCACCATTTTCGGATCGCACTGCACCGAGGCCCGCAAGGAGATGAGAGCCTGGGCTAGATCCTTGCGTTGGTACTCGTCCATCCCAGCGGCGAAAGACTTCCCGCAGTCCGGAGCCGCCAACGCCAAAGCCAAGAGCAGCAGATTCATTGGGTGTACCGCGTAACCGCAGTGACGCCCTTTCCTTCGGTGATGGTGACGATTTGCCCTCCCTTCAGAGCGCCGATTGTTTCGAGTGCTCCGCCGGGCCATTGTACTTCGACGGCCTGCGCTTCGGTGGCGGCGCCTAGCCCGAATTGCAGCCGGACTTCGCCCGTCATCGTCCTCTGCCCGACCCGGATGCGGGCCACCGCACCGTTGCCGCCGCAGTCCAGAGCCGCCAACGCCAAAGTCAAGAGCAGCAAATTCATTGGGTGTACCGCGTAACCGCAGTGACGCCCTTTCCTTCGGTGATGGTGACGATTTGCCCTCCCTTCAGAGCGCCGATTGTTTCGAGTGCTCCGCCAGGCCATTGTACTTCG